>VSNH01000011.1 GCA_009774215.1 Lachnospiraceae bacterium
AATAAGTAATCAGGATGGGGATAAAGAGCACGATCGCAAGCAGCATAAGGATAATCGAACACAGCCCGAAAAATCCGAAAGGCTTGTAATCCCGGTAAAGCTTCATGATCGTGTGAAGCACTTTGTACCCGTCCGAAAAGGTATTTAATTTTGATTCACTGCCCTCGGGCCTGTCCCTGTAATCCACGATCACATTCTCAATCTGCATATTGTTGTAGACCGCGTGTATCGTCATTTCGGTCTCAATCTCAAAGCCCGTGGAAAGCACGGGAAAGGTTTTTACAAAGCCGTAGCTGAACGCGCGGTATCCCGTCATAATATCCTTGATGTCGCAGTGAAACAGCCTGTTGATGCTGCCGCGCACAATGGAGTTGCCAAAATTGTGAAACGGCCTCTTATTCTCCGTAAAGTAAGTGGAGGAAAGCCTGTCTCCCACCACCATGTCCGCGCTGTGAAGAAGTACCTTGTCCGCCATTTCCCTTGCATACTCCATGGGATAAGTGTCATCACCGTCCACCATGATATAGCACTCCGCCTCAATCTCCCGGAACATTCTGCGCATCACATTGCCTTTTCCCTGCATATGCTCATACCGGATCACCGCGCCGGCATCTCTCGCCAGCTCCACCGTGCGGTCCGTGGAATTATTGTCATAGACATAAACCACCGCCTCCGGCAGCGCCTCCCTGGCGTCGGTCACCACCTTCGCAATCGTCCTTTCTTCATTATAACAGGGAATTAATACTGCTATTTTATCCATTCTCCGTCTCCCGTACTCATAGTCCTACTTTTAAGTTTACCACAGTTTTCCAGTCTTTACTATCTGATTTTCTCCGATTTCTTAAAACCCCTGATAAATAAACTCCGCCGCGCTGTACCCCGGCCCGTAGTATCCTAACAAAATTACCGCAAACAATAACGCGTACCACAAAATCCAGCGAAGGAAAAGGGGCTTTTTCGCAATGCTTTCCCGCACCGGTTCCTTTCTCTGTTTCAGGGAAACCGCCCACAGGAGAAGGAGCGCCAAAACAGCCACCGCCGTCTCAATCCCGTCAAGGCCGAGCTGCAACAGCGAACCGTCCCATAGAATCTGCGGATTCCACACGCCCACCGCACTCTTAAGCATGGCAAACGCGTCGCCCACCGAGGCGGCGCGGAAAAACAGATCGCCGATACACACGAGAAAAAAAGTGCGCAGGATGCGGATGCCGTTTAAAAAACGTCCCTCCCCGCTTAAATGAAGCCGCTCATTCAGACGGGCAAAGGGCGGCGCCAGCAGCTCCTCCATCACGATATAAAACCAGTGCAGCAATCCGGAACCGATTACAAACTTCCAATCGCCGCCGTGCCAGATGCCCACCGTCAGCCACAGGACAAACATGGCCGCAAACGTGGCGTACTGCTTTCCGCGCTTTTTCCCGAATTTTTCTTTCAAAGATTTGTTCAGGTTCGTAAAAAGTTTTGACCGAAGAAGCGGATAAAAAACATAATCCTTCATCCAAACGCCCAGCGTGATATGCCATCTGCGCCAGTATTCCGCCACGCTCTTCGAAAAAAACGGCGTCTGGAAGTTTTCAGGCAGAGCGATACCCAGACTCTGCGACAGCCCCAGCACGATATCCATACAGCCGGAAAAATCCGTGTAGAGCTGAAAAGCGTAGCAGGCAGTCGCTATCCAGATGTACGCGCCCGGATACCCTTCGTAATCGCCGTAAACCGTATTCACCAAAACGCCCAGTCTCTCGGCGATCACCAGCTTTTTGAAAAACCCCCAGACCATGCGCTGTAAGCCCTGCGTCACCTGCTTATAGTCAAAGGCATGGGGCGCAAAAAACTGTTCCGCATGCTCCCTGTACTTTAAAATCGGCCCGGAAATCAGATTGGGAAAATACAGCCCGTAGAGCGCGAGCTTCCCGAAATTCTTCTGCGCATCCGCCAGCCCATAATAGACGTCAATCACATAGCCCAGCAGGGAAAACGTATAAAAACTCACCCCCAGAGGCACCAGAAAATCCACCCCGGCAATCAGTTCGTCCGGCCCGCCGAGCAAATGCACAACGCCATCCACCGTATTGATAAAGAAATTCACATATTTCAGGGCAAAGAGAATGCCGATATTGACCAATATAGTTACTGCAAGGATGCCCCTGCGCTTCTTCTCCGCCTCCTGCGGCGCCCTTGCAAGCGCTTTCGTGCCCAGATAGGAGGCTCCCACGGACACAAGCGGATAGAGAATCAGGATTCCCTGCCCCGCAAGCAGGCAGTACGCGACGCTTCCCAACAAAAGAAATCCCCATTGCAGCTTACGGGGAATACAATAATATACGATTAATAAAACGGCAAAAAAACACAAAAAATAAAAGGAAGTGATACCCATAATTTTCATCCGCCTCCGTTTTCACTATAGCACATGGTTGTAAATATTTCCACAATACAGTAAAATAATTAGCAGGCTGAACTGTTACTAATTAGCAGAAACGGAGGATACCGCATCAATGAAAAACAGGAAATTTCCCGCATGGCTTAAGATAGAACAGAAGGATCGGACGCTCTTTTTTTCTTTGACAGCATTGTACGCTGTCTATGTCCTGCCCATCATCCTTGCCAACCGTTATTATCAGGATGATCTCTCCCGCAGTCTCTACGGAATTACGGGCTGGAAAAACGACGCAAGACCGCTCACGGAATGCCTTGTAACCTGGCTTTGCGGCGGCTTTCCCATAGGGGATGTGCATCCTCTTCCCCTTCTTTTGTCCGTCCTCCTTTTAGCTTATACGATTACACTGTACACAAAGCGTTACCCGTCCGGGGAAGGCCGCATGATTTCTCCTCTCTGCATCGGATTTCTCGTGATTGCCAATCCCTTTCTCCTGTCAAATCTTTCCTACAGATTTGACTGCGTCACCATGATTCTGGCTCTCTGCACGTCGGTTCTGCCCTATGCGGTTCCCCCGAAAAAGGCGCTCTGGAAAATTTTTCTGTTTTCCCTTTTCCTGTGTCTTGTCACACTCACCACATACCAGCCCGCCATAGGCGTATATATCAGTCTCTGGTTTCTGGAAGTGTTTTTCATGCTCTTTTCGGAACGCCTCGACCTTCCCAGACTTTTTGTCCGTGGAATTGCCTGTATTTTCAGCGTTCTGCTCTATAAATATTTGATATTAAACTACTATATCTACACGGGAAACGGCGGATGGCAGCCGGAAGCTTACCGCTTTGCTTGGCATTCCGAAAACGGTTTTTTCTCGGGCATTGCCTTGAACCTGCAAACTTTTGCAAAGCATATCACCATGGCGGCGCAGAGCATTCCCGCGCCCCTGCTTGTGCTCCTTGCCATCCTCACGGCGGCAGGCATGGTTGTTTGGGGAATAACCCTTAGGGGCCGGAAAAAGAAACGGTATCTCAAAATTTTATCCCTTGTATACCTGCTCTTCCTGCCTGTTTGCGTAACTCTGGGAGCAGTCAGCCCGCTTCTGGTTCTGACCCATTCCAATTTCAGCATAAGCGCGCACTCCCTGCTGTGCCTGTGCAGCGTCGGGTTGTGGACAGGCATTATGATTTCCGCTCTTTTCACCAGACTTTCACGGCTTGGCCCGCTTCTTTTCCTTCCCAGTATGCTTTTCGGGCTGACCTTTTCCTACAGCTACGGAAACGCCATGAGTAGCCAGAAGCAATATGAGGAATACCTGATTTACAGCATTGTGCATGATGTGGAAACACTGAATGCGGACGGCTCTTTCGAAAAGCTGACTATATCAGGCAGGATACCGCGTTCTCCCCAGACAACGCGGCTGAGGGAAAAGTACCCTCTTTTCCGCCATCTGGTGCCTGTTTATCCGTCAAACTCCTCCTATCTCGGCGGTGCGCTGCTCCTGCACTATACGCAGGAATCCTTCGACTTCGAGAAGCTGACGGAGGAAGACCAAACCCTGATTGACAGCACAGAACCTTCTCTGGCAAACAGAGTCTACACCTGCTACGAAAACGGAGACAAAATCATTATCCTCTTTCAATAGAGGCGCGGAGGCAGCTATGCTTTTTAATTCGATCACCTTTGCCGTCTTTTTGCTGACGGCCTTTATTCTGTACCATATCGTGCCCGCCAGATTCCGGTGGGTTTTCCTGCTGGCGGCAAGCTATGCCTTTTACATGAATCTGCACGCCGCCTACGGCCTTTTGCTCCTCTTTTCCACGGCTCTTACCTATTTTCTTGCCCTGGGGCTGGAAAAAGCACCGGATCACGCGAAGAAAAATCTCTGCCTGCTTGGCGGCGTCCTGCCCCTTGTGGGTATCCTTCTGATTTTTAAGCTGGGAGCTCCCGTGATCGACCGCCTGAACGCCATGATCGACGCGGGCCGTCTCGCGCTGCACCCCCTCACCTTAAGGATCCTGCTGCCCGCAGGCGTTTCCTTTTACTTTTTTCAATCCATGGGATATCTGATCGACGTATATAAAGGCAAAATCCGCGCGGAGCGGCACTTTGGTTATTATGCCCTGTTCGTCTCCTTTTTCCCGCAGCTTTTGGCAGGCCCTATCGGGCGGGCAGACGCGCTTTTGCCGCAGTTAAAAAAGGAGCGGCTCTTTGACTATGAGAAAGTGACTTACGGACTCAAGCTGATGGCCTGGGGGTATTTTAAAAAGCTGGTAATTGCGGACGTGTTCGCCGTCACCGTAAATAAGGTGTATGACAACGCGCACAGCTATGTCGGGCTTGTCTTTATCATCGTCACGGTGATGTTTGCCCTTGAAATCTACTGTGATTTTTCAGGCTACTCGGACATCGCCATCGGCTGCGCGAAGCTCTTCGGCATTGAGCTTGCAGCCAACTTTAAAAGTCCCTACCTCTCCTTTTCCATCAAGGAATTCTGGAGCCGCTGGCACATCTCGCTGTCCACATGGTTCCGGGACTATGTCTATATTCCCCTTGGGGGCAACCGCGTGCCGAGATGGCGCAACTGCCTGAATCTCCTGATCACTTTTCTGGTAAGCGGTTTCTGGCACGGAAGCAGCCTGACCTACATCCTCTGGGGCGCGATTCACGGCATCCTGCAGATTCTTGAAACGTTTGTCTACCCCAAAACGCGAAAGGGCGTTTCTGTCGTCCGCAGGAAACATTGGTGGCAGCTTCCCGTGACCTTCGCCCTGCTCTGCTTTACCTGGATCTTTTTCCGTGCAAACACGATTCAGGACGCCTTCTGGATTATTTCGAGGCTGTTCTGGGATATCGGGAGGCCCTTCAATTATTTAAAAACAGCTGTCATTTGTCTGGATATGCCCTATCTGTCCATGCTGGGTATGCTGCTGTCGGCGGCTGTGCTTTTTATGTATGATCTCGTCTCGCTGAAACGGGATGTGATCGGCATAGTGTCCCGGCAGAGAGGAATTGTACGGTGGAGTGTCTACGTGCTGCTTTTGGTGGTGATTTCGCTGTTTTCTTACAAGGGAATTGCGACGGAGTTTATTTATTTTCAATTTTAAATACAGCAAACCCAAGAGTCTGCTTATAGTTCTTTCATTCATGTACATGTTGAAATATTTCACTATGACAGGAAAGGGAAAGGTTGCATAAATGCTCTGAAGAGCAATTTATACAACTGGTAATTTGTGCAGAAGCATCACAAATTACCTTGATCGCAGAGCAGAATCGGAGATTCTGCCCGCGTTCCTCAGCATGGAATGCTTCGGAACGGAGGAAAAGATGAACAGAAAAAAAACAATCCTCGTATTTGTCATAAAGTGCATCTGTATCCCTGCAGCGGCGGTGCTTGTTTTATTTCTTCTGAATATTCCGTATCGGGAAATTGACGATGCGAAGTATATGGACATGTGGAACCTGCGGATGCTGGGGAATCAGATTAATGAGGTGGAGATCGCCAATGTGGGCAGCTCCCACGGGGCGTATGATTTTATCTATGACGAGCTGACGGAGGACGGGTATTCCTGCTTTAATTTCGGAAGTGTGAGCCAGACATATCAGTATGATCTGGCTCTGTTAGAAGAGTATGGCGGACATTTGGACGATGGCTGCGTGGTGTTTATTCCCGTCTCCTACTTTTCCTTCAACAACGAGACGGTGAATGAAACCGAGGCCCAGGCGCTTTCCGTGAAATACTACCACTGTCTCTCCCCGAAAAACATACCTGACTACGATCTCTACACAGATATCGTGACGACGAGGCTTCCGATTCTCTCCGCCGGGGAGGATCTCCTAAAACTGCTGCCGGAGTTTTCGCCCTCCCT
This sequence comes from Lachnospiraceae bacterium, assembly GCA_009774215.1. Classification (GTDB taxonomy): domain Bacteria; phylum Bacillota; class Clostridia; order Lachnospirales; family Lachnospiraceae; genus UBA3282. The sequence continues at coordinate 6,241 of VSNH01000011.1, forward strand.
CAAGGTATTCGCCGCGGAGGGGAACCCCGACGCATCCGAAACAGACGAAGCTGCCGCAGATACCCCGGAAGCATCCGAATCGGATGAGGCCGCCGTCGCGGAGTTTGCAAATCGGGCCGCCATGCGCTACGACCGGCATTTCAACAACAAAGAAACACTCTTTTTGCCTGAGCGGGAAGAGCAGCTCTTCTCCCTGATCGACTACTGCAAAAAACACGAGCTTACGCCCGTGCTTATCACCACGCCATTTTCTTCCTACTATAACGACCCGGTGTCAGAAGATTTCTTAGACCGCTTTTACGGCACAATCAACCGCATCGCATCTGACACAGGTGTCAATTATTACGACTACTCCCACGACGCGCGATTCAGTGAAAATCTGACTTGCTTTTCCGACTCCGACCATCTGAACGCGGAAGGGGCTGCATATTTTATGGAAATCATCGCGGAGGAGGTGCCGGAGCTGCGGGAGGTCATCCATAGGTGACATCACATGCCGCCAACTTTTTTATTGCAAAAGCAGGTCGAATTGTGTATAATATGCTTAACAAGGGAGCCGGAAGGTGAATGCAGCTCACCCGACCCGGCGAAAAACTAAATTAGACTTTGAGAAATAGTCGTCCAGTCATTGCCAGTGAGCGGGACGGCTATTTCTTATTTTTCAAATTCAGAATCGCTACGATTAACAAAGCAATGCTTGCTATCAAACTCAATTCCTCATATGTACTCATAATAATCACCCCTTCCGATAGGTACTCGGATCAGGTGAGAGCACGTCCCCCAGCTCCCCAGGTAAACATATTATATTGTCACAGTTTTATGACTTCCACATAAAATATGTCGCGTACCTCGCAGCAATTCCCGTGTCCTCCGCGCAAGATACAGCGGCATATTGGTGATATACCCGTCCTTCCGATAGCCGCGTTTGGAAAAACGAAGCGCGTATTCGGGCCGATGGTCGGCAATTTATCTTTTGAACGACGGGGCGGATTTATCTTCTCCGGCTTTTGCCTCCACAGGAATAATCTCCGTACCGTATTGCAGTACAAAGTCAATTTCACTGTTTTTATCGGCATAGTACCGGGGCTTGATCCCGAACTGCCCGCGAAGCTGCTGTAAACAGTAATTTTCCGTCAGCGACCCCTTGAATTGGTAGTCGCTCTTCAATAAAATGGCGCTGTTGTCAACACCGGCCATGTGTTTGAGAAGTCCGGTGTCAAATACAAAGAGTTTAAACTGATCCAGTGCGATCATTTTGCACATTTTTCTGAATTTTCGACTGTATTTTACACATTTTTCTAAAATCGAGATCCGAGCACCGCTTCCATTTCCACATGCCTGTCCTCGCGCAGATAGAAATCCTCCGCCGCCTCCTTCGCGATCTCGGGCGTGATCTCCCCCGGCAAGGTGCGTCCCGGGTGAAAAAGAATTTCCAGCGTTCTCCCGTCTTTTTCGGCCTTTCGCCTCATTTTCCCGTACAGTCTTTCTATTCTCGGCCGATCCATCCGCCCGCTCATCACAAGCCCCCAGAGATACATCGGTTTCAGCCCGCTCTCTTTGCAGAAGCGGTCCACTTTATGGGAATAGAGGGCAAGAAGTCTGTTTTTCACGAAATTGATGGGGCGGTAGGTTTTATAAAGTGACACGTCTGTCAGAAAAATACCCAGCGCTTCTTTGGAATTGCGGATATACTCCAGCGCATACCCCTCCTCGCGCACCACTTCCAGAACCGCCTCCCACACCACGGGAATCATATGGGCGTGCTGGTGGCTGTCAATCCGAAGCCCTTTCTGCCCACAGGGCACCCCGCTTTCGGCTGCGATTTCCATACATTTTATGACAGCCCCCTGTGCTTTCGCAAGCTGGGCTTTGATTTCACACTTTAACTGCGTCTTGATTTTCTTCCTTTTATGCGGCAGATAGGACGCCGCAAAAAGGCCGCCCCAGCCAAGTCCCATCAGATCGGCGCCGGGCTTTAGCAGATCGGGCGCCTGCGCTCTCCCCGCCAGACTTCTTCCCTCCACAAAGTCCAAGTGCACCGACAAAAGCGGCAGAAAGGGCAGCTTTGGTATCTCCGCATAAAACAGCTCCATACACGCCTCAAAACAGCTCATATTGGGCACAATACTGATGCTGTCAAGCCTGCCTGCCCGCATACATTCCAGCATATCTTTGGAAGTGTTCACGGTCAGCGCATAATCGTCCGCGTGAATATCCGGTTTACTCATGTCGAAATCCCTCCGAAAAGCTCTCTCCCCTCAGCCGCAGCACCTGAAGCTGATTCCCCTGCGGCGTGGCGGGAAATGCAAAATACCCCGTCAAATCTCCGTCATCCGGCTTCCAGATATGCACATTGTCCACCGGGTATTGGGTAGACTGCCAGGAAAGATAATCCGGCTGTCTGACAAAATCCTTCGCCTCCAGCTCGGAAAGTTTCAAAAGCCTCCCTGCGTATTGCAGCAGAAACACGGCAAGAACGGCCGCCGCCGCTATGCCAAACGATTTTTTCCACACAGAAGCCGCCGCCATACCGCTTCCCGGGGACGGCTTCCCCGTATCCGCGCATCCTTCCTCCCGGCTCGCCGGGTATAGCAGCTCTCCCAGCGTCATCGCCACAAGCGTATAGATATACGGTCCGCCAAAGCGCATGTGCGGAGCGGTCGCCATCCAAAAAAGGAAATTGACAACGGCCGTACCCAGAAGAGCCGCGCCTGCATAGTCCCTTCTGCGAAAATACCGTATCATCAGATACAGCATCACGGGGATGCAGATCACCCCCGCCGCAATCAGAATGCGGTCACCCATTCCCTGCCGCAAAAACCAGTCGGGAATCCACCCGACAAGAGAATCGTCATATTCCGCCGCGCTCCGCAGTCCTCGCGCAAACATCTTGATGTCCAGACTGTCTCCCTCAAGCACCGCCCTATCCATTTTCCAGTCAGGATGAAAGAAATCCAGCCCTGCATAGGGATAGACGAGATAACCGGAAATAATCACATTTCGAATCAGAAACGGCAGCAAAACGCCGACTCCTGCCGCCACATGGGCAAAAATCGCTTTTCCCTTTTTTCCCTTGATAAACAAGTACAGCGGATAAAGCGCCAGAACCGCCACAGATGCGGCAGACAGCTTCACCGTTGCGGCATACACGCCGACAAGGCACAGCCAGCCGTAGATCACGCCGTCTTCCCGGCCGCTCTCACGGCATTCGCTCCACTTTATCAAAGCATATAGAACAAGGAGCATGGCCCAGATATCCGTCCCGGAGGATGAAATGTCATACCGCTTCTGCACCACATAAATCACCATCACGCATTTTAACAAATCCGAAGTCCGCAGGCTTCTCTCCCCCCAGAGACGGATTGTGGCGCACACATAAATAAGCGCCGCCAGGCAGAAGAAACCGTTCAAGCTGTGCAGAGACTGCCCCACCAGCCACCCAAGACTGAAAAGCGCCTGCAGGGACATAAACGCGCTGTTGTATGCAAAGCGCATATGAAGGTTGCCAAGCCCCGGCACCACACCGTAATCCTCAATCCACCGAATCGCCTGCGCATGATAAAGCCCCGTGTCGTACTGGCCCGGTTCCCGTGTCGTCCAAATCAGCGTGAGAACAAAACAGAACAGCATTGCCGCAATCCGCCATGCGGCCGGCCGCCGCCGGGTACAGCCCGGAAACAGAGAAGCGCGCTTTCTCTGCCGGAAACATGAATATATCCGGCCGAAAAATAAAAGAATGCCCGCCGCTCCCAGAATCGTACAGGCAATTCCCGCCACCTTATAAAAAAGACTGAAAAGCTGGGCATACATATTCAGAACAATCAGACCTGTCATAATATAGACATCGGGACGCCCCATATCCTTCAGACGGCTTCGATAAATACCGTCCGTAACCGCCTTCCCGAAAAGCAGCGCCGCTCCTGCGATGATCACCCAAGAAAAAAGCACCGTCAACATATTTGCACCCCCCTTTCATCCTTGACGCTGATATCCATGTAATACGGGGTGCAAATATAGGATACACACATGCAGACAAGCTGCATGGCGCGTGTACGCTCAGCGCAGCAAGTGTGCAGAGCTGTTGCCATAGTCCCTCTTTTCATGCCCGCCGTTCCTCCCCGTCATCTTCACGCCAAACAAGCGTATCGATAATATATCTGGGTCGGTGCTTGGTTTCCATATAAATTTTACCCACATATTCCCCGATAATGCCCAACGACAAAAGCGTGATACCGCCGATAATCAGGGACACAATCAGGGTCGTGGTATAGCCGGGCACATTGTTCCCTCTGGCCCAGTCCACCAGACCGATCACGCACATCACCACGCTGAACAGAAACATGAGAAAGCCGAGGCCGCCGATCAGTCTGAGCGGCCGCACGCTCATGGAAGTAATACCGTCGAGCGCCAGCGTCATCATCTTGCTCAGCGTATATTTGGAATGGCCCGCCTCTCTGGCCTTTACATCAAAATACACCACATCGGAGGGAAATCCCATGGTGGGAATCAGGCCCCGCAAAAAAAGATTGGTTTCGCCATACTCCGAAAGCGCATCCAGCGCCTTCTTTGACATCAAACGGTAGTCCGCGTGGTTTGTCATCACCGTACTGCCAAGCATATGCATCAGCTTGTAGTAAACGGTTGCCGTCGCTTTCTTGAAAAAGCCGTCGGAGTGCCTGTCGTTGCGCACGCCGTACACTACCTCGCAGCCCTCCATATAACATTGCAAAAAAGCATCCAGCGCCTCAATATCCTGCTGTAAATCCGCGTCGATGGTAACCACCACATCCGCGTACTTTCTCGCCGTCATCATCCCGGCCAGAATCGCGCTCTGATGCCCGTAATTTCCCGCCAGGCTCACCACGGAAAACCGCCTGTCCTTCCCGGCGATCCCGTGAAGAAGCTGAAGGGTTTTGTCCTTGCTCCCGTCGTTTACAAACATGACCTTGGAGCCTTTTGCTATCTTATCTTCCCGCTCCAGACGGGTCAGCTTTTCCCCCATAACGGCGGCGGTTTTTTCCACCACTTCCTCCTCGTTATAGCAGGGCACCACCAGATATAAAATCGGAATTTCTCTCATCTTTTCCTTCCTCAATGCAATGCCTCGTTCAGCACACGCCCATTCGCAAAATCGCGCTTTCAGCGCTCTCCGCCGCTTCGCATGCTACAGATTGAGCATAGCTCAATCGGCTCATTAAGCGGGCATTCCCTCAGGCCGTTAACCGCCTGTCAAATTCGTGCAAGCCCGATTTGCCAGACAGATACGGTCTGGCTGAACTGTTTAGTTATAATACTCCCGATACCAGTCCACAAACTTCTGCAGACCTTCCTCGATGGAAGTCTCCGGCTTAAAATCATAATCCCGCATCAGATCGGTGACATCCGCATACGTCTGGTACACGTCGCCGGGCTGCATGGGCAGATACTCCTTCTTCGCCTCCACGCCAAGACACCGCTCCAGCGTCTCGATAAAATCCATCAGCTTTACAGGCTTATTATTGCCGATATTGTAGAGCTTATAGAAGGCGCCCTTGGCATTCTTTTCGGGCGGATTGCAGAGAATGTTTTCCACACCCCGCACAATATCGTCGATGTAAGTGAAATCCCGCATCATGTCGCCCCGGTTATAAACCTGGATCGGTTCGCCCGCGAGAATCTTTTTCGTAAATTTATAATACGCCATATCCGGCCTGCCAAACGGCCCGTAAACCGTGAAAAACCGCAGTCCCGTAACGGGAATCGAAAAAAGCTTGCTGTAAGCGTGGGCCATCAGCTCATTGGATTTCTTTGTCGCCGCATAAAGACTTACCGGCTCGTCCACCTTATCCTCCGTGGAAAAGGGCACCTTCTCATTGCCGCCGTAGACGGAACTGGACGACGCGTACACCAGATGCTCCACGGGAAAATAACGACAGCCCTCCAAAATATGGAAGAACCCCATCATATTGGACTCCATGTAAGCCGCCGGATTGTCAATGCTGTAACGGACGCCCGCCTGCGCGCCCAGATTCACCACGATATCCGGGCAGTATTCCTGGAACAGCTGAAACACATCCGCATTGTCCGCCAGATCGCCTTTGACAAAAGTATATTTGTCGTAGTAATACAGCTTTGCCAGCCTGTCCTCCTTCAATCGCACGTCGTAATAATCGTTCATATTGTCAAAACCGATCACCCGCGCGCCCTTCTCCAAAAGGCTTTTGGATAAATGAAATCCAATAAAGCCCGCGCCGCCGGTAATCAGATATGTCTTTGAGGGATCTAACTCTTTCACCGCCGCTCCTTTCCGCCGTTTACCGCCCTATGCTGTAGTACTCAACGCCCGCTTCTTTCATACGCTTCACGTCAAAGACATTGCGTCCGTCATACACGAGCGGTATCCGCATCCGCTCCTTAAAGGTTTCCGGCGACAGAGAGCGGATCTGTTCCCACTCCGTAAACACAAAACAGATGTTGGCATCCTTTAGCGCCTCCTCAGGCGTCTCCACATAGGCAATGGAGCCCCTGTCAACCTTTCCTTCCGGATAGGCTTTGCGGAAATTGTCCGCCGCCACCGGGTCATAAGCCACAATCTGCGCGCCGTTTTCCAGAAGCAGTTTCACGTTGTCAAGCGAGGGCGCCTCTCTGAGATCGTCCGTTCCCGGCTTGAAGGCAAGCCCCAGCACAGCCACTTTCAATCCTTCAAAAGTAATCATCCGCTTGCACGCTTTCTGGTAAAGTCTTGTCTTCTGGAGGGCGTTCACATCCACCGCCGCCTCCACGGTTTTCAACTCATATCCGTACTGTCCCGCCAGATATTTGAGCGCCTTCGTATCCTTCGGGAAGCAGCTTCCACCGTAGCCGATGCCGGCCTTCAGGAAATTCGCGCCGATTCGGGCGTCATAGCTCATGCCCTCCGCCACCGCGTCGATATCCGCCCCCACCAACTCGCAGAGGTTCGCGATATCATTCATATAGGAAATTTTCAATGCAAGGAAATCATTGCAGGCGTACTTAATCATCTCTGCGGACCGCCTGTTTACGGACACGATCGGCAGGCCGAAGGGCTCGTAAATTTTCTTTAACAGCGCTTCCGCCTCCTTACTCTCCGTACCGATGATAATGCGCGCCGCGTGAAGGGTGTCGTGCACCGCGGATCCCTGCGCCAGAAACTCCGGGTTGGAGGCCACCTCCACCTTCACATCCCGGGTCAGGAAATCGTGGATAAACTGCTCCACTTTATCATTCGTACCGACGGGCACCGTGGATTTCACCACCACCAGACAATCCCGCTCCACGGATTCCGCGATCTGTCTCGAAACCGTAGCGATATAATTCAGGTTGGCGGAGCCGTCCGGCTGCTCCGGTGTGCCCACCCCGATAAAAATAGCGTCCTTATCCCGATAAGCCTCCGCGTAGTCCGTAGTGTAATGGAGCCTGCCCGCGTCGTTGTTCTTCCGCATCAGCTCCTCCAGCCCCTCCTCAAAGATGGGACTGTTTCCGGCTTCCATCATTCTTACTTTCTTCTCATCCACGTCCACGCAGGTGACATCGTGCCCCTTCTCCGCAAAGCACACGCCCGCCACCAGACCTACATATCCCGTTCCCGCTACCGCAATTTTCATAATCCGTTACCGTATCCCTTTCCAAGCAGCAATCTTTCCATAGTTTTCTGTTTCCCTATGATATAATCATGTTAAGTATAGCACACCAAACGTACAAATGTCTATTCGGTTTCAGGACCACATCCCCTGTATCATCTCAAGCATCATCGACGCGTTCATCCACGCCGCAAAGAGATAGAAATAGCGGCTGACCTGATACTCCGCTTCGTTCCCCGTCTCCTCTTTATGTCCGCTCCGAAACAGCTTTGCCCGGTAAATATATTTTAAAACACTGCTCAATACAAAACCGAGCGGAAAAAGAAGCGGCACAAAATATCTGCCCTGTATCCCCTCAACCAACGGCGACTCCAGCGCGTTATACTGCACATAAATCGCCGTAAAAGTAAGGGCCATTACAGCCAGACCGATCAACGCATACAGCACGTTGACCTTTACATCCCGATGCAGAGAAGATTCCGGATGAAACATCAGCATGATCACCGTGCAGACGATACAGGTAAGCGGGAAAAAGGGATTGACCCCAACGTTCTGCGCCCAGCCTGCAATGCCTCCGAACATACCCTTCAAATACAAATCAAACCACATGTGAAGCGTATTTCTGAGCACATTCAGGTATGCCAGCGGCTGCGTGAGGATAAAATGAATCTGTTCGCCCGAATTTCCGTTCATCTTAGCCGCGTAACGATTTACAAAACAAAACGTAGCGGCTGACCACGCAAAATATGCCGACAACGCCACGGCAAAAGAAGAGAGGATAAAAACTCCTTTTTTTCGTCCGCCGCCAAAGTTCTCTTTAGGAATCAGGATAAGCAACAGGGCAAACGGAACATAAACGACCTTGCACAGAGAAAATACCAGCGGCAGCATCCACAGCAATGCCGCCTCCACCTTTGTCAATCTGCGTTTTCTTTCACACAAAGTCAAAAGATACGCCTGCCCCAGAAGCAAAATGGAAATCATAAACCCGTCCAGAGAAGTGGAGCCTGCCTCGATGAGAGTGATGGGCAGCAAGGCGGTCACGGCAACCATTCCCCTGTTGATCGAACACATCCGATAGGCACAGCTTACCGTCACAATAAACGCGGCAAGCGAAAAGACCCTGGCAAACAGCACGAGAATAAGCGTCTTGTCGGTGAATAGTTTCCCTATCAGAATTCCCAATGCATGCGGGAAATAAGCAATCGGTGTATACAGCGCGGTATTGTCATGTATGTAATAGCGTCTCGCCTCATCATCCAACTGTATATTTCGATGCAGATAAACATGAGAATAGTCCGCATGAAAGTCCAGATCCGCCGTCAGATGCTCCGGCAGCCATGCTTTCTCATCCTCTTGATCGTGCGTACAAAAAATCCCTTCCGTCACTTCATAAGCCCTGATAAAATGATTGAACGCATCCGGAACATTGGAAAACGGCACAACAATAATATAACAAATCCCCGTTATCGCCAAAAATGCAGCAAATCTGATCGTCCCGTTTTTGACTGCATTCACCGCAAAAATACCCGCCAGAACAAACGACAGGATCACGGCCAAAGCTAAGAACCGGCTCCATCCGCCGCTGACAGAACCGTAGATCAATCTGATGCACGGCTGCATATCCCCGTCAAAGGCCAGCGCTATGTGGGACGCGTCGGCCGCCTGATCGGACGCAAGCGCCACTGTCACCTCATCCCCGGTCAGAGTGTATTTTTGATCCGTCATGAGCTGCACATATTGATCATCCGGTATTTCATCCGATTTGACCTGCCACCCGGCAATTTCCCCCTGTTCTGTCAATAGGGTAACTGTCACCGTCTCGACATCCTTTAACCGGGAATCCGTATCGACAAGTCGAAGCTGGATTCCCGTAATTTTATGATCCTGTGCCGGCATTTGATAACGATTTGTCTCTTTGGCGCCGATTGCCGTGAGGAGCACGGTGTCATCCATATCTTTACAGTCGTCCTGAATAAACAGGGCCCCCAGATGAAGATTGTAGATTTGAAAACCGAGAAACAGGATGACAACGCAGACACATACGGCATAAAACCAATGATTTTGGATGGTTCTTTGAACAATTCTTTTTATTTTTTCTTTTGTCATTTGTATTTATTCCTTCCAGCTTTACCAGATCATATTCCTTCACGCCTCGCCGCCAAAAAATCTTCTCACCCTGCGCACCGCCCTCTGCGCCAAAGTCGGGCCATGGTATCGGCGCGCTTTTTCCTCGTCAAACAAATCCTTCAAGTCCGGCTGTCCATTCACATAGTCCCACCAGAGGCTCCCCAGATTCGTGTTATAGCGTTTCCAGGGCTTGTCCCCCGCGTAATGAATGATCGCCGGCGACTCCAGCGCCTCCCGCACCTCCTTTCGCGTGTAAATCCCTTCTGTGACAAACTGCCCGAAATCCTTGTCTTCGAGATAGGCAAGCCTGTTATATTTCGGCGCCACATAGGCGATGGCGCCCTGACAGGTGATATTCAAAATGTCCTGATCCTGATAGTAAAACCGCTCCTTCGTCAACTCATGCCAGCGCGCGTCCAGCCCTCTTTTTCTCACCTCGGCAAGATGAAGAAGCGTAACGCCTGCGTTGATATAGCCGCCTTTCATTTCAGACAGTTGATGCCAGTATGACCTGCCGCTGTTCCACTCCCATTTTTCGGTCAGGTTCACCGCACCCTTTACGGCGGCCAGCGTCCTGTTCTCCATAGGCGTTTCCCAGAGCGGCGCCAGGCTTTCCCTCACCAGCACATCCGCGTCCATATAGAGAATCCTGTCTGTCTCCGGCAAGAGCCCCGGCAGCGCTAGGCGCAGATAAGTGCCCGCAGAAATATCCCGCACCTGGTACGCGTTCTCATAAGGATTTTCCTTACAGTGCATCACGAGTGCGGAATCCGGATCCCTCTTCTTTATAATCTGTTTTAACGGCGCCCCCACAAGCTCCGCCGCGGGCGTGCAGACGCAGTGAATCTCAAAATGATCATCCGGACCGCGGCTGTCAAGAAGAGAAGCTGCCGCCGCCTGCACCTGCGCCACTAAATTTTCATCAAAGCAATAAACGACTCTCAGTTTTTCCATATTCTTAAATTATTCCTTTATGCGGTCAATCTCTGTAAGATTTACGCCGGAAGCCGTCAGTATCACTTTTAAATCAATATATCGTTCCTTCATTGCTTTGTATACTTCAGAATTCTTTTCCGCCAGCATCATGTAACGCTGAATCCTTGAAAACTCTTCTACCGATAATTTCAACATTTCACCTTCTGTCATATACGCACCTTCTTTCTTTCATCTGAATGACTTATATTACGACATAAGTATATCACACCCAAAATGCAAAGTCTATCCGATTGAAAGCGCTGTCTGTGTCTGTTACAATTCACACGTATGCCAGATTTCGCATCAATTTACGATTATTCCGTGTGAATTGCAACAATGATGCACACAAAATGCCAAAATACAGGCATTTTGGCGCTGGCTCCGACACCATGCAGCAAGTGCATGGTGCGGGTGTGAAAAGTGACCTGTGTCTTACACAGGCAAGCGCTTCCACATAAGCCAGATGAAAAAGGCGGGAATTTTGCACAGATACCACAGCGCCTTTTCTCCTGTCTTGCCCCGCAGTTCCTTCGCGGACAGCCCCGCGAACCTGCCATAAATCTGATACAGCAGCATCATCTTCACTTTCACCTTGATGCAGATTGCAGGATCGTCCAGATATATCCGTGACCGCAGCGCCATCCCCCTCGGGGAATGCACCTTCATCCGCCGCCCCGTGTTGGTCAGTCCTCCTTCCAGATAATCGCAGTAATATATATTTTTGTTGATATGCACCATCTGATACGGTCCGGACATCTGCATCCACACCGCGTCCTCCGGCATAAATTTTTCACCCGCGAACACAGGAAACGGATATTTCTTTAAAATTTCCGTGTAAAACACTTCCGCCTTATCCCCGCCGATCCCTCCGTTAATGCGTACCTGCGCATAGGAACCGATCAGTTCATCCGAAGGAAAATAGGCAGTATTCACCCGCCCGTCGCCGTGGCATCGCAAAAAGCTGTAGCCGCACAGCCCCGGCGTTCCCCTGTATTTTTCGTGATAGGCGAGAATCGTTTCCACTGCATCTGAGGGCAGATAATCGTCGCTGTCCACGATGAAAGTAAGCTCCGACCGGATTTCCGAAATTCCCCTGTTTAACGCCGTGTGCTTTCCCCCGTTTTTTTGTTTGATATAGCGTATCTCCACTTCCTTCTGACCATACGAGGCAATCCGTTTCTCCGTATCGTCCTCGCTGCCGTCGTCCACCACCAGCCAGCTGAAATCTCTGTTCGTCTGCGCTTTCAGGCGCTCAAAAAGTTTTGACAGATACGCCGCTCTGTTATATGTGGGTGTCAAAATTGTTATAGTGCTCATAAAATACCCGCTGCCTCCAAAAAACGCTCCGCAATGCTGCCCTGAGAATATTGTTCCCTCACCTTTGCCCCGTTGACGGAAAGCAGCCCGGCAAGCTCGTCATCCCCGGCCACCCGGAGCATAGCCTCTGCAAGCGCCTCTCGATCCCCCACCGGCGTTAACAGACCGCTCTCGTTGTGCTTCATATAAGCTCTTGCCCCGCCGATCGGACAATCGGTGGAAATCGTGGGAATCCCCATGGCAAGCGCCTCCAGCATAGAATTGGAAATTCCCTCAAAATCAGAGGAAAGCACAAACATGCGGCTGTCGGCAATCTCCTCCTTCACGCGCGCGGAAAAACCGTGCCACACAACGCTGTCCCCGAGTCCCAGCTCCTGCGCGTACGCTTTCAGCCTTTCTTCCAACTCGCCCTCGCCGTATATATGAAGCGTATAGTCCGTCCGTTCCTTACAGAAATCCGAAAACGCCTCCAAAAGCAGCGCCTGATTTTTCTGGCTGTGCAGCCGCCCTACCGTCACAATTCTTTTCGCCCGTTCTCCCTCATAGCGCTGTGGAATCGCCGTGTCGATGGGATTGGGTATAATCACAGCCTTCTGGGCAATGTCTTTTGGAAAGTAAGCGATACCGTCCGCCGTCTGAAAGGTAATCACGTCCGCCCGCCGATAAGCCCAGTTGCGGATTTTTTTCTCCTTGCAGCTCTCCGGACTGTTTCTCTCCGCAACCAGAAAGGGCCGCTTCATCCCAAGCGTCGCAACGGCCGAAAATACGGCTCCATTCACACAAAAAGCAAAAATGTGACAATCCGGATTCTTCTTAAAATATCTGCGCATATCTCTGATTCTTCTGATCTGAACCAGCGGATTGCCGCCCGATTGTTCGGAAATAGAGAAATCTTCCACCCGGCTGTCCAGTTCATAGGCATGCTGATATCCGGCAAACTGCATAATCGCGACCTGAAATCCCCGTTTGATATATTCTGTACTCAGGAGGGATATCACCCTTTCCGTCCCTCCGCCTGTCATATTGGGAATAATAAATACAATTTTATCCATCTCACATTCCCTCTTCTATAGCCTCTGTCATTTCCGGTATGCTATAATATAAAAGATACTTACATCAACCGGTCTCTAAAAGGAGTTACATCATGCCCTTTTTAAGCATCATTGTCCCTGTATATAATGTAGAAACCTACCTGCCCGCATGTCTGGACAGCATTCTCGCCCAGACATTCACGGACTTTGAAATCCTTCTCGTGGACGACGGCTCCACGGACGGCTCGCCCGCCCTCTGCAACGCATACGCCGCCAAGGATGCGCGTATCCGCTGCTTCCACAAGAAAAACGGCGGCCACATGTCAGCCAGACAGGAAGGGTTCCGGCAGGCTTCGGGAGCCTATGCCGCTTTCGTGGACAGCGACGACTGGATTGATCCCGCCATGTATGAGCGCATGTGTACAGCCGCCGCAAAATATGACGCCGATGTCATTTGTTGCAATTACACCGCTGTCACCCCCGAAAAACACATCGAGCGGCGGGATGTCTGTGCCCCCGGCTTCTATGACCGTGAGGAGCTTGAAACGAAGATTTTTCCCGTTATGCTTTTTTCCGGACATTTCTTCCACTATGGCGTCTCTCCCAGCCTCTGCAATAAAATCTTCCGCCGCAGCCTGTTTGAGAAGCACCTTTTTCAAGTGCCTCTCCCGCTTAAACTCGGGGAAGACGGTCTGGCCGTTTACGGCTGCCTTCTGGAAGCCGCCTCGGCCTGTTTTCTTTCGGAATCCTTCTATTATTATAGAAGCAGCGGCGGTTCCCTCACCCACACGATGGATCAGGGCCGGCTTGCGGAAAACCGTCTGCTGTTCGATACCTATGACAAGCTGATCGACCTTTCCATACACCCGTGCATGGAAAAACAGCTTCTCTATTATTATGTCTATCAGTGTCTCCTGACCTTCCCGCCCGTATTCCGCGCCATGCAGGGCACTGAGACCGGTTTGAAAAAAGCTTTCCGCGAAGAGTGCGGCTATCCGCCCATTCGGCGGGCTTTTCGCGGTGTCAGGCTCAAAGAGATCTCCGGCCTCCACAATAAGATCTATACTTTCTGCATCCGCCATAGGCTGTACGGCCTGTTCCGCCTTTTCCTTTCACACTGAGGCTGTGCGGCCGCATCCCGCAACGGCGCACGCTCCTCTGTTCAGAAACCCGCTCAATACGGTTTCTCCCAAGTCCCCGTCCGGTAGAACTGCGCGCTCGCGTCGATTCCATTTCTGTCATCATCCAGCGCAAGCGTTCGTTTGAAGAGATTCGTCCGCGTAAAGGCGAGGACGAGCAGGCAGAACACGAGAACCGCAGCCGCTGTCAGCGCCCTGCCGGTTTTTCTCCGAGTCCCCATCCCTCCGTCCACATTTTCCACACCTTCACGGCTCTCCACAGCTTCTCCCGCGCTTCCCAAATTTCCTGCGGCTGTCCCTCCTAAAGCGCCACTGCGGATTATGCGCAGTCTGCCCCACGCACGTTCCAGAAACGCCGCCCACTCCGCCATCCCGCAGACCGCGTAAGGGATCAGCAGCACGAAATAAGGTATCGTATAGGAAGCGCTGGATTCCCAAAACAGATGAAAAAGATATCCCCCAAGAAAAACCACCGCTCCCATCAACTCATAAAGCGTGCCCTTTCGCCACCGCAGAAAGAGATATAACAGCATCCCAAGCAGGATCAATGTCTGCATACCATTGAGCAGAACCGAAAGCCGCACGCCGCCCCTGCCGTCAATCACGCTTTTCAGCCATCCCGGTATCCGCGTTTGCGATTTTCTTCCCCGGGTACGGTCCAGACAGATAAAAGTAGGATCGTTCCACTGAAAAGCCGTTTTTCGCGCCAGAAAGGGAATCCCCTCATCCACGGGATATTCCAACATCCGCGTCACAATTTTCCGGAGTTCCTCCGCAGACGCCTGTGTGATCAGCTCCGTGTCATAATGGTACTCTTCAAACACATTGCCGATGTACCCGTTGTAGCCTCCCGGCCCCAACGGCGCCTCCTGCATCCCCATCACCACCCAGGAGAGCATAACCTCCCCATCCGGCATGTCGCAATCCGCAATCCGTTCCACGGCGGCATTGGAAACCTGTGTGCACAGCGCCGCACTTATCCCCATACATGCAATGAAAAGCAGAGAAACCGCGCCTTCTCTCCACTTCTTTTCACCTGAAAAAAACCAGAGGGAAATCGCGTCATAAACGAGAAAACAGGCGATGGCAATCAGATAAATCAGACAGTTCATCTTGATCACCGTAGCAAGTCCCATACAGAGAGAGGCCGCCGCAATATAACGGTAACGTCTCAATGCCAAATATCGCTGCGCAAAGTAAACCGCCCCCAGAGACAACGCCATCCCCGGCAGAATGCCATACAGATATGTCACATAAAAAGATAACGGCGCCCAAATCAAAAGCCCCAGATACACCGCCGTCTGCAAGCCTTTTCCTTTCTTTCCGAACCCATCCGCGCTTTCTCCCTCAGATAGTCCGAAAAGACCCGAAAGTTTCACCAGCACACCGTAAATCACCGCCAAAAAAACCACGTTCACCAGCTGCGGGCCCACAAAGTTTCCCTCTCCGAACAGGAAGCTCAAAAGATAGAAATACAGGACAATCCCTGACTGAAACGGATAGCGGAACAGATATTCCCCCTCCTCAAAAGAAGAGAAATCACCCTGCCGCCACTGCATGGCGGTCTCATACACCTTTGCCGGATCGGATCCCGGATACAGCTGTGTCAACGCCACGTAGGAGGCCGCCAGAATCACCGTCAAAAGAGTCATACCCCAAAATATCACATTGCCCCTGGCCGCCACGGATTCTTCTCGGCCCTGCGCGCTTGTGGAATCACCTTTCCCGCCGTCCGCATCCGCTTGTCCGTTTTCGCGCGCAAAAAAAATCCGCCGCAATTTCCGGCCTGCAAGCAGCGCCGCCGTCAGAAGGACAAATACCAGCAAATGGCGCAGCGGACTGTCCGCTATGTTCAGGGTTCTCTCCTGCTCACTTCCGTCCTCCAGAATCAGCCTGCCCACAAAACTTGTGCTGAATATACTGTGCAGAAACAGAAGAAACACCGCTCCTGCAAGCAGCAGTCGGATTGTACCGTTGACAATCCGATAAAATATATGGTTTTGCTTCCTGTGATCCGTCATATTTCCGCGCCCTTGTCCTCCGCTTTCATCTTTTTATATTATAGCAAAACTTGCCATTATTTACACGTTAAACTTTGTCCGTCCCGCTACTCATCCCTGTTGTTTTTTGTCAAATTTCTTTTCTTTTTGTAGTTTCTTCATTACAACCTCTCGTTGTGTGTTAGCATTTATAACAACATTTTTGCCAATACTGACAGCAGAAAGGAATTTGATCGGGAAATGAAAGAGCTGCACGCCATTATCCGTGATTTACGGGAAGACCGGGATCTCAAGCAGAAAACAGTCGCAGAATATCTGGGCATCTCACAGCAGACCTACTCTAATTACGAAAACGGCCGCCGCGATATTCCGCTTTGGGCCGTTTTAAAACTTTCAAAGTATTTTAAGGTCAGCACCGATTATCTGCTGGGCGCAGACAACGGCTACCTTGGCAGTCCCAATCTAAACCGCAAGTATTTGGGCGACGTTACCATACACGACGTACTGTTTCGCATTCAGAAACTGGACGCCGGAAAACGCCGCGAGCTGCTGCGGTTTATCCGGTTTCTGGGAGAGGAGGAGTGAAGCTCAATTTTCCTCCCCTTCCGTCGTCACCTTCGTATCCTCCTCCGCGGAATCCTCTCCCGCGGCAGCTTCCGCCTGCGGAAACGAGATCTGCTGTAAGCTGCGGCACCCCTCAAACGCATGGACACCGGCAGCAGGCACTTCGCCGGATGCCGCCTCCCTGATCTGTACTGTCTGCAGCTTCGCGTCTCCCTTAAAAGCACTGTCACCGATGACTGTTACCGACTTCGGCACGGAAATCTGCGTCATGGCTGTACAGTCTTCAAAAGCGCTGTCACCGATGGCAGTTACCGTCGAAGGCAGATGCACACTCTTTAAGCCCGAACAGCCCTTAAAGCTTCCGTCCGCGATTGTCGTTACTCCAACCGGCAGCTTCACATAGGTAATATTCTGGTTGCCTCCGAAAACATTCGCCGCAACAGACGTGTACCTTTCCCCTTCCTCCGGCTGCTTCAGCTCTACGTTGCCTTCAAAAGTTATCACATCCTCTGCTTTCTCCGCGTCCGCATCAGTTCCTTTCCACCTGACGGCCTTCAATATGCCGCCCTCCACTTCATAGGCATACTGTTGGGAAATATTCGCGTCATAGGTCACACGCATACCGGTATAATCCGTAAAGCTGACAATTCTGCTCACAGCGGCTTCGTCCTCTTCCACAGCCGCCGTCTCTGTTCCGACAGGCTTTGCCGTAACCGCCGCTTCTCCTGTTTCCGCCGCCGTCTCATTCTTTTCCGCAGCTCCGATTTCCTGCTGTGTTTCAACCGCCGGTGTTTCGACTCCCGGCTCCGCCGCGAAAACAACCGTTCCGTTTCCGCCGACAGTCAGCCCCAGCGTCAATAACAATACCGCAGCCTTTTTCTTTTTCATAACCTTCTCACCCTCTCCTCAACTCCCCGTTTCCTTGGAATAGCACGGCGGTCGGAAACCGACCGCCGCATCGCGTTACTTGTTGATCTTTACGTTCATAGTGATCGGCGTACCTGCCGTATTCGTTCCCTGTCCGGTGAACTGGATATACATTTTAATCTTATTCGTGGTGTTACATCCGTATGTCACACCTTTTTTCAGCTTCAAGTGAACTTCCAAAGAGCCGTCATCCAGTTTGACACCCCGAACCTCAAAGGAATCTTTCGCCTTCTCATCTTTCTCACCGAATGCGATGCTCTCGATCGCGCCGATGGCCTTCTCATCACTCTTCTCCACAATGAAGGTCGATTCGTAGTCCTTGCTGGACATATACAGGTTCGTCGTCGTCTTGTTCGTCTTCACCTTCGGCAGTATCTCTGCTGTTTTCACTTTGATCGGCGTTTGCGTATAAATGCCGTCTCCCGTATTGGAACCAAATTTATAACCATCCATCAACAGCCATGCATACACCTTATATGTCTTACCTTTTTCCAGAGCAGCGCCTTCCTTCGGTGCGATATAGAAGGATTTTTTGTCCTCCGTGATGTGCGCCTCAAACAGCGTACTGATCTTCGTATCATCCGCGTAATCATCCATTGCCGGATAATCGGCAAGCAGTCTGACCTCTTGCAGCGTATCCTTCAGATTGGCTACCGTAGGCGTATAGCGGATGCCGTTCTTCTCCGTATACTTAAAGGCTTCGGGGTTGTCGTTCCCTGCACCCCGCCGATCCAAAAGATTTATCTTCCCTTTCGCGCTCAGCCTGACGGATGAAATCGGGCTGCTGTAGACCTTGATCTTAAAGCTGGCCGCCTTGGTCATCTGCATCTCATTTTTCTTGCCGTCCTTCTCGCCGTTCTGATAAACCGGATTCATTTTCAGGGTATAGGTCTTCGTCTCTATCGCTTTTCTCAGAGAAATTCTGATCTTACCGCCTGCGCCGTCCTTATCCTCCACCCACTCGAAATTAAAATAATCGCGCGGATTTTTCGACTCATATCCTCTCGTTGCAAATACGATACTCGCGAATGTCTGATCCGCATCAAGGCTGTAAAACTCCGGATTCGTCGCCTTGTACGTCACCTTCGCAGTCTCCGTCGGCGCTGTCGCTGAAACCATGGCCTGCTGCTGTGCCGGGTCGGAATCTGTACTCTCGTTTCCTGTACCGCCCTCTGTGGCGCCGCCGTTCTCAGTTCCGCCTTCTCCGGTGCCTGTACCGCCCTGATTGCCGTTGCCCCCTTCTGTAGTGCCGACGTCTCCGCCGGCGCCTTCTCCTGCCGCGCCTCCGCCCCCGCCCGGGCGGCCGACGCCGCCCGGGTTTTCGCCGCCGCCCGGGTTTTCGCCGCCTGTATTATCACCGCCCTGGTTATCACCGCCTGTATTGCCCTCGTCAGGCTTGTCTGACGGCTCCGTCCCCGGCAGATACTTCTGTGCAGCCGGAAGATTTTTCACGGTCATGGTCATTTCCGAAACTTCCACATACCGCTCCCCGTCTTTTGCCTGCAGATTAAGGGAGTTTGTCCCTTTGAGCGAAACCGTCGGCATCCCTTTGCTGACCTTGACCGTCAACGCAACCTTATTTTCCTTGCCGGCTGTATCCTGATAGGTATAGATATATTTATAATTACCCGCCGCAATGTCCTGTCCCCCGGATTGCAGGGAAACGCTTCCCTTTCCATCCTCACAGGTTACGGACAGTTTCCGGAAGCCGTCCGCATTCTTTTTCGTCGGCTGCGGTTCAAACGACTGTTGTCCCGTAATCACCTGATCACGATGATTGGATATCAGTTCAAAGGATTCCGGCCTCTCAGGATAATTCGCGTTCAGTGTGATCGTCGATTTCTTCAGGCTCAGCTTGTGAGGCTTACTGTCAATCTTGATATTGTAAGTGTACTTAAACGCCTTGCCCTCAGCCCACTTGCTGTTGCGAACCAGCAGGACAAGCTTGCCCGTCTTGTTCGCGGAGTTGGCCGGTATCGTCACTTTAAGATTGACATACTTATTGGTCTCATCAGGAACCATTTCCGCCTGCGCGAACAAGAACGTGGTCGCATCCGTATCCACGGTCACACCACCGGCAAACCCTTCATCCCACTCAATCGGCTTCTTTGTCTTCTTATCAAGAAGCTGCAGACAAACGGTCTGTTCCTCACTGAATCCGACGCCGAAAGTATCCGTCGTCCTGTCCAGAACATAGGCCGGAGCCGTGGTCTTCGTCGGAATCGTAATCTTATACTTTTTCTTCAGATCCCCGTATCCCTCAAATTTGAGCGCCAGATAGCCTGTCAGCACCGGCTTGCCCGCCTTATTCTTGAGCAGGTTATCCGCCTTCTGAGTAATCGTTCCTGTCTTCGGGTCAATCTGGAAATTCTCCGTGAACTTCTTGTCATCCTCGTAATTTTTGTGATCGCTCTCCGTCAACGGCTCCAGACTGAACTCAGAGACAACGTCGTCTCCCAGCTTCCCGATCACCGGCTTAATCTCCACCCCGTCCTTGGCAAGAAACAGGTTGATCTTCTCCGCCTTCTTGTCGAAGCTCACCGTCGGCGTCGGCTGGGATTCCTTGATTACGATCGTGAGCGGCGTCTCGTAGGGAGTTGATATCGTGCCGACTTTCACATAGACTTTCAGCTTTACACTGTAAGTGCCCTGCTCTCTGCCCTGTGCTTTTACTTTATAGGTAGAAACCACTCCCTCTTTTTTAACATATTCAAAAGTAAATCCGCTGACTTTAATTCCATTTGTCTTATTCTCATAGGCTTCGATTACCTTAGTCGTATCCACATCATGACTGTATGCGTCGATGATGCCCAGCGTTGCCGTGCCGTCCGTCTGCTTCGGATTGACTACAATCTTCGACTCCGTCAGGCGCGGTGCATAATTCTGCACGCTGACAACAAATTTCTTGGTCACTTTTCTGTTATCTTTCCCCTTCGCCGACACGGTGATCGTCGCCTCACCGTCCGCGCCCCGCGGAATGGTAATCTCGTTATCGGAAGACCCGGCGGCCGTAGAGGACTTCTTCAGCTTAGCCACCTTCGTGTCGCTGCTGACCCAGGTGAACGCCACCTTCATCTTGTCGTCGTCTTCCGCACTAAACGCGTCCGCCTCGATTTCAAACTTAAATTCCTTCGCGTTCACGCTCGTGGTCGCAAGGGAAACGCCGTCAATTAAGCCAGTTTCTTCATCTTTGTCTATCACCAGTGTCGTCTTATATTTATTCTCGTCCAGCTGCACTCTGATGTGGTCAATCCCCGTCGATGCCTTTACCACAACGGTCACGTCCTTTATGACCTGACCGCTGTTTGTCTTGACCACCGCCTCCACAATGGCTGTGCCTTCCTTTAACGCCTTTACCTCGCCCTTGGCATCGACCGACACAATCCCTTTTGTGGAACCCTGCGCAATACGATAAGTAATCTTTGATGTAGGGATTCTTGTCACCTTCCCACCGTTAGTATTGATCAGATAGAATTTAGCAGACTTTCCCTCCTGCATGTAAGCGATATTTCTCTCGAAATCATAGTCCACGTCAGCGGAAAGCCGCCCCTCAATGGTATCCTTATTACCGTCAACAATGTTTTCCTTATCAATAAACTCAAACTCCGCCGTAATTGCCGCACCGCCATCAGGCATATCAAAATGGTATACACGGCGGTTCTTGTCGTACTCAATCTCCTCGCCGTTACATCTGAGGGTTCCCGGCACCAGACGCATTGTCTCCTTATACTGCCCCCAATTAATCATAACAAAGCACTCCGTGCCAGCTTTTACACCCATATTGTAGGGTGCCACGCCATCCGCGTTTTTAATCTCCTTAATGTCTTTTGCCGAAGCGCTGATTTCCTTCGTGACGGTAATTTTAATTTCTCCTGCCGGATATTTCAAATCGGCAGTATAGGTATAATAATCTCCTCTCCCCGTTTCATCAATGGGAATAAACCGAATGTCCCCATTATCTTTCGCATAGACTGCAGCGGTCGAATCCTTGAACCCAATAATGCACATACCCTTCTCTTTATTATTCGGGAATGCCCCATTCATCAAATCGGCATCATCATTTCTGATATAAATTCTTAAAAGGTTTGCACAACCCTTAAAAGCATCCGCCCTAATAGTGGACACCCTCTGCGGAAAGTCCACGCTCGCCAAGCTGCTGCAATTTTCAAATGCCAAACCCTCTATCGTCTTGGATACGCCGCGCACCGACGTGTTAAATGTAAGCTCAATCAGATTCGAGCAATCCGCAAAGGCTTTTTCCGGCACCGTGACAAGATTCCCCGCTATCTCCACCTCCTGAAGCCCCGTACATCCCTGATACGCAGACGCTCCCAGCGAAGTGATGCCGTCCGCCATATCCACTTCCTTGATGCTGACACAGTTCTTGAACGCGCTTACGCCGATGGTCTTAACGCTGTCCGGCAGATCATAGTCATCATCCGAACAGAAAAACTCCAGAACCGAGCAGCCCTCAAACGCGCTGTCACCGATGGTTTCCAGCCTGGAATAGTCCGCGCTCGGCATATTGACCATAAACAGTCTGTAGTCCCCTTTAAAAGCGTTCGCCCCGATGGACGTAACGCTGTTCGGTATCGCCAACTGTGTTAAATTCGTACAAGTCTCAAATGCGCCCTCCCCGATGGTAGAAAGCTTGGAGGGAATGGATATGCCTTTCAGACCCGCGCAGCCGGAAAATCCGTTTTTACCGATACTTGTAACGGTCTTAGGGAGCATAACATACGTTACTTTTATCCCTGCAAAGGCCCCTTCCCCGATCTCCGTAAACTCCACTTTGCGCAGATCAACAACACCCTCGACCGTGGCACCCTCTTTTATCCCCGTCAGTACCCCGTTCTCGTCAATGATTACATTATCCGCATTCTTTTCCGCCGCATTCGCGTCAAAAGTAATCTGCAGACCGGAAGCGTCCGTGAAGGACATCATCCGCACTTCGCCCGTCTTCTCCTCTAACTCTTCGGGCTCTTCTGTCTCAGCCACATCATTTTCGGAGACAGAGGGCTCCTGCACATCCGCCGCAGGATCCTGCTCCTCTGTGCCGGGCTCTTCTTCCTGCCCGCCATCCTCGCCATCTTCTGTGGTGGGCTGGTCGCCGTTCTGTTCGCCATCCTCTGCAGGCGGCTGGTCGCCGCCCTGTTCGGTATCGTCTTCCTTCGGTGCGGAAGGATCGGTCTCCCCTGCATTATCGGGATTCTCCGGATTTTCCGTGGTATCTCCCTGCTCTGTCCCGTCTTCCCCGTCGGACGTATCCCCTTCTTCCGGCGTTTTCGTCTCCTCAGATTTATCTTCCGTTCCCGACGTCTCTTCCGTGCTGTCGGAAGCTTCCTCCTTCTCCTCCGAATTATCTTCAATATCCTGTGTTTCTTCCTGAGACATTGAAACAGGCATGTCCGCTCCCTGCTCCGCCGCAAGAACCGTCATGCCGTTTCCGCTCACCACAAGACTAAGCGCCAACAATAATGCCAATACTCTTCTCTTTCTCATTACTTACCACCTTTTCCCCATGCGTACATCAGTTGTTTCTGCCGTGTTTTCCCACGATTCCATGTTGTCATCTGCACAGTGAGTTGCATAACATTTTATTATGTCACCCTATGATGGTTTTGATTATAACATCTGTAATTGTATTATGCAAGAGAAAAATACACTACATGTTGTGTTTTTAAGAAATTCTTAAGTTTCCGCCCACCTTACTTTTTCCATAGCCAAACTAATGTTATCTAATTTACTTCATAAGCCAGTCTAATACGTTTTAACTATAATACTTCTGCTTCGCGCTTCTCGGCTTCTCCGGCATCGTCATATGAATCGCCCCCGCATCGATCAAAGGCTGCACATGTTTTTTCATGGCATATGCTGAAGAAGAAAGTCCCAGATAATCGCATATCTCTTTTCTGCTTCTGGGCGTGCGGCAAAATGCAATCAAATCCTCCTCAGCTCTCTGCATTTCTTTCGCCTCCCGTTCCGCATCACCGCTGCCCGCATTATAAAAGCACACACAAAATTCATTTCTGTTATCCGTAAACTCCGGCTCCCGCAATCCGTACTCCCGCAGCTCTCTCCGCATTGTCGGTATGCCGGAATAACGGTTTTCCGTTACCCCAAGCGTCTCCAAAGCCGCCGCCAATACCGGATTCCGCGTATCAGGCTGCACCTTCCCCAGTTGATTTACCCGGAGTCTTCCGTAAATGCCGCCAGGGCTGCGGATTTCCAGACGGTCTTCAAACATCCTGATCTGTATTGGCATTCCTTCTGTATGGATACTGTAATCCCGATGCACCAGCGCGTTGAGGACAGCCTCCCTGACCGCTGTAATCGGATATTCTGTGCGGTCTTCCCGCAGGCCGGTTCGTGCATTGATAATAGTCATCTTTTTCATATTTCTTTTTAAAAATGTCAATGCTCCATCAAGCATCTGCGGTATACTTCCCTCTATTCTCCGATTATCAATAAATCTCGCCCCCTGGTCGTTCACCTCTCCCAATTCTTTGCCCGGAATTACCACTGCCGTAATACAAAGCTGTGGAAAAAAGGCCTGCGGATACGGGCAGAACAAAATACAGGCATTCAGCGTAACCGTCTCCATCCTCGTAATGCTCATCAGCTCCCGAATTTCCGGATCGCCTAAATTGGCAAGATTGGGCTTGCCCTCTTTCAATAATGCAATATATTCTTTCACTTTTTCAGAATCCAGCATGGCGGGCGTAGCACGCGGCACTTCGCGGACGTCGTCCTGATATTTCCTGCGGAACGCCTCATAGCTGTACACCTCGTACTCTGTCATCGGCTCATCGCTGTCGCCCACGCGGACATAGGAGCCTCTCACACGTCCCTGTCCCTTGTAGTAGCAGGGCCTCTCCGCAATATCCATGCCTGGAATTTCCGCCGCCACAAAATTTTTTCCGTCCTTTTCCACCACCGTAAGCAGCGGTCTGACAATCGGCTCCATCTGCAGACACTGTTCATTAATTCTTTTCTGCAGGTCCTGCGCATCATACACGCCCTGCTCCAGATATCCTGCATCCTCGTCAACGCCAAATACGATCACGCCGCCGTCATCTTGATTGGAGAAAGCTGATAATGTATCATACAACCGCTTGGGGCATCCCTTCGCCGCCGTTTTAATTTCCAGCGTTGCGGATTCGCATTTCTTTTTATGAATTTCATTTAATTTTTCACTAAATTCTTCAGGGGTCATTTGACTTTTTCACCTCCATATTTTAGATATTAGCATTTTAGTGAAATCTATTCAATAAATTTCACTAAAATTTTTACTTTATCACTCCCTTTTTTGATTTTTTTCATCCGATTTAAGTTATTTTGTGAAAACCTTCACTTATTTTGTTAACTATTTGAGTTTCTCAAATTCATTTACAATTATGAAAAACTGAGCCACAGATTTTACCCCGTGGCCCAGTCTGCCTTTTACTGCCCGATCCACCACAGCAGCTTCTTCGCTCCTACGGTGTAAGTGATGGTCTTTTCCCCGCCATAGTTTCCGATTCCGCGCAGGGTTACTTTCGCTTTGCCTTTCTTTGTATGATTTACATAACTTTCTTCTTTGATGATATAATCACGTCCGAGTACGAGCGGTTCCGCCGCGCCGTTTACCGTCACGGTCAGATCATCCGCAGTTAAGGTTACGGGCCTGCCGTCCTGATAGTCCTTCGCCGCCACCTTCACCTTTGCCTTGGTAAAATCCGCCGAAACGATACGGTAAACCCCGAAAATTTCAGGCGCCGCCGCCCCTGTCCCCGCATAGGCGCCGATTCCCTGTGCCGTCACGCGGATCGACGTACCGGCCTGGGGAATGTCCTCCTCGCCCACAGGATCTCCCTTCTTCCGCTCGGCCTCAACCAGCGCTTTGTCTTCCGTCACAAGTATTTTCGCATCATTCTCGTAGTTATACCGCAGATTCTTGTCATAATCCTTACCCGCCGCCAGCGCAGAGCCGCTCACATCCCTGAGCGTCGCCTTTGTCTTGTAAGCGCCCTTCTTCTCGCGATAGACCACGTCTTTCAGAGTCATGGTGATCTTCGATTTCTCATTCTCTTTCTCTCCGATCCGGCCGTCAAACCGTCCGTCTGTAATAGTAAAGGTTCCTGTCAGTTTCCCTTTAAAGCTCCCCTTTCCGGTAATAGTCCATACAGGCAGCCTGTTCTCCTCCATGTCCGCCGCGGTTAGCGCATTGTTGTTCTTGTAGCTCATCCGATAATCTTTATTCAATTCCAGCGGCGTTCCCCGGAACGACAGCAGAATCACCGGCTTGCTCCCGCCCTTCACATATGGCGTTGTGACGCCGTTTACGTCTGTCAGCGTTTTCACGTTTTCCGGGTCGTCCTGCGTGTAATAGGAAAGAGTGAAATCACTTCCCGCCCTGTCTATGCTCAATTCGCCGGGCAGAATTTTGTAAGTTTTCTTGAGCTGGCCGCTGTATTCGTTGATGCCCTTAAATACCATGCTCGCCGTCCCGGCCTTGACCGCGCCCCTTTTCGCCGCGCCCGCATAGGACACCACATAGTCGCCGCTCACGCCGTCTTTGCTCTCTGTGAGGACACGATCACCCAGCGTCAGTGTGTACGCACCGGGCGTCTGCAGCATTTTCTGATATGCCGCCTCATATGCCGCTTCGTCTGCGTTCCACTCCTTATCAATCGCCACATACTCTTTGTTTTCAAGCCCCTCCACCTTCGCTCTCGCAAGGGAAGTCCCGACAATCTGATAAGTCACGCTCCTGCTTCCCGCGTACCCGCTGCCCTCCACTGCCGTCAGCGTAACCGTCGCCTTGCCGATGCTCTGATCACCGCTGTAAGAAAGTGTATAATGCTCGCCCTCCACAAGCGGCTGCTTTTTATAAGTCACCGTCAGAGACGCCGGTCTGATGCCACCCTCCTTTGTCATCTGTTCGTTGGTATAAGTCTGTTTCGGTATTTTCGCCACGCTGACCTTGCTCAGAAGCACGTCCGCCGTGATCGTCTCATAGACCGTAATGGTACCCGTGTAGCCGCCTTTGCCTGTGATCACGATGGGATAAACGCCCGTCTTGCAGTAGGCCCCCGTCCCTGTCTGGGGGTAGCTTCTCGTATAATCCCTGTTCACCGCAAGTTTCTTCCCGCCGCGGTACACGACAGGCGCGCTCTTGATGGTCTTGCCGGTGTAAGCCGCCGTGATGTCCGCCGCCGTAATATCGTGATCGGTCAGAGCCTTTGGCACAATGTCAAAATAGACATACTCGGTTCCCGCGTAATTTCCCTTGCCCTTCACGGTAATCGTCGGGCGTGCCTTGCCTTCGGTGTTTACGTTCTTATTGTTCTTGTACGACAGCGTATAATCCCTGCCCTCCACAAGCTCAAGAACCTCCTGCCCCCCGGTCAGACTGCCGTCCGTACCGATCAGGCTGCCGTCGGGCGCAGCCGTACCGTCAAACACCCGCACCTTCGGCTTGATCGCGCTGCCCGTGTAGGTCTGGTCACCCACCGGGACGACATAAAAGCCCTTTTCCGCCCCGATCTCCTGATAATGGGGATAAACGTGCGTCTCCTCCGCATAGACAGGCCGGCTCTCCGTGAAGACGCTTCCCTGTCCGTCAGGCTTTGTGTACCAGCCGCGGAAAATCTTCCCCGCCAACTGCTGTTCTTCCGGCATCGCTCCGTTTTCCGCATCCGCCACACACTCCCCGTATCCCAGGGACAACTCTTTTCCTTTCCAGACAGTGCCGTTTTCCATGTGGAAGATCACCTTACAAACGCTCACCGACACCTCTACGGCGTCCGTATATCCGGCGACTGACGCCGTGATCCTGGCTGTACCTTCACCCACGGCCGTCACTCTGCCCTTATACACCGTCGCCGCCTTCGGATCGGATGTATGCCAGAGAATTGTCTTGTCCGACGTGGTGTCCTTCGGCCAGTACTCCGCGTTCAGGCTGATGCTCTGCCCTTTATACAGATTCGTCTTTCCGGCTCCTTCCTCCGCGCCGGGATCCGATAATTCCAGCTTATAAATGGGCGCAATTACCTTGACGGTGCAGATCGCAGTCTTGTTTCCCGCCTTCGATGCCTTCGCCGTAATCTTCACTTCGCCCGTGCCGACAGCGGTGACCACCGCTCTGGAAGAATCGGCGGGGTCGGCCTTGACTGTGGCGATCTTCTTATTCGCGGATGTCCACACAATCGTTTTGTCCGCCGTCGTGTCCTCAGGATCAAATCGCACCTGCAGGGTCGTCTCGGCAATATTCTCCGCCTTTTCCTGCGCGCTTAAGTTTGTCGCATCCTCCACGACCGTGTCGGGCCTGCGCAGGGTGACTGTCTCCTTATCCAGCGTAATGCGCTGCAGCGGCGCTTTCACAGTGACTTTACAGGATACCTCCACCTCCTTATAGGAAGCCGTGATAACCGCCTCTCCCTTATCTATTGCCGTAATCAATCCGTTCTGCACCGCAGCCACTTTAGGATCGCTGCTCCTCCATTCCGCCTCCGCCGGATCAGCCTCCACGCCGTCCACATAGAATTTCAGCTGCCGCGTCGCGGGCGCTTCCCCGTCAGCCGCCCGGTTCATCGTAAGGCTCGTTTGATCCAGCTTTAATGCGGGATAGTAAGTGTCGTCCGGCATATTGTTGTACACCGGAATCTTGAATACAAAGGCACTGTTCAGGGAACCGGCATTGGCGTACATCTTCTTCGTAGTAGTGGCTTCGCTCCGGGGCGCCTGAATATTCTGCATATACTGGTGCCCGTAAAGTTCGTTCGGACTATTTTTATTTACATTAAATTTTTCCAGATAAAGAGTGTCCTGCCCTTTTAAAATATAGTTATTTCCGATGGTTGCCGCACCGCCCTCCAGCGATTTATAGCGGGTATTCCAACCTTTTCCCTTCGCATAGGTCAGACCTTTCACGATCTTCTCCGTCGTGGAAGAGCCGTTCACGCCTACGTTAAAGAAATTATAATATCCCTCATAGCCCGGATAGGTGCCGGAAATCAGACCGGACGTTCCCTGACCCTGCTCCTGGTAAACGCGCGATGCCAGATGAATCGGACTCAGCTTCCTGCCACTGCCGATTTCATAGAAAGCCCGCGCATAGGTACGTCCTTTGGCATCATCCGCCAGCTTTCCCTTCATAAATGTATTATCTAAAAAGCCCTGTACCGCCGCTTCCGTATGATAGGACGCATTATAAGTCAACTGTTCAAACTGAAAAATATAAGTTTCTGTCAGGGAATTGCGGGGATCCATATGATACGCTACCGCGGGCCGCGTCGCATAGTTCCAGTTGCTTTCACTGGGACACGCCGCTCCCACCCAGCCTTTCTCCGTATTGGATGCGGTTTTTTGTATTAAACTCTTATCCCCCATCTCCGCAGATACGGATGCTTCAAAATCCAGCCCCGTCTTCATGGGCACAAACGTCCAGTTCGGATGGGCGTTTTTCAGATTTCTCAGATCAGCCTGATAAGACCCCGGGAATGCGCTGATATCCGAGGTGTCAACGGCGTAGGTCATCATGGAATACGTCCGCATTCCATATGCCGTACTTTCGTAGCTCTCCTCACCCAACTCCAAAATCGGAAGCAGGTATTCCTCCTCCCATGCCAGCCAGTCCTCGTCGGCGTATGCCAGATAGTAACTCTGCACATAACCCGTGCCCTCCTCGCCGTCCAGCAGATACTGCGCCTCATACCAGACGTCGTTCTCCGTGATCTCCACACCCTGTATATATAACGTCTGTCCGATTTCCAGCACGGCCGATTTCCCGCTCTCCGCATCGGCCTCCCTGCGGACATCGTAGCTGTCCGCGTGATAGAGCAGCGCCATCAGCGGCTTTTCTTCCAGCAGCGCATCAAAGGCCTCCTGTGCCTCCTCAATCATCGCTTCCCGCTCTGCATCCAGACTGTTCTCGGAGACGGACGACAGATCGTTCTCAGAAACCGACGATATATCATTTTCGGAAACGGTATCGGTATCCGCATCGTTCCCGGAAACCTGCTCCGGCTCTTCCTTTTCGTCGCTGCCGACATCTTCCTCTCCCGGATCCTTTCCTTCCCCTTCCCCGGGTTCCTGCTCTTCTCCCTCTGCGGGGGACTGTTCCTCCCCCTCTCCGTTACCGCCCGGACTCTGCGTTTCTCCCTCCCCGGATCCTCCGCCTTCTCCCGGCTCCTGCGGCTCGCCTTCCCCGCCGCCCGGATTCTGTGTTTCTCCGCCGCTTTCCGGCTCCTGTGCCCCGCCGTCACTGGGTTCTGTCGCCTCTCCCTCTGCGGATTCTCCACTTCCATCGGGACTCTTTCCCTCTCCCGTCTCTTCACCCGCACCCGGATTTTGCCCGCCGTTCTCCCCGCTTTCAGCCTGCTCCGGCGTATCAGCTTCCTGCTGTTCCCGCAACGACTGCCCGCCGTCCTTCGATTCCCCGCTTCCCTTCGGAGCCTCCGCCCCGGAAACCGACACCTCCACATCCGGCTGCGCAGCCAGCGCCGTCAGAGGCGCGCTCTCCACACAGAGCGCAAGACTGAGAAACAGCGCAAAGGCTCTGCCGCAGCTCTTTTTTCGTCTCAGTATTTCTCTTATCTCCCGTTTTCTCTTATGAAACGTCATAGTTCCCTCCATGTCTGAGCATCTTTTCGCGACGGCGCGCGAGCAAAATCTCAAATTTTGCTCTGCGATTCCGAGTTTGTGGCTCCGGCACAAACTCACGATTGAAAAATAAGGTCATCAGACTTATTTTTCAATCTTCTCATCTCAAGTGGTTGCAATGTTATGTCTACCAATTTGTCCTTAATCATAACACAAAAAAGAGAATTGACACAAGTAAATAATTGTCAATTCTCCAATAAATACTGTTTGTTTCCAAATTCCGTGCTTTTATGATAA
Organism: Lachnospiraceae bacterium; assembly: GCA_009774215.1. Classification (GTDB taxonomy): domain Bacteria; phylum Bacillota; class Clostridia; order Lachnospirales; family Lachnospiraceae; genus UBA3282. Next base: position 36,786 of record VSNH01000011.1, read on the forward strand.
GTCCTGTCCCCGATCTTCACCGGCTCCTCCGGCAGCTTTCCGAACCAGATAATACAGTCGGGCACAAAGCTTTCGTCCGCGTAAACCGCCGTCTCATTTCTTACCAGAACATGCTCCAGACGGCAGTCCTCCAATATTTCCCAGAAAGGATACTCAAAATCATCCGCCTTCATCAAGTGAAGTCCCACCTCGTCGTACCGACAGGATTTTATTTGATCCGCCAGCGGGAAATAGACCGCCATCTCATCATATCTGCCCGCAAAATAGCCGTAGGGTCTGGTGCGCGCAGGGCCTTTCCAAATGTCATAATGATACCGGGTAAGGTTTCCTGTCTCCACGATACAAAGCAGGCTCACGATCCCCACCATTCCCCATCGAAAAGGTCTGCCCCGTTTCTCCGCCGTTCCCATCTGCATCACGGCGGCGATCGCAGGACACAGAAGCGCAAGATATGCGACCATATATCTGCTCACATAGGGCTCCCAGCGAAGCACCATACAAAAGACCGCAAAGGAAACCGCCGCCGTCACGAAATACCCCCGACAGCACCCCTGCCATTTTTTCCTACCAAATCCCAGAACCGCCCACAGTACACAGAAAAGGAAAAGCCAGAGCACCGTCGGATTCACAGCCGTATCACAGCCGTAATTCCCCGCTTCATGGAGCATATACGCCCTGCCCTTCTCCGATATGGACTCCGCATCCAGTTCCACCCGCAGAAGCGCCGCCGCCTTCTCCGCAATCCCGGCAAAAATTTCATGTCCGTTCTTCACAAACGGCGTGGGCATGTTAAAGGAAAGATTTTTTATCATATTGACAAGAAGATAAGTCGGTTGTGTCGTACCCACGAGCTGGGCCGCGCCCGCCGCAGGACTGGCATATGCGCCAAAGCTCTTGAAGTTCCTCAAAATTTCCGGAACAAGAGGAAGCGCCACACAGGGAACCGCGCTGAAAAAAATTCCTGCCAGATCGCGCACCCTGTCTCTTCGTCTGATGCACACGCATAACAGCCACAGGGCAAAGACTGCCATTCCCACACAGACCGAAGGCTTCGTCAAATATCCCCAGGCCACACACAGCCCCATTGCACCCACCCGGCAGACCGTAATTTTGTCAAACAGCATCGCTTTTTTTACATCCACATAGTCAAGCAGCCTGTAAACAAAGAACAACAGCCAGACCGCCGCGAAGTGATCCACCTGCGTAGTCAGCGCCTCCGCGTAGGCGATGGGCATGGACATGTACAGAAGCATTGCAAGGAAGCGAAAAAGTCTGTCACTGCCAAGCCTGCCCGCAATGACCCCCACCATAACCGCGCAGGTGATATACGACGCGCCCTGCAAAAGATTAAAAAACAGGTCGTGCCCCCTGCAAAGAATATAGACATGCAGATTCACAAACTCCGCAAGCACGGGACTGCACACCTGCCTGATGGAGTTGGTGGCATAATGCGCCACCGAACGGTTCTGCGCCCAATAAGCTATTCTCGGCAGATGATACGTCATGGAATCCCAGTTGTACGGCGTGGTAATCAGGGACAAGCCGAGCACTGCCATACCGATCAGCAGAAGAATGCCGTAATACGGCGCGCCACGAAACGCCTTCCACACACGCAGCCCCGCCGTCCGCGCACTCTTCACCATGAACCCCGCCGTCAATCCCGTCTTCTTAAGCTGCGCCGCCAACAAAAACAGAAGCAGCGCATCAAACGCGCCCCAAGCTGCAAAGAGGAATCGAAAGCGCAGGGCATGTCCTGCCGACAATGCCTCCGTGAGCACAAAAAGAAAAAGCATCCACAGACAACAGGTCTCCATATAAGTGCCGAAACTTGTGTCCTCCATGCTCTTTCTCTTTTTATACACATGAATATTGCCATACAGCGCTACCATCGCAAGCAGCATATTTGCTTCCTCTCCCAGCCCCGGCGCCCCGGTATGTCTCATTCCCCGACTTACATAAAAAGATGTATCCCGCGACTTCTGCAAAGTTAATTCTTAACAGTTCCTGGCTGCGCCGAAATTATACCCTGCACTCTCCGTCGTGGGAAATACAGTTAATCTGCGTCAGGCACTTCATCTTGGAAAGCGCCCCGAGAAGCTCTTCCTTCTTCGCCGTCTTCACCTCAATAATCAGTTCCGCCTCGCCGTTTTTGATGCATCTGGACTTTTCCTTATGATACTTGCAGTTTCCCTTCAAAAGCTTCTCCAGCTCTCCGTAATCAATATCCGTCGCCACGGCCCGCAGTACAAGCAGATCAGGGGCTTTCGCATTCGGCACCAGATCCAGCACCAAAAGCAGGATCGTCATCACGATACACAGCACAAAGGAAAGCAGATACAGCCCGACGCCCACAATGATACCCGCGCTGATCGACCAGAACAGATACAGAAGATCCATCGGGTTCTTAACCGCGTTTCGGAAACGGACAATGGACAGCGCGCCCACCATACCAAGCGATACAAGCAGGTTCGACTGCATGGCAATCATAATCGCCGCCACGATAATCGGCATTCCCGCAAGCGTTATATTCAGATCCTTAGAATAAAACGCCGACTTGGAGGACAGCTTGTACACCGCAAAAATGTAAAGTCCCACAAGCGCCGCAATCACGAGAAGCAGCAAAATGCTTTTCGCGGAAAGATTCGTGCCGCCGCCCAGGCTTTCATATACACTGTTCTTAATGACATCTTTAATCGACATAGCGATTCTCCTTTATGTATTTTGCTTAAATCACCCTTTTAAAGTAATCGATTGTCCTTTCCAGTCCCTGCTCCAGATCAATGACAGGACGCCATCCCAGCTTTGTCTTCGCCAGATCAATCACCGGCTGCCTCTGTGTGGGATCGTCGCTGGGCAAAGGCTCATAAACCAACTGGGATTTTGAATCCGTCATCTCTATAATCTTCTTCGCCAGCTCCAGCATGGTAAATTCTCCCGGATTCCCGATATTGACAGGGCCGATAAATCCCTCGCAGTTCATCATCCGTATCATGCCGTCGATCAGGTCGTCCACATAACAGAAGCTTCTGGTCTGTGTGCCGTCACCGTATATCGTAATATCTTCGCCCTTAAGCGCCTGAACGATGAAATTAGAAACCACCCGGCCGTCATTTTTATTCATTCTCGGTCCATACGTATTGAAAATCCGAATGACGCGGATATCGACTTTATGCTGCCTGTAATAATCGAAAAAGAGCGTTTCCGCCATCCGTTTCCCCTCGTCATAGCAGGAACGGAGCCCGATCGGATTCACACAGCCGCGATAAGTCTCCGGCTGCGGATGGATTTCCGGATCGCCGTAAACCTCGGATGTGCTCGCCTGCAGGATTCTGGCTTTTACGCGCTTCGCCAGCCCCAGCATATTAAATGCTCCGATAATGCTGGTCTTCGCCGTCTTAATCGGGTTGTACTGATAATGTACCGGACTCGCCGGACATGCCAGATTATAGATCTGATCCACCTCCACATAAAGAGGCTCCGTGATATCGTGGCGGATAAACTCAAAATAAGGATTGGAAAGAAGATGCCTGATATTATCCTTACTGCCCGTAAAAAGATTGTCCGCGCATATCACATCATTTCCTTCTTCAATCAGCCTGTCACACAAATGAGAACCAAGGAATCCTGCGCCCCCCGTTACCAATACCCTTTTCATCTTATCCTCTCAACCCTTCCTTCCCGCACGAAATCCGGCTGCTGCCCGCGAACCGCCATTGTCAACGATACTTCCAGATCACATAGAGCGCGCGCAGCCCATCCTTAAACCCGATCTTCTTTCCCTCGCTGGTCGTCCTTGGATAATAGGAAATCGGCACCTCATATATTCTTATGCGCTTTTTGGAAATTTTCGCCGTAATTTCCGGTTCAAAGCCGAAGCGGTTTTCTTCAATGTCAATGGACTGGATAATCTCCCGTTTAAACGCTTTATAACAGGTTTCCATATCCGTAAGCTTCTGATGCGTGAAAACATTGGAAAATTTTGTGAGCGCCAGATTCGCCATTCTGTTCGCGAAATAACCTTTGCGCCGCTGATGCAAAAACCTTGAGCCGTAGACTACCCTCGCCTTTCCCACAAAAATCGGCTCCACGACACGGGGATATTCCATCGGATCATATTCCAGATCCGCATCCTGAATAATCACCACATCTCCCGTCGCCGCCTGAAAACCGGTGCGGAGCGCCGCTCCCTTTCCCCCGTTCTGCTCATGGTAAATAATCCTGCTCACAAGCGGTTCTATCTTATCTTTGAGCACCTGTCTGCTGTTATCCGTGGAGCAGTCATCCACGATAATAATTTCCTTATTCTCTACCGGCGACTGCAATACCTTTTCCACAATCGCCTGAATATTATTTTCCTCATTGTAACAAGGTATGATAATTGACAGCTTCTTCTTTGATTCCGCATTCATTTTAAACTATTTCACCTCCCATTTTGCAGGGTTAACGCCGCTATTCAAACTTGTCGATCCACGCATTCCCGGCACAGCTGGTACTTTGAATACGCCGATTGCCGCATACGCCCCGTTTCCAGCAGCTGTAGCAGAAAGTCCGGTATGAACTCGTCATACTTCACTTCTAACACTTTATCATACTCCTGCAAAAAATCATAGCTCTTATTTTTCCTGCCGAAATCCTCCACCCGGCCGCTCGCCCGCACATTGCGGTCAAAAGTGATGCGCACATTGCCCGGTTCGAACACATAGGCCTTTCGCTCATAGGCCACGATCACCTTGGGCCGCAGTCCCTGCGTCCGGATCGCCAGGTTAAAAAGCGTGGCCGGATCCTCCGCGGACGCCCCGTCCTCAATACATTCTCCCCGCATCAGGCTCTCCATCTGCGCCCTTGTAATGGTTTTAGACCTTTTAAAAATACGGTTATCCCGCTTCGTTTTGACCTCCAGCTTAATCACATCCAGAGAGTCGTTGTAAATCCTGATCCGGTATTTGCTCCGTCTGTTCACACCGTCCACCGTGTCCTGCAGGCAGGAATCACGCAGGTCGTCAAAATACAGGCTCGTAATGCGGTAGCCTTCCGGCCCGCCCTCGTTGATGTCCGGCTTTAGCACAGCCTCCATACGCGCCTGGAGCATCACAAGCTGCGTGTCTGTGCAGTTGTATTTGTCTTCTACACGATACATGTTTTTCTCCCTTACACAGTCCGATCAATTCAACCCGAGAACGAGAAAATCCTCGCATTCCAGACAAATCTCGTAATCTACCGGCACTTCTTCCAGCTCTTCTGCGCGGATTACCGCATATGCCGGTTCCGCAATCTTATCCAGTTCTTCCGTCCACATGACCACCACCGGCTTGTCCACCAGACGGCTCTGCAAGTCAAACGCCGACTTTCCGTTGGTTGTAATATAGGCAATCTCTCCCTTTTCCATATTCTCGTTCAGATAGTCATAGAGAGGCGCATACTGCATCGTATAATCATTCTCCCCCCGAATCGACGTACGCATACAGTACAATGCCGTAGTGGCAAAGAGAAGAACCAGCACCGTCATCCCGGCGTAACGCCCCAAATGACCAATCCGTTTAAAACAACACAGCCCTACGATCACACCGCCCCCCAGCAGCGCAATCCCCGCGCACTTCCACACTCTGAATTCACCGAGCCAGTGGAAGATGTGAATGCTGACGGAGGAAACAATATTCAAATAGCCGTCCATTCCGTACAGTCTAAAGTACATGCCCACCGTCAACGCCGCATACAAAATCAAAACCCCGGCGCATATCTTATAAGTACCGCGCAGCTTCTCATCGCAGAGAAAAACCAATGCCATCATAATGAGCATTGGGTAGTAGCATTCATTGTACCGTCCATAAAAAGCCGGATCTATCCTGACCCTCCCTACAGTGCCAATCTCCGGGCCATATGCCGTAATACTTGTCAATCCAACCGAAAAAACAAAGGCAAGCAGCGGATAGACGTAAATACTCAAATTAATTCCCTGTCTCAAGTTCTTCGTCAAATGTCGAATCACATATACAACTCCCAGCCCCGCTAAAAGATAGGTAGCTGACAGACATTGCCAGAGCTGTCCCATCAAACTTAAAAAAGGTCTTTTCATTCTTTCAGGTCTGAATAGAGAAACAAACTTTCTCCAGATATTCTGAAACGTGTTGGACTTTCCCTTGACGACCGAAACCTGCGTATTGGCAAGCGCCTGATTTCCCACAATCATTCCTTCTAAGAAGTCCTTAAAAACAATATAAAAAAGCAATGCTGCCAATATTGCCACCGCAAAAGCAACTATCACTTTCCAATCAATTTTATGCCAAATCCACAAAAAAATCAAACATATTCCCACAGCAAAAACGGCTGTCAGCAGTCGGTTATGCACCATGTAGGCATAGCCCGTCGTCAGCCCCAGCAGCATTCCCTTCCACCATTTCGGATTTTCTTCCAGAGAAACCAGCTCATAAAGCAAAAGCCATACCACTAACGCCAGCGCAGTCTCGCACATCGTCGTATAAGAGTAAAAGATATACGTTGGAAAACAGGTCACCGCAAAAGCGATAAAACCACATGTAATAACGGTCTGCTCCTTCGCCAGCTTTCTGATAATCGCATAAGCCAGAAAATAAATTCCCAGACACATCATCACATTCAGGATAATCGCAATTCGATACATGACAATCATCCGGTCTGAAAAAAGAAAAGTGAGCGCCAGCCAAAAACTGTACCCGAAAGAATACCAGGAAACCCCGTTCATAACTCCCGCCCATGTCTGTCCTGCCATATGCGCCGCGTGTGACCAATAGCCGAATTCGTCCGCATAAATGAACGGACCTGTTGTCCGCGTGATGTAGAACAGCCGCAGAAAAATTAAACCAAATATAAATCCCCCCATAAAAATAATATTTATTATTTTTTCCCGGTTCGTCCCAATTCGCTGTGTCATGGTTTTCCTCCCGTTTTCTCACACAATAATACAGGCACACTACTATTTTATCTTATCATATAAAACACACAACCATTCGCACAGCCAAAACATCCGATGCTTCACAGCGAAAGCAAGAATCCGCTCCTTATACCCGTGAAACGCCATGATGCCTGTCTGATCCAGCGCGCTGCGGTAGGGTTCCATTTTCCGCAAATGCAGAAACTCTGCTCTCCGCTCACGATAGGGAGCTTTATTTTCACCGTTACAGAAGTATAGCACAATGCAGGTTCTCATATGCGTGGCAATCCGCTCACGGTATGCGCGCATATATCTGGTGTCTTCTTTTTTCCCTTCTACGAAACGCCCAAACCACGCATTGATAACATCAAATTTTTCAATTAAATTTTTTTGATAACGATGGGATACGGACTGATCGTTATACCGAAAATAGTATCCTATATTCGGTATATATACTGCACTGTCTGCCTGCTCGTACACCATAAGATTAAAAGAGAGATCCTGAAGTTTAGGAAAATCAGGAATAAAAGAAATACGGTTATCCAGCAGAAAAGATCGCCTATACATTTTATTCCATATGGATGCTGCATCAAGCACTTTAAAGTTATATTTATAGCTGCCGAGACGATTTAAGGCAGATAACTGCAAATCCTTAAAATCTTCTTTCTGAAATACAATCTTCTCATCAAAATATGATACTTTCCTTATCTGTCCTCCCGCAAAGCGTGCATGAGAAAACATAACAATATCATAATTTATGTCCAAATACTGCTCGATACCCGTGCACACCGCAGAATCCACAAAATCATCACCATCCACGAAGTAAACCCACTCCCCCTTCGCTTCCTGCAGTCCTTTGTTTCTCGCCGCGTTTGCGCCGCCATTCTTCTGATCAATCACTCTGATCCTAGAGTCCTTCGCCGCGTAGGAATTACAGATGGATAGACTGCCGTCTGTCGAGCCATCGTTTACAAGCAAAATTTCCACCTGTTCCATGTTTTGGTTAATAATACTTTCTATACACTGTGACAAATATTGATCCACATTATATACGGCTACAACAAATGAAACTTTAATCATAGATAACTCCATATCACAATTTATTGATGCACAGATGCCATAAAAATCCTATCTCTTCTTAACAATCTTAATCTTTGTATTTCCTTTTCCGAAAGCAAATCCTGTACAATATATTCATCAACATGCAATCCGTAACCTTCCATATGGTTTTTCGTATTTCTTCCATATAGTCTTACATGATCCTTCTGACCATATAATTTCAACCGGTCAGCCTCGGTAAGTTTCTCACTTGATTCATATGTATCCTGACTTTCACAAAGCGGCATGGAAAAAAGAAATTTCCCAGAGGGTTTTAAAACCCGTTTTATCTCCTCAATCGCTTTTCTTTCATCCGATATATGCTCTAGGACATGGTTTGCAATAACATAGTCAAACTTAGCTTCCTCAAATAACATGTTGGTCAAATCAACCGTTTCGTCCGCTTTCCCTTCCTGTATATCTCCCGAAATATAATAATTTGACACATTTCTTATTTTCTTTTCGATACACCTTTCCGGCGCAATATGCAAAATCACGTTATCCGCATTTTGATAAATATCTGTCTTATTTTCAATCACATAATCTAGCCACCTAATTCTATCATTAGCCTTACAAATTGGACATTTTACCTTTCTCCTATACCCTCCTCCCACAATATCCAACTGTGAAAAAATTTTGCTTTTCACTCCCGATTTCAAAAAGAACGGAACATATCTATTACATATTGGGCAATAATATCTGTTGAATCCGTTTATCGCAGCCATCTTTTTCTCTCCTTATTTCCATTTTTTACCTCTATCAATAACTTGTCTTCTATTTTAATCAAAATAATATAATCGTGCAACAAATAATTTTAAAATGGTAACGTACACGAAAAGTTGTAATTAAAAAGCCTTCGCATATTATTATGCAAAAGCTTTCTAAACTAACTTGATATGTTTTTCAACAAACGCTTAAGAGAGCGCCACTTATGCGAAATATATGATGTGCATGTCAAAGGTTCTAAATGGTCAATAAATTCAACCGATCCCTTGTCAAACCATTCTTTGACATCCTTAATATCTATATCCATACCTCTGGCATCCCGATAATCTTTTCCTGATTTTCCTCCATAGTGATGCAGTTTGTTTTCATGGTAAATAACCGAAACAATCTTTCTGTTTTCACTTAAAACTTCGCCCTGTATCTTTGTGATAGACCACCACCATTCATAAGCTTCGTCCAACTTGTATTTTTGATATAACCAGCTATCTATGAGCATACAATAGCCATCCGCCCGGCGTGGTTCAGCCAAAACAGCGCCATATGAGCTGATTCCGCCTTCCTTCGGGTGTATTTTTAACAAATCGGCAAGCCATGTTTTGTCTTTGATTTTAATGTCAGAATTGAGCAATAAATAGTAGCTGCTTGTCGGGCTGGCCATTGTACTGGCCAGATTATTTCCGCCCGCAAACAGACTGTTCTGGGGATTATAAACAATTTTGTCTATCCATCTTCTCCTTACGGCGTGCCGATCCAGTTTCTCTAAAATATTTTTTGTTAATTTTTTTGAATTATTATCAACAATAATTAATTCATAATCGACACCGACAGTCCTTCTTTTTACTGATAAAATACTTTTTAATACATATAAAGGTGCGTTATGTGTCAACATAAATATACTGACTTTTTTCTTATCCATTCTTCCTCCTAATACTAATGTTTCTTTTTCTCTATTTTTTTGTAAAAATATACATTCCAAATTATTTTAAATTCGCTTGTTCTGGAATAATATCCCAATACACAGATTAATGAAAGTGCTCCTGTCCAAAGAAGTTTAACCGCTAATTTCCACCATGAATCAATACACGCATTCCGACTCAAGACATCAATCAGGATGCATACGCCAAAGGTTATCAACATATTTTTTAAAACAGCCAGATAATAGGCGAAAGTCTTTTTCTTAAAATAAATGTGAAACAACAATTGTGGTTCATACCAGCAATAGGTACTAACCCTTGATATTACCGATGCAAATATAATGCCAGCAATACCGTACAGATAGCCCCCAACAATGGATAATATCAGATTAAAAGCCGCAGCGATTACCATAATATATTTTGTCTTAGTGTACAAACCGGTGGCTTCTCGATACGACCAAATTGGCCTTAAAATATTAGCAAGATAAAAGTTGCATACAATGGCGATTCTTATGGCATTACTCAAGACATATTCGGCTCCCAGCCATAAAAATACCAGATCATTTATCACGGCGGATATTACGATCGTTATAACAGCCGCCAATATAAGACTTATTACGTTCATTGTCTGAAATACTTCGTATCTTTTTTCCTCGTTTTCTGTTACAACCAAATTCCCGACACTGGCCGTAACAGAGTTGAAAAGCACCGCAAGGACACTGTTTATACCATTAAGTATCAAATTATAATTAGAATAAATACCGACCCAAACAGTTCCGATAATAACAGAAATAAGCATGTTATCTGTCCCGGTTAAAAACGTGCTTGAAATCTTATATAAAAACACAGATTTCATATTTTCTGTAATTTCTTTCTTTTGCGCGGAGTCCAGTTGATTATTTTGCGATCTGATTTCCGGGTAAAGCTGCTCCGCTTTATGAGATGCAAGAAGATTATTTGCCAGTGTTCCAATTATAGGTATAAATAAGTAGATAAAGTAATTTCTGAAAACAACCAACACACAAATTTGTACTATGGTTTGAACCAACCTGATTATAATCTGATACTTGGAAATCAGGTAGTTTTTTTGTGAAGCATTGATAATGGATGTTTTGTACACAAAGAAATAGGATACAATCGTATTTGCCAAAAAGAGTAAATAGTAATATAGCAAATAGGGAATATCCGAATCCATATTGATAATATACTTTAAAAAGGGAACCAGCATGACTCCGATCACGGCCGTTGCACACGCTATCAAAATGTATACTCTTTTGTAAAAATGGATAAGTGCGGCAATCTTCTCTTTATCCTGATTAGCGATGGGCTTGTAAAAACTATAAGACATAGCAATTCCAAATCCCAGATCTGCCATCGAAAGCATCGTAAGAACATCTGAGAACAATCCGTTAATACCCAAATATTCCCGTCCTAAAATTAGTATGAATACAGTACGCCCAATGAAATTCAGTCCTAAAGAAAGGATCTGATTTAAGTATCCAAAAATTACATTTTTTGCTAAATTCCATTTCCTTGATTCGGATTGCATTCCTTATTCCTTTATCATATCTGCCAGCTTCTCATAATAAGGCTGCAGATACGTGTTATCATAATGATAAATCGTTTTGTCTGCTGTCTCACGAATAAAGACTTGCATATTTTGTATATTTTCAAATGGCCTGATATACTCCAGATTTTTAAGCCATTCGTAACTTCCACTTACCTTTTTGCTGCAATTATCAATAAACAGACAAGGCGTCGCCGTAACTGCTGCCAGAATCATACCATGTAATCTATCTGTAATTACCATTCTGCTCTGAGCAAATTCCCGCATTTTTTTTAGGACTTCTTCCTCTCGCCTGTCCGCAAACATTTTATATGGAACTACCGTATCTGTATGAGAAAAGGGAATTCCCATATTTAATAATGTATCCTCTATTTGTTTTTCCATATCCCTTGCAAGAATTTTCTCTTTATCATTTCTCAGGCAAAGCAAAACTTCATTATTTCTTGTGTATTTCGAAAAATCTTTTTTAAAATATGTTACAATATCCGGCATCAAAATACACTGTTTCAGATCTTTGAGCAACCGATTCTTTCCTATACATTTGTATGAATTTTCTTCTCTTACGCATATGGATAAATT
>VSNH01000110.1 GCA_009774215.1 Lachnospiraceae bacterium
GTCTTGTTGTCATACCCAATCCGGCAGCGGAGAGGGGGTGAAAATGTGGAAAAACTGGTTTCATTTTTAATCGCCGTCATGGCTGGTGTAGCTTGCCACTACATCATCAAGTGGTTAGATGGCGATCATCATGACAACTAGCCCGAAATGAAAGCCCCGGAGTAGCCGCTCCGGGGTTTTCGTTGGTGAATACGTAGAAATACTGGTTTCTTAATTGCCTACCGGCATTATAGCATATGCAGAAACAGATTACAAGATGCACCAGCAAAGAAAACGGCATACGAAAATGGCATACTAACGGTGCCGGTCTAGCCAGTCTTGGTAACTGATACCCCCAGATTATTGATGCGCCCGTTTTCCTGCTCGTATTGCTCAATGTATTTTTTTAGAATATAGATAATTTGCTGGTTGGTGCTGCGGGTTTCCTTTTTGGCTAGTATATTCACTTTGTCTATTAACTCTTTTTCCATTCTGACGGTCAGTCTTGGTAGATCACTAGGCATAAATACATCCCTCTTATAAATGCTATTGACAAAGTGACGTCACCTGTGCTATATTCTTTTTGTGTAAGGTGACGTCACCAAAGCGCCACTTTGACGCAATATTGTTCCTTCTCCACCGCAGGGCGGCGCAATACCCCTATCGTGCACCCTGCGGGTCATGGAGATACATAGTCATAATAGCAGAGAAAGCGGAAAAAGGCAAGGAGCGGGAAATTATGATGGACAAGGAATATATCTACACGGTAGTAAAAGAAGATTTCAGAACCGGAGAGCGCGCAAAACGCACCCGGAAGTATTACACATTCAAACCGCTCGCGGTGGGTGGTCTGTATACGCATTTGGGAAAAGGATATCCGGGATGCCAGCGCGTCCTGAGCGTGGAGGAGCGCCTCGTCCCGGCATATAACTGAATACATTGATGCCAGTGCCGCTATAGCAGCGGCATTCAGCATAGAGGTAACAGGAAAACAGCACATAAAAAGGAAAGGAAAAGGTGAAGAGAATGGAAAACGTGAGGTTTCAGGTGTTGGGGTACCGCAACTTTAAGAGAAAATCCGATGGAAAACCGCTGACGGTTTTAACGGCATGTTATGCATGTACACCGGATGACAATGGTCGCGGAGCGTTCGGGATGCAGTACAAGGATTTCTTTCTGCCGGATGAAAAGGTCGGGACGCTTACGCCAGACTGTATCGGGCAGGAGTTTATTCCCCAGTATGCCATTACCGGTTTCGGGCGTCCCACGATGGTGGAATACTCTTTCAAGGCATGGAAGTAGGCAGCTATGGAAGGATATGAAACGGATTACGCACCGGAAGAACCGGCGGATCAGGAAGAGACCATAACGGAACCGGAACCGGAAGAGTCTGAGCCGGAGGAACCGGAGCAGGAAGAACTGGAGACAGAGCAAGAGGAGTTGGAGACGGAACCGGAAACACCGGAAAAAGGCGTAGCGGAAGAGCAGCCGGAGGAAGAGCCGGAAGAGACTGACGCAGAGCCGGAAGACGGGACGGAGGAAGAAGCAGCAGGGGAAACGGAAGAGCCGGAGGACGAGACAGTCAGCGGAAACGACCTTATTGTCGGCGGTGACGTGATCATCTTCCCGGAAGATTACGACCTCGCTACCCTCGGTACAGAACCAGCGGACACGGCGTCCATCGTGCAGGCAGTCGAAAGACAGACGGACATCATGACGGCGGGATTTACCTGCACCTGCTTCATGCTCGGCGTGCTGGCAGGCGCGCTGGTGATAGCCGGGTTCCGCCTGAGGAGGGTCTGAGATGTTAGAAAGCATGCTTCAGCAGTTCGTCACTACTGCCGGCATGGGCATTGCCATAGGAGGCGGTCTGTGCGGCATTGTGATAATACTTGATTACGTGATTACAAGCGCGTTTTCAATGATGAAGGGAGGGGTATGAGGTATGGGTTTAAAAGCAGCAAAATTTATGGTACTGGTTCCGCAGGCTGGTGCTGCATTGCTGTCAGCGGGTGCGGATGCCGGATTCGATGTGACATCTATCATGTCTGATTCGGTGAAGACTACCCAGTCACAGATTTTTTCTGTCCTGGGCATCGTAGTCCCGGCGATCGTTGCGATCGTGGCGGCAGTCGTCGGCATCAAGTTCGGCATCGGCTGGCTGAAGAAGATCAAAGGCTAGCAGCAATAAAAGGGGGCGAGGCATAAGATTGCCCCGCCTCTTTTTTGTACGGAAACTTATTTCCTGCGCATCTCTTCCCAGATGCTTTCGATATAGGGATTGGTCTTGTCGTACTCGATGATCTCTGTATGACCGACATATGGGATCCTGAAATGGCGGGAGAACTTCCTGAGCCGGCGTGTACGTTTCCTCTGCCGCCTGATCTGCTTAGTGGTGGGCGCCTTGACGACTTTGATCTTCGGCTTCCAGCAGAATCTGCGGTAGAGCACGACCAGAAATACGATGATAACTGCTATGTAAAAAATGTTGTCTAAAATATTATCCAAAAACATATGACCACTCCTTGTAGTGATATCATACAAGAAACTTGTCGAAAAGTAAAGGTGATCGGAATGAAACTATTGAAACGGATGCTGTGCGTGCTGCTGTGTGTCGTTATTCTGTCAACGACGGTAGGTACGAAATATTTTGACTCAAACCACATGGAAAAAGTGGAGGCGACCACGATCGTGATCGGCGCGGGCATCACGCTCGCAACCCTTTTCGAATTCTGCCTGTTTGTGGGAACAACGGCACTGGCGGCATATGGCATATATGAAGGCTATGAGAACCGGGAGGAGATCGCGCGCTTCGGAAAAGAATTTATCGACTCATGCGGCGATACTGTGGATGGCTGGGTAGCGCAGATCGTGGATGCATCCGGGCAGGACTATGTTTTCGGATCAGAAGCCCTTGATCTGGTGCGTGATACGGAATGGTCTGTTATACAGGGCGGGATGCCTCCGGAGGGTGACCCCAACAAAAAGGATGATAAGGACAAAGACAAGTTCCACATCCCTGGGGATCCCATGACGCATGTGGTGCAGTTTACCGCGCTGGGTGCCACATGGTTTACCATCAACGCAAAGAACATCTATCAGGAGTGGTGTGACATCTTGGACGGCTGGGTCGGAAAAGATACGCTCATCCCACAGGATAACGTCCTTTACAACAATTTCCCCCAGACAGTCTCCGACGCCGACATAGCCGCACAGTGGAGCGGTGAGCCATACAGATATTCCGCGGTATGGCAGAACTCGTATACCGGTTCTGACGGAAAATCTGTTTTTCAGACATATAAATGTAGCGCTGCCTTCAATTATCCTGTGGCAGCATATTATTATGCGGATGCTCATTCGGATGGCACGGTTGGAACTTATAATATCCGTTTTATGAAATTATTCGGCAGCAGCAATGTTGGTACTTGTAAAATGCCGTGTAATTTTACACAAATATATCATGGTGAGACTACTACACAAACTTATGAAACGAATAATCTATGGGGGCAGCCCCTCGGCGTTACCAACTTCAGTCATTCCTATGGCGTGAATTTCCCGGTATTCTCAACATATGCCGCAGCGGAAGATTACCTGCTCGGCTTATCTCCCGGTACGGATGCCCTCAATTACGCAAAAACCTACCGTATAGCCGACTGGCTGCAGCAGGACTGGGCGGGTACCCTGATCGACCCGCTGGTGAATATAGGGCTTACCCTGTCCCAGCTCATCGACGTCATGAAGGCGCTGGGCCTCAAGACCCTGCAGGGACTGACCGCGCAGCAGCTCCTCGAACTGCTGAAAAACGTGCTGCCAAAACTTGACCCCGCACTTCTCCCCGGTGCAGACCCTACGCCCATTGTCGTTGACCCGGCTGTTGACCCGGTTTATTACCCTGACCCGGACGCCCACCCGGACAAACCGCCCCGACCTGTCATCGATCCGGATCCAGGGAAGAAGCCGGATCCGGACCCCGGAACAGACCCAGACCCTAAGCCGGATCCGAAGCCAGACCCTGATCCCGGAACAGACCCAGACCCTAAGCCGGATCCAGACCCGGCACCCCTGCCGGATATGGACGCAGCGGATTACAAAGTGGAGCTGACGGGCGTCTTCCCTTTCTGCATTCCCTTCGATTTCATTGCGCTGCTGAAGACGCTTGATGCGGCGCCCCGGGCGCCATGCTTTGACTTCCCGGTGGTGATCCCGGCCCTGGACTACCGGGAGGACGTGAAGCTTGACCTCTCCATCTTTGACGACGTGGCAAAGGTAATCCGGCTGTGCGAAAAGGTCAGCTTCATCCTGTTTTTGATGTTCGTGACGTCAAAAGTGATAAGGTGGTGATGCTATGCTCGATATGAAGAACCTGCTCGACCAGTTTCTGCAGGGGGTGCTGTCTTTGTTCCCGCTGTCGCCATTCCGGGAAGTGATTCAGGAGCTGGAGAGCCTGCCCTATCTGGGATACATCAACTGGTTTGTGCCGGTTGGGGATTTTGTAAAAATAGGAACCGTCTGGCTGGCGGCCATTGCTGTCTACTACGCGTGGAGCATCATTGCCCGCTGGATCAAACTGATATCGTGAGGTGAAGTGATGATCGAACTATATTCAGGGACACCCGGAAGCGGGAAGAGCCTGCACACGGCAAAAGAGCTGCGCAGCAGGCTGCGGATGCACAAGCGCGTCATAATCGGAAACTTTTATGTCAACACAAAAGCGATCAAACGCTGCAGGGGGACCTATCTCTTTGTAATGAATGACAGACTTACACCGGATCGGCTGCTGCAGTTCTCCAGGAAGCTTTCAAACCACTTGGGAAGACGTCTGAAGGAAGGGGAAATCCTGCTGCTGATCGACGAGGCGCAGCTTCTGTTTAACAGCCGCGAATGGCAGAATATCAGCCGCCAGGGCTGGCTGTCCTTCTTCTCCCAGCACCGGCATTACGGGTATGACGTCATCCTCGTGGCACAGTTTGACCGGATGCTTGACAGACAGGTGCGCTGTCTGATCGAGTACGAGGAAGTGCACCGGAAGGTGAGCCGTTTCGGCTATATCGGATTCTTTGTGGGTCTGTTCACCGGTGACAACCTGTATGTGGCGGTGAAACGCTGGTACCCCATAAAAGAGAGAGTGGAGGGTAACTTTTTTGTCGGCAGCAAAAAGCTGTTCGCGATCTATGACTCTTACAACCACTTTGACACCCCGGGGCAGGGACAGCGTGTGAGTGGGGAAAAAAGGGGCCCCACGATCACGCTGCCACTGCCCGCAGAGGAACAAAAAGGGGAGAAGAAAGAGGAAGAAGATTCCGGCTTAGAGTTTATTGATCTGGATAAAAGCTGAACGGCCGCTCACCTCTTTTTCCTTGTCTGCCGCACGAAGTGCCCGTGTGTAAGTGGTCGGCGCATGTATTTCGCGCCGATTGCCCCCGGCGGGCCCCATGGGCGGTTTTATCTTGGGCCGGGGGCAAAACGCATTCCTGCGGTAAAGCGACGCATAAGTGAGAACGTGTGACGCTATCAACAAGGAAATCAAAGTCCCCCCTCGGGGGATTTAGAGGGGACTAAATTGGCACCGCTGTGGCATAACGTGCGCATTTCCGCCGTTTGTCCTTTGCCAACGGGGAGAGGCTTGATGCGTGTAAACCATTTTGTGAAAGTAAATGCATGGAGAGGCGACCCTCGCCTTTCCATGGGCACAGCATAATAGCCCTTCCCAGGGAGGGGACTTGGCGGGGGTATTTCACGCCGCCTATGTCGGGCTGGGAAGGGTTGGGTTAGGGACGGAATGGTACACGACGTATCAGTCCGGTTTTGATAAAACTGCACAATCCGGGCCAGAGCCAGCCGGCCGGATCGGCGCCGTGGGGCACATTCTTTTTGGGCAGTTTTACCAGTTTCGAACGAAAAGACACCTGAGCAGGAAGGAGTTAAAACAGCATGAACTTGGATGAATGGATCGACCTCGGGATCAGCAACGGCGTCGTGAGCGTGCCGGAAATCGAGGAGAAGACCTTTGAGGAAATATATAGGCAGTGGTTCCTAATGAAAATAAATGTGATCAAGGCACAGAGCTGCGACCGGATCGAGGTGACTTATAACCGCTATTATGTTGGCAGCTGGTTCGTAAAGCAGAACGTTTCCGCGCTGGATGAGGCAGCGGTGATCCGTTTCCTGACCGGGGTAATCGTGGGCTGGGGCAATATCACGGCAAAGGAGTTTTCCCGTATCTACCAGATCGCAAACAACGTGCTTGTATATGCAAGGTTCCTGCAGCTTGGCGGCGTGCGGCTCTTTGACTGGGAGATGATCAGGAGATACGTGCCGGAAGGGAAGCTGGTGAAGGATCCCCATAAGGATTTCGCCGTGCCCAGGGCGGATATCGAGCGGCTCCTGCGCATGGTCGTTGAGCAGGACATTTATCCCGTCAAGAGGTCAGCCTGCCTGTGCCTCGTCATGAATTTCTATCTGGGACTTCGGGTGGGTGAGCTGGCATCCCTGACATGGCAGGACGTGGATCTGGAAGACAGGGTGATCCGGATCTGCAAGACAGAGACCAAGGCATACAGAAGGGACGAGAACGGGGAACGCTGCGGCGCCATGGTATATGCGGTGGTGGAGGATGTCAAGACCGTCTATTCCGTCAGGGAAGTCCCCCTTCTTCCGGAGGCGGTCTACATACTGGAAAGGCTCCGGGAACATCATGCCAGGTGCGGGTATAAGAACCAGTACCTTGCGTATGATGGCAGGGACACGGTGCGGGTCAGGTCACTGGACAGGACGCTGCGAAAGCTCTGCAGGTACTGTGACGTGAAGTATTTTAACACCCATATGATAAGGAAGACATTTGCAACGATGCTGCACGAATCCGGGATGCCGACACGGTATATCAGCGACCTGATGGGGCACTCGGACATGGTGACGACGGAGCGCAACTATATCCTGAGCTGCCGGGACAACTATAATGCGCTGCTGGGATATATGCATAAGGGACTTGACTTTAGGCTGAAGGGAGGTGAAACGGATGAATTTGCGGGAGACACGTAATGAGTACGATATGCTGAAGGGAAACGTGAACAGGATGTTTCTCACGGATGAGGTGGCGGAACTTGTGAAGATGTATGAATTTGCACAGAAGAGGCTTGAAAGAATCTATGAATACCATTATGCAAGATTGAATAACAACTGATATGTAACTGCAAACAAAAATATCCGGAAAACTTCCGGATATCGTTTAGGTCAGAGCGCGAGACGGGACTCGAACCCGCGGCCTCGACCTTGGCAAGGTCGCGCTCCACCAACTGAGCCACTCGCGCTTGTTGTCCGCTCTTATCGCTCGGACATCTATTACTATACTATAGGTGTTTTACTTTGTCAACCATAAAATTAAATTTTTTTAGAAAGATTTGACAAATGGGAAAAAAGGTGTATTATGTTGGTGTAAACGAAGCGTAGATGAGAAAAGGGAGGAAAAGAAAATGAAAGTAATGAACATCGATGATCCTGAAAAGTTTTTTGACGTGATTAACCAGTGCAAGGGCACAGTGGAGTTAGTGACAAAAGAGGGCGACAGACTGAACTTAAAGTCTCAGCTGACCAAGTATGTGGCGCTCACAAAGCTTTTTGCGGACAATGCGATCCCGGAGATGGAGCTTGTTGCGCATGATCCCGAGGATGTGAGCCGTCTGCTTGACTACATGGTAAATTCAAAATAAGAAGATGCATAACGAACTGACAAAACAGGATATCCGCAAGATGGAGGAGGAGATTGAATATCGCAAGCTGGTGGTTCGGCCGGCGGCTTTGGAGGATGTGAAGACAGCCAGGGCACACGGCGATCTGAGCGAAAATTTCGAGTATCATGCGGCGAAGAAAGTGAAAAACCAGAATGAGAGCCGTATCCGCTATCTGGAACGGATGATAAAAACTGCCGTAATTGTGTCCGATGAGTCCGCGGAGGACGAGGTTGGCATGAACAACACGGTGGAGGTCTTTTTCGAGGAGGATAACCTCACGGAAAAATACAAGCTGGTGACGACGGTGCGCGGCAATTCCCTTGAAGGGCTGATCAGCACGGAGTCACCGCTGGGAAAGGCTCTGCTCGGCCACAAGGTTGGAGACCGGGTTCATGTGGAATTGGCCGGGGGCGGAGGCTATTATGTGGTGGTGAAGTCCATCGAAAATACAATTGATGACGGAACGGATAAGTTGAGGAGCTTCTAGTATGGAGGCTCCTTTTCGTATGCAAGCATCCGGTTTGTACTTATTTACTTCTAACTCTGCTTATGCGCGCATATCTTTAAAAAGAAGTGACAAGCCCTTTAGGGGTAGGGTAAGGGCTGGTAACGGATAGGTTTTAGGAAATGGCGGGAGGACGGGCGTATGTATGAGAACAGAAGCGTATCGGAGACGATCCGGGCATTGGAGACAGACGCGGAGAGAGGGCTTGGCGCGGCCAAAATAGCGGAGCGCAGGACAAAGTACGGGCCGAACCGATTGAAGGATCAGGAAAAGAAGAGTCTTGCCGAACGGATTGCAGCACAGCTAAACGATCCGCTGATATTGATTTTGATGGTGGCCATGGCGATTTCCATGATGTTACACGAATTTGGGGATGCCATTATTATTGTGGCGGTGGTTGCACTGAATGCGGCGGTGGGTATCATGCAGGAGGGTAAAGCCGGGCGTGCGGTGGAGGCTTTGAAGCAGATATCGGAACCGAGAACGACGGTTCTTAGGGACGGCATGCATCACAGTATTCCGGCGCAGGAGCTGGTGCCGGGGGATATTGTGGTTTTGGAGTCGGGAAACCGTGTCCCGGCCGATTTGAGATTAATTGAAAGTATCGGGCTTTCAGCAGAAGAGTCTACCCTAACAGGAGAGTCTGTGCCGGTAGAAAAGGAAGCGGGATATGTAGAAAAGGAGTCGGCGGATACGAGCAGTAAAAATATGGTATACATGTCTACCTATGTGACGAAAGGGCGGGGCTTAGGTGTGGTGACAGCCACGGGTATGGACACGAGGGTCGGCCATATAGCGGACATGCTGCACGGGCATAAAGAGAAGCTGACGCCGCTGCAGGTAAGGCTGGGAGAGCTTGGAAAGGTGTTGAGCGCCCTTGCGGTGGGGATTTGTGTGCTGCTCTTTGTTGTGGCTTTGCTGCAAAAGCGGGATGTGGGAGACATGCTTCTGACTTCCGTCTCCCTTGCGGTGGCGGCTGTGCCGGAGGGACTGCCTGCCATTGTGACGATTGTGCTTGCTCTGAGCGTGTCCCGCATGGTAAAGGCGAAAACCATTGTGCGCAGGCTTTCGGCGGTGGAGACGCTGGGGGCGGTGGAGGTGGTCTGCTCGGACAAGACCGGGACGCTGACCCAGAACAAGATGACTGTGACAGAGTGTTATCTGGATGGAAAGCTTACGGAAAAAGCCGGATTTGCGGAGCTTTTTGAGTCGGCCTTCAGCGATGGAACGAATCGCTCCTGTGCGGATTACTTCCTTTTGGGATGTGTGCTCTGCAACGACGCGCAGATCGACGAGGAGGGGACGGGAGATCCCACGGAGCTGGCGCTTCTCCATATGGCGCAGGACTGCGGCATCAAGGCAGCGAGGCTCAGGGAACGGCATCCGCGCATAAACGAGGTGGGGTTTGATTCCGAACGAAAAATGATGACCACGCTGCATCGGGAGGGAAGCGGACAGACTGCCTATACGAAAGGCGCGGCAGAGCGGATTCTGGAAAACTGCGGGCGCTGTTTCCGGGGCGGCTGTATGACGACGCTCACAGTGACGGAGCGCGAGCGGCTGCTTAGCATACAGAAGCGTCTGATGGGGGAGGGAAGACGTGTGCTTGCGCTGGCCATGGAACCGGAGGGCAGTATGAAGGAGAGGGACATGGTATTTCTCGGCTTTGTCAGTATGCAGGATCCGGTCAGACCGGAGGCGCAGGCGGCGGTGCAGGGGTTTGCGCAGGCGGGGGTTTCCACGGTGATGATTACGGGAGATCATCCGGACACAGCGTTTTCCATCGCCAGACAGCTTGGGATCGCAAGCCGTGCGGAGGAATGTATCACGGGCCGGGAGCTGGATCACCTGAAAGAGCAGACTTTTTTGCAGAGGCTGCCGCAGCTCAAGGTTTTTGCACGGGTGACGCCGGAGCATAAGGTACGGATTGTGGAGGGGTATAGAAGTTTACATAAAACAGTAGCCATGACCGGAGACGGGGTCAACGACGCGCCTTCTCTGCAGGCGGCGGATATCGGAATCGCCATGGGACAGGGCGGAACAGATGTGGCCAGAGGGGCGGCGGACTTTGTGCTGATGGATGACAATGTGGCGACGATCCATACGGCCATACGGGAAGGCAGGGGCATCTACGAGAATATACGCAAATCGGTGCTGTTCCTCCTCTCCTCCAATCTGGGAGAAATCCTCACCATGCTTCTGACCATTGTGGCGGGGCTGCCTGTGCCTTTGACCGCAGGATTTATCCTTTGGATTAATCTGATCACGGACTCTCTGCCCGCGCTTGCGCTGGGTGTGGACGACAACGACACGGAAAGTCTCATGCGGGAACCGCCAAGAAAAGGCGATGAGTCGCTGTTTGCCAGAGGCGGGCTTATGTGTGTGATCTGCTATGGACTGGTAATCGGAGGAATCAGTCTGGCGGCGTTTTTGAAGGTTCCCTATGACCGCATTGTAATGGAAGGTCTGCCTGTAAGTTTACATAATATATTAGAGGGACTGAAAATTACAGCCGTTTTGGCAAAAGCGCAGACCCATGCATTCACGGTGCTTGGTATCAGCCAGCTTTTTCATGCCATCGGTATGCGGGATGTGAACCGCTCCGTGTTCCGAATGGATCACAGGAGCAACCCGCAGATGCTGCTTGCGCTGGCGGTGGGTATTGCGCTGCAGGCGGCGGTGACGGAGATCCCTTTTCTGGTCACGCTCTTTGGCACGGTGCGTCTGCGTATGGAAGAGTGGCTTAGGCTGCTGGCGCTTTCCGTCACACCGCTTTTTGTGCATGAGCTGCTGGTGCTTGTGGGGATGGCGGGCATTTCTGTACGGCGTCCGTCATGCCGGCACGCGGAAAGCCGGGAGCAGGAGGCATAGACCGAGAAACGCAGGCATGGTCATACTGGCATGTGAAGATCCGGGAACAGGGAGCATAGACCGGGAGGCGCGGGCGTGGTCATACCGGTATGCAGAGATTCGGGCGCAGGAGGCATAGACCGGGGGGAGAGGCGCGGGTGTGGTCATGCCAGCGCGCGGAAGGCCAGAAGTAAAAGGCATAGGCCGGAGAGCCAGGAAAGGTCAATACGCAGCATGCGGAAGAGAAGACGGCCAAAGAGGCAGCCGGCGACGAAGAGAAGCAGATTGAAGAGCGCAGCGGAGAAAAACAGGGCCAGCCGGGGGATGTCGGCGGCCGGGAAAGCCATTCCCACCAGGACGCTGTCGAGGGAGAGGGCAAGGCTTAGGAGCAGCGCCTCCTTTGCGCTCAGAACCTGCAGATCTTTGCGGTTTGCCTCCTCCGGCGAGAGATAGACGGTGAAGATAATGTTGATCTGTTTGATCTGACAGCCCCAGTTTCCCATGAGACTGGGGTGTTTTTTTGCTATGCTGCGAATCAGGCTTTCCAGCAGTTTGGCGATGCCGATGGCAGCCAGCATAAAAAAGGACAGAAAGGGGAGAACGCCGGGCGGCAGCAGAGAGCCGACGATCTCGCTAAGCCCGCCCGCGGCGGTGATGAAAAGAGCCGGAACACAAGCTAAGAAAAACAGGGAGAGGGCTTTGATGTGCACCCGCCCGGCGCCGTAGGAAAATCCGGCCGTCAGAGAATCCAGAGAAACCGCCACCAGAAAGAGCAGGAGGGAAGAAATCGAGAAGGACATGGGAGTTACCTCATTACGGATTTATTATATTGTATGGGGGAGGAATCGGATGTTGAAGAAAAGAATCCAGTAACAGTTCAGCTCAGGACTTTGCACTTGCCAAAGGCTGAACTGCTGCAGAATCTGAAAAAGATATCCACGAAAAGATTTACGCTTGCCGGAAAAAATGTTATAGTATACGTGATAGCAATGAGCAGTGCGCAGGCGGAAGATGGGGAAATGGCAGCTTGCTGACAATTTTCCCGGATTACGAATGCATAGGGGCGCTAAGCGCCGGTGGCGTTTGTTTAGCACGAACCGAAGCGGAGCTGAGACTAGTGCTCCATTTTCCAATTGCATACACTTTTTGCGAAGTCCAGAATTTCCTTATACAAGGCGTTTGAGGGAGGC
>VSNH01000111.1 GCA_009774215.1 Lachnospiraceae bacterium
AAGAATGCTTCGCATTCTTCCCGCTGTCGCCGTGCTTCCATTCATTCCTGCAAGCGACTTTCATATAATAGCAGAAGATTTCTCCTCTGTCAACGATTTTTTTAAATTTCTTGCAAAATTCTTTTTTCTACTACAGATAAGCCCATTTTTCGCGCTTCGGACATCGCTTGTTTCTATTGAAGGTGCAGCGTTCCGTCTTTCTCTCCGCCCCGAAGGATAAAGTCGATCGTGCTCGGGGTCGTCCCCTGCGGCACTTCTACAATGCTCACCATATCCACGGATGAACCTGCCGGGATCACGCTGTCATAGGTCTGCATATCATTCACCAGCATCGTGGCAAGCGCCCCCTTGCTGGCCTCACCGTTCACTGATACCCGGAACGTCGCCTGATAACCCATCATATTTAAAGGCTGATCTTCCCCTGTCAGATTCTGCGCATTAAACTTTAATACCAGAAGCTGCATTCCCTGCGATGCGTCCATGGAAAAGAACGGTGTCTCGTCCTCCGCCTGCGGCGGGTAAGAATCCGCCATCTCCCATCCTGTGTAACTTATCATAATATTGGGTATGCCATAATATGCTTCCACAGAAGATACCTCAGGCTGCGCTTCCTCCTCGTCCTGACTCACATCCATCACCTCAGCGGCCTGCTCGGGTTCCGTTTCCGGCTCTTCCGGCGTTTCCTCCACAGGCGGCTCCTGCTCAGGTTCTTCCATCTCCTCCTCAGGCTCGTACCCCGTGGAATCCACCAGCTTTCTGCCGTGCCCTTTGTCATATTTTAACAGCACGCCTACCGCATATTCCGATATCAATTCCGTTTCCGTCTGTGTCAGATCCGGCACCGTAGCGCATCCTGTCATCATAAGAGCCGCCGCCACACTGCACAAAAGAACACTCGCCTTTTTCATGTCCGTATCTCCCTGTTTGCGTATTTTACATTAAGAACAAATGCCGCTGCAGCCGCAGAGTCTTTGTTCCGCGACGGTGCTATGTTTTTATTTTGCGGCTATTATATTATACCCCACATTTTTTATTCTTACAAGTCAAAACCAATTCGATCCGGCTGACCTGTCAGGCCATGGTTACTTTTCGCACCCGCACCATGCACTTGCTGCATGGTGTCGGAGCCAGCGACAAAATGCCTGTACTTTGGCATCCAGTGTGCATCAGTTGTTGCAATTCACACCGAAACAGGCGTAAATGGGGGCGAAATCTAGCGTGGATGTGAATTGTAACAGGCCATGTCTAACTGGAACCAGAACTCCACGCCGTTGTCGTAGTTAATCACGCCGTACTCCTGATTCATGGATTCCATAATTGCCTTTACGATGGAAAGGCCGATCCCGCTGCCGCCGTACTCCCTGGTTCTGGCCTTGTCCACTTTATAGAACTTCTCCCACAAATGCGCTACACTCTCCTCCGGAATAGGACTGCCGGTATTAAATACCGACACGCGTACCCGACCGTCAGCTCTGCGTATTTTAACATCTATGATTTTTCTCCCCCCGGCATAATTGATGGCGTTGGTGAAATAATTCATAAACACCTCTTCCACCCGAAATTCATCACCCCATACATAAACAGGTTCGTAATCGTCCATGCGGACGGATATCTCCTTCTGTCGGATCAGGATATCCGCAGATGCAATATAGTTTTTTATCAGGGCCGTCACGTCAAAGCGTTCCATATTGACAATTTCATTCCCCGCCTCCAGCTGATTGAGGGTAAGAAGATTCTTTACCATAGCATTCATTTTTGCCGCCTCATCCATAATGACATCGCAGTAAAACTCCCTGCTCTCGGCATCATCATTTATCCCCTCTTTCAGCCCTTCCGCATAACCCTGAATCAACGCCAGCGGCGTTTTCAGCTCGTGGGAGACGTTGGAGAGAAACTCCCTCCTTCTCTCGTCCACCCGATCCTTTCTTTCTATATCCTTCAAAAGTTCATTGTTTGCCGTCCGCAGTTCGGAAATCGTCTCCTCCAGGGCCTCCGACAGCTCGTTAATATTGTTGCCAAGTATGGCGATCTCCGTCTTATCGTTTCCCGTGTATTTCGCTTCGAAATCCAGACCTTTCATCCGCTCCGAAATCTTCGCCAGCTCCAAAATCGGTTTCGTGACGCGATTGGAAAGCCAGATTACCATAAGGACACTGACAAAAATAGCCGCCGAGCCCACATAAGCCAGAAAATGATTGGAGATGGATACACTCTCCCTGATTCCCTCCAGAGCGCTTCGCAGTATGAAAAGATAGCCGTTATCCAGCATTCCCCACATTTCAACATATTCCGTCTGGGTTCTATAGTCTTCCACTACCTGCATTTTATATTTGTCGGTATTCAGCAAAAGCCCTTCCTCGTCCACACCCAGAAAAATATTGTCAAGGAGTTGTTTAAGAGCAGACCGCGGATCGTTCATGGAATACTTGACAGCTTCCGATTCCCCGTCTGCCACCAATACCTGGATATTGTACTTCTCACATATCTTTTTCAGTTCAATATCGTATTCCTCACTGGTAATATCTCCCGCCTTTGAAGCCTCGTTAATACTATAATAGGCGCTTACAAGCGCGTTTTGCTTCTTATTAAGGTAGTATTTGCCCAACAGGGTCGAATTGAGAATCAGACATAAAAGAATCGTGCCCGTAATCAGCGTTATGAAAATGAAAGCGAACTGCCTTTTCATGGAATACTTCATAGCCTAAAAAACGCCCCTTGTACGATTATTGTTTTTCCACAACGTTAGCATTTCCAATTCTTTTTGTCAATAGACGCGTCCTTGACTTTCCGGGTGCATATGATAAAATTATGACAAGTATTGTTGCGGGAAACCGCGTGTCATTATTCTCTTCGGGGGAGGACTTCCATTGAAAACAAAACACCACTATATCTGGGCTAATATAAAGTTGGTCTGTACCATCGTCCCAATTGTTCTTGTGATGATTATTATTTATTTTATGCTTGTCAGGCAGGAAATACTCAGCCTTTCCAAAGAAAAACTTGTTCTGGAATCCCAATACTATGCAGAAAAAATCAGCGCATGGACCGAATCCGTTCTGAATGAAGTGACCATCTACAAAGACATGATTGAAAAACTCGGATTGGAAAACGAGGCTACCTATGAGTTGATGTACACCAGTGTGGATGCACATGAGGCTTATCCTTTCGGCCTGTACATGGGCGACGATCAGGGCACTTACTTCGATGCCTCCGGCTGGGAGCCCGGCGAAGATTTCGTCGTGACAGAACGCGATTGGTATAAGGAAGGACTGGGGCACGACCGTTTTACCTTTGGCGAACCCTATGTGGACGCCATGACGGGCAGTTCCTGCGTGAGTATCAGCAGCCGCCTAAAAACCGGCCCCGCCGTGACGGTTCTCTCCGCAGACGTTTATTTGGACTATGCATCCCGGCTGGCCGAAGAAATCGCCTCCGATAAAATTGAACATGCTTTTTTCGTCACCGGGGGCAGCCGCCTTATCTTCGCTGACTCTAACGCCTCCATGATCGGTCTGACTCTATCTGCCGAACATGAATCCATGCTTTACCAGAACGTGAGCAGACTCTTGGATGCCGGAAAAACCGGCCAAAGCGAAATTCTCGGTGACGAGAGCGTTTATTTTGTAAATATTACTACGATTCCCGATACCGACTGGTACTTTATCACCTGCATGAACCGCAACGAAGTGTTAAAGGGGTTGTGGAGGATTGAATTCCCCATGCTGTTGATCGCCGTGATCGCATCCGTCCTTCTCTTCTTCCTGACGTCGCTGTTCTCGAAGGAGATGCGTTCTATCCGCACGAAAGCCCGGATGGATCCTCTGACCAAGCTTCTCAATAGAGAGGGTTTTGAAGAGCTTGTAAGGATGTCATTGACGGAACGTCCGGAACAAGGTTTGCTGATGATCATGGATATGGATAATTTCAAGCTGATCAACGACCAGCTCGGTCACCCTGTAGGCGATCGGGTATTGCGGAAATTTTCCTCTATTCTGGAAAACTATTTCAACCGCAACAAAGATATTGTCGGACGTCTGGGCGGCGATGAGTTTGCCGTGTTCGTGGGGCGTGACATATCCACCCGGGAAACAGAAGGGATGCTAAAAAAATTTATTTCTATCGTACACCAGAATTTTGACAGCGAATATCCCGACCAGAAGCTCTCAGTCAGCATTGGCATAGGTCTCGCCGCCAAAAACGACACCTATGAGCTTCTTTACCAGAACGCCGACAAGGCGCTCTACGAGGCAAAATGGAACGGAAAAGACCGGTTTCAGATCAAGTAATCTGATCCGAAACCGGCCTTTCTTATATATTGTAATTCTTTATTTCTCTTTGTCCTTCTCTTCTTTCCGCGCTCTCTTTTCCGCTTTTCTATTTTCTCTCCTGTTCTTCCTTTCCTCTTTCTTTACCAGTCTTTTCTCCTTCCTGCTCCTCTTATCTATAATCAGATAGAACGTGGGCATCAGCAAGAGAATCAGCACGGTGGACGCAACCAGTCCGCCAATAATAATCATTGCCATACCTTCCATCATAACGGAGCCGTCTCCGATTCCGAGGGACATCGGCACCATGGACAGAATGGTCGTCAGCGTGGTCATCAGAATGGGGCGCAGTCTGAGCTGTCCGCTCTGAATCAGCGCCTCCTCCAGCGGCATTTCTTCCCGCAGCCGATTCGCCGTATCTACATATAAAATACCATTATTTACCACAATACCCACAAGCATCAGCACACCCATCAGGGACACCATGCTGAGAGTCGCCCCTGTTATAAACAGAAGTCCGAACGAGCCGATCAGCGCGAAGGGAATACTCATCATCACCATCAGCGAAAACCGCGGCGACTCAAACTGCATCGCCATGACGAGGAAAATCAGGAACACCGCCACAAAAATAGCCGTGATAATCGCCTTGAACTCGTCGATCATCATGTCGTCCATCATGCTTGACGCACGGGAAACGCCTCTGGGAAGCACCATCTGCTCCATCGCCTCATCCGCCGCCTCCTGCGCCGTAAATCTTGCCTCCTCTGTGGTGTTTGCAGTCACCGCCACCTGATAGATGCCGTCCACACGAATCAGCGTAACCGGGGAATCCTGATATTCCACTGCCGCGATCTCCGACAGCGGAATCTGCGTGCCCCGCGCCGTGGTGAGCGTCATATTGATCAGATCATTCATGCCCTCGTACTCGCCCTCGGGATATTGTACCCTCACCTCGTACTCTTCGCCGCTTCTCTTAAGCGTAGCCGCTTTCATGCCGCTCAACGTATTGTACATCTCTCCCGCTACCTGTACCGGAGGAAGGCCGACTGCCATACTCTTTAACGGATCAATTATAATCTTCGCCTGTGTGGACGCCTCCGCCAGATTGGAGGAAGTCTGCAGCACGCCCGGGATCCCCTGCAGCATCTGCTGCACCCGCCTTGCCGTCTCCCTCAGGTCATCCAGATCACGACCTTCCAGATCTATCTCAATCCCGCTGCCCATCATGGCGCTCATGCTGGCACCGCTGGCGCTGATGCTGATATCCATGTTCGTCATTCCGTCCAGTTTCTTCGCGTAACGCTCAATCACCTGTCCCGTTGACAGCTCGCAGTCATCCGGAAGATAACCGGTCAGAGTCGCCGTATCCCCTGAGACACTGAAAGAATAGTGATCTACATATTCATCTTCATCCGCCATTTTCTCCAGAAAACACGTCTGCTCCTCAATCAGCTCCATCTTCGTGCCGGAGCGGAAGCTTGCCGTGATGGAAAAAGCGCCCTCATCCATGCTGGGCATCAGCTCCGTGTGGATATGGCTGACCAGCATAAACGCCGCGATCAAAAGGAGCACCGATAACACAACTACCAGCGCTTTCATTGGCAGAATTTTGCGAAGTACTTTGTCATACCCTGCGTTGATCTTGCGCAAAAGCTTATTGATCGGCAGATCCTTTTTCTCTACCGGCCTAAACTTTCTAAAAAGAAGCGGAATGATGGTCATAGCCATAACAAGCGAAGCCAGCATCGCCATAATAATCGTCATGCCAAGCTGCGAGAACATCTGCCCCGACAAGCCCTTCATCGTACTTAGCGGCGCGTATACGACCACCGTCGTGATCGTGGAAGCAATGATCGAAGCCGTCACAACCCCTGTTCCCTTTAGCGCCGCGTCATAGTATTCCCCCGTCTTATCCTTCAGGCGGAAACAGCTCTCCAACACCACAATCGAGCTGTCCACCATCATGCCGATGGCGATGACTAACGCCCCCATCGTCACCACATTAAAGGTGAAACCAAGCATATTCATGCCGATCATCGTCGCGAACAGCGAAATCGGCATGGAACTGCCGACAATCAGACTGGCTCTGAAATCTCCGAAGAAGAGGAACAGCACGATCATGGAAAACAACACGCCCAGCGCCAATGTGCTTCCCACAGACGAGAGCGAGGAAATAATCATATCGCTAGCGTTATAGATTGTATCAATCACGACTACGTCATTGTCCGCCTGCAGCTGCTCCAGCATCCGCTCCACGTCTCTTGTCACATCCACGGTACCATAACTTTTCTTTTTCGTAATGGCGATCGTCACATTATCCTGCCCGTTATAGCGGCTCAGGCTGTCTGCCGCTTTCTGGCTCTCACCAACCTGTGCCACCTCCGAGAGCGGAATGACCTGCCCTCTTGCCGTGGTTATGGGAATATTCTGTATCTGTACCACCCCGGAGATATCCGCACTGCTGGATACCGCAATATCCTGCGAACCCTGATTCACGCTGCCCACAGGCACCGTAAAATCCATCGCCCCGATGGTCTGGGCAATGCCGCTCATGGTTACCCCGTACTCCTTCATCGCCTGAGAGTCAAGCAGCACGCGGATATAGTTTTCCCGACCGCCGTATACCTGTACATCCGCCACGCCGGAGATTGTCTCCAGCTCCGTCACCATCGTATCGTTCACATAGCTCAGCACATCGCTGTCGCCCACCGCGGTCACCGAAATATCCATGGTTTCCATCTGATCCATGGCCATCTCGATTACCGTCGGCTCCTGCACATCATCCGGCATGGACGCTTTTGCCGCGTCGAGCGCCGTCTTTAAATCCATATAGGCGTCATCCAAATCTGTTCCGTATTCATACTGAAACATAACCATGGACATATTTTCCGCCGACTGCGAAGTATAAGTAGTTACGCCGCTCTGTTCGGAACCTGCAGCCTCTATCTCCTTCGTCACAAGCTCCTCCACGCTCTCCGGGTCCGCCCCCGGATAAATCGTGTAGACGAGAAGCATCGGCATCTCAATATCGGGCGTCAGCTCCAGCCGAAAACCCGGTATGGAAGAAAGACCGAACACCACCAGAGCCAGAACAATAAGCGCCATCGAAACGGGACGCTTCAGAGCCAATTTTGTCAATCCCATATTGCTGCCTCCTACTCTCCGTAACTATTCAGCCTTCGGCTTCATAGTTACGGAATCCGGCCTATTCCAGTTTTGCCTTCGGCAAAGAGGCCGGATTCTTTTCAACCACTACATGCTCTTACGGACTTTGCAGCAAGTGCTAAGTCCTGAGCTGAACTGTTACTCTCCGTAACTATTCAGTCTTCGGCTTCATAGTTACGGAATCCGGCCTATTCCAGTTTTGCCTTCGGCAAAGAGGCCGGATTCTTTTCAACCATTACATGCTCTTACGGACTTTGCAGCAAGTGCTAAGTCCTGAGCTGAACTGTTACTCTCCGTTCGCTGTCATTGCGCCGTCTGTTTCACTTTCAGTCGATGTCTCTGTACCGCCTGCCGCTATACCGGCCATCGTATCCGTACTGCCTGTCGCATCGTCTGTCACTGTGTCTGTACTACCTGTCACATCATCTGCCGCTGTGTCTGTACCGCCTGTCTCACTCCCGGTCTTCATCTGCACGGACACTTCCGCGCCCTCTCTGAGATTTGCCGACCAGCTCGTAATCAAAGTATTCTCCGTGGAAAGACCGGAAAGCACCGTGATCGTATCCATATCAAAAATCCCGGTCTCCACGTCCTTACGCTTCGCTATTCCATTCTCCGCCACATAGACATAAGGCTGGCTGTCATCATAGTATACCGCGTCATAGGGAATCAGCAGGGCATCTGCCTGGCTGTAAGTCTCCGCCGTCACCTTCACGCTGCTGCCGGTCAGCAGGCTGGCATCCGGCGTGTTCACACAGGACTTAATCACAAACAGGCCGGTCGTCTGATCCACCATGCTGCCGATCTCTGTGATCACGGCATCATAGAGCTTGCCGTTCCTGTCTACCTGAATTTTCTGTCCGATCCGCAGCGTGCCGCGAATGCCCTCGCTCACGCCGAAGGTGACCGTCATGGTATTTTTATTAGAAATAACGAAGGCCGGATTCTGCGGGGAGGCAAAATCATGTTCCTTCACGTTCACTGCCTCGATCACGCCGTCAATGGGCGCCGTCAGCGTGTACATGTCAAGCTGGTACTCGGCGCTGTCAATCCCCACCTGTGCGCCCGCCGCGCCGACCTTCGCGCTGTTCACCTGCGCCGCCGCGGAGTCCACGCCCAGAGCCGCCGTCCTCTTGCTGATATCCTGCACCGGCTGGGTATTGACATTGAGCTGCGCCTCCGTCAGATTTTTCACTGTCTCAGTCTGTTCCTTTGTTTTATAAGTATCGGAGAGGGAATCCTCCAGCTTTTCCTTACCGTCGTCTATGGCTTCGATGCCAGCCTTCGCCTGCTCGTAGGCCGCGCTTGTCTGGGAGGCTGCCGCCTGGGCCCCTTCATATGCCGCCTTGGCTGCCGCAAGCTGCTCCTTGGCCTGCTTTAAGGCATATTCATATGCACTTACATCTCCATTAAAAGGAGGACCTGCTATAATAGCCTGCTGCTCCTGATAATCCCCCGGTTCCAATGCCGTCACGGCTGCCTGCGCCGCCGCGTAAGCCTGAGATGCCTGTTTTAAACCGCTGTTCGCCCTGTCTCTCGCCTTCTTCAGATCATCCCGCTGATCTTTGGCATCCTCTCTGTCTTCCTCCAACTGGTAAATCTGCTCATTGATATCCTCTATCCCATCGCTGATCCCGTCGATCTGCATCTGCATCTGATACATGGTCAGATCTTTCTGCCTCTGGGTCTGTTCGTTCTGCATATCTATCTGCGCCACCGCGCTGTCGTACTGCGCCTGCGCGATCTCATATCCCACTTCGGCTGCCTGCACGCCCGCCGTCGCACTGTTGTACTGCGCCTGCGCGCTGGCAAGCTGTAATTCGGCGGCTTTCGTATCTAGTTTACATAACACTTGCCCCGCCGTCACCGTATCGCCCACGCTAATATCCGTGCCGAGTACCTCCGCCGTCACCATGGGAATCACATACACCGACTCCTCCGGGCTGACAGTCCCCACAAATTCATTCTTAAGCGTAAGCGTCCCCGCCTCCGGCATCTGCGCCTCCACAGGAATCACCTCGCTCAGCGTCTCTTCCTCCTCTACCGCGGTATCCCCGCAACCCGCAAGCATCACGGAAACACATGCCACTGCCAGCAACAGCGCCACATTTCCGTGTCCGGACTTTATGTATCGTTTTTTCATAATTAACTCCTCCAAATTCTATGTCCCAATATCCGTTTTTCAGATTACACCAAATTATCTGCAAAAGTAAAGTATATCGGCCCACATTTAAGACTTTTTTTATCTTTCTTAAATATAGCAAAAATGCCGGCTCCCTATTTCTAAGGAACCGACACCGTTTATGCGTTTCTATTCTGCTTCGACAACCACCTTGCCAGCATCCGCTGAAGCTGGTCAATATCCAACGGTTTTGACATATGTTCGTTCATGCCGCAGGCTTTCGACTGCTGTATATCCTCCAAAAAGGCGTTCGCCGTCATCGCCACAATGGGAATCTTTCTGGCGTCCTCCCGCTCCATGGCACGCAGCGTTGTTGTCGCCTCATACCCGTTCATCACTGGCATCTGCAAATCCATGAGAATCAGATCATAGTAGCC
The DNA here is from genome assembly GCA_009774215.1 of Lachnospiraceae bacterium. Lineage (GTDB taxonomy): Bacteria > Bacillota > Clostridia > Lachnospirales > Lachnospiraceae > UBA3282. Next base: position 9,990 of record VSNH01000111.1, read on the forward strand.
TTCATCAGAGGCAAGCACCATGTCTACGGCTTCCTTGCCGTTCTCCGCCGTCTCAATCATCGCTCCCGTCATGGAGAGAATTTCCGTGGCAATTTCCCTGTTCAGGTCGTTGTCCTCCACCACGAGAATCCGTTTGTCAGAATAATCCACTTCCCCGATTTGTTCAAGCGTTTCTTCCGGCTGCTTTACTGCCTCCCTTGGAATAAAGTTGCGGAATGCTGTCAGCAGTCTGGTCTTATCAAACGGTTTTCTGATAAATGTGTTTACGCCCGCCATCCGCGCCTCCACTTCAATATCCACCCATTCATGGGCAGAGACGAGAATAACCGGAATTTCCACGCCTTCCTGTCTGCGTATCGCCTTCGCCGTCTCCATACCGTTCATGCCCGGCATGTTCACATCCAGCAGAATGGCAAAAACATCTTCCCCTTTCCGCCGTTTTTCCTTCATATAATCCAGCGCTTCTTCTCCGGACTGCACCCACTCGCCGCGTATCCCCAGATTGCTCAAAAGTACGCTGGTGGTCTCTCCGGCAAAAGGCGAGTCGTCCACCACCAGAACTGTTCTTCCGGCGAGATCCTTCCTGTTCACCACTCCCGGCACCTGATACTTTAAGGGCACGGTCACCGTCACAATCGTCCCAACCCCCGGCTCGCTCTCTATCCGGATATCTCCGCCCATCATCTGTATAATATTCCGGCTGATAGTCATGCCAAGTCCGGTGCCCTGAATCTTGCTGGTACGCACATCGTCCGCCCGCTCAAAGGGATCATAAATATGCTGCAGAAATTCCTCTGTCATGCCGATGCCATTATCTTTAAACACAAACTCATAACATCCGACATGCTCCTGCTGGGAGGGCTTCTCCGTAATTTCTATGCTGATTGCTCCGCCTTCTCCCGTATATTTGATGGAATTGCTTATCACATTCGCGAATATCTGTTGCAGCCGCCTCGCATCTCCCCGCACATTGGTATTTTGAACGCCGTGGGCGCGAAATTCTATCTTCTGCTTCTTTTCCCGTGCGGCATCAGAAAGCATATTCACCATGCTGTCTATAATATTCAGAAGGTTAAATTCCTCCTCGTCCAGAGTCAGCGCACCCGACTCGATCCTGCTCATGTCGAGCACCTCGTTTATGAGTGAGAGCAGATGTTTGCTCGCAGCCGAAACTTTCGCAAGGCATTCCTCCACCCCGTCAGGATCGTGAAGTTTCGTGCCTGCAATGGCTGTCATACCGATAATCGCGTTCATGGGCGTCCTGATATCATGGGACATTTTGGAGAGGAAATCTGTCTTGGCACAGTTTGCCCGATCCGCCGCTTCATAAGCGTCCAACAGCGCTTTCTTCGTCTCCCTGTCCTTTGCGCGGATATCTGTGATATCTTTGGCATTATTGAGAGCCAGAATATCGCCGCTGACAGCGTCCTTCGTAAGCAGAATCGTATGCCGCAGAACCATGGGCTGTTCCTCCGAACCGGAGGTCTCAACTTCTATAATCAGCTCGTTCTCTCCCCGTTCGTAAGCTTCCAACAGATGATTGGTATTGAGCGTCTGTACATAAACCTCCCTGTCCTCAGGAAAAACGCGCTCTTTGCTCCAATGAAGGAAGAAATCATCCGCATTACAAGGCACTTCAAAGCCCATCCGGGAAAGCACCGGCTCCATCCGTCCGTCCGTGATCTCATAAAACTCTTCTTCTATCAGATTCTTCGTGACATTGACATTAAATACAAAAACGGCTTCTGAGACAATCGCCTGACGGTACTGTTCCTCAGCACTCAAACTACGGCGCAACATACGATTCGACTCCTTGATTTTTAAGTTCGCCTCTTCCAGTGCCTTCTGTGCCTGTACCAGCTCCGCGTTCGTCCGAAGCATTCGATCCGTCATCTCTGTCTCTCTTGCTTTTTCCTCAGTGATGTTTTTTACATACCACATCACTCTGGCGTTGTCTTCGCTGAAGTTTTCCACAGGTACCAGTTCCGTCCGCACCCACTTCCACTCGCCCTCCACCAGACGCAGATAGCTGAAATGAATCGGCGCGCCGCCGTTAATAAAGACTTTTCTCAGATTCTCCCCCGACATGATATTTTTAAAGTTCTCGCTGTCCTTTTTGTCCACATGGTTCTTGGCACAGGAAGCGACAGTCATCCGA
>VSNH01000112.1 GCA_009774215.1 Lachnospiraceae bacterium
CATAACGGGTTTATCAGATTAGACAGGAAGGACTGGATTTATTCAGAGGAACAGATACCGGAACTTGTCATTGTTTCGCAGCAGACATGGGAGAAAGCGCAGGAAATCAGAGAAGCCCGAAAAAATAAAATCAATACCTCAAAACAGATATCCGCTAAGGAGTATAAAGAGCAGTACAATGTGCCGTTTTCCACAAAAGGGAAACTTGCACTGATTGGTCTTGCCACTTGTGGATATTGCGGGAAACGCTTAAAGAACGGGAGTTATTGCAACCACTGGACGACAAAGGCGGGAGAAAAGAAAATATCCTACGCGGGCAGATATGTATGCCCGTCAAAATGTGAAAAGCGCAGCAGTTATTCGCAGAATTATCTGGAGGGGATCGTGTTTGGGGTGGTTGAAACTTATATGGAGCATCTGAGATCCATAGATATCACGGAAGAAATAGAAAAAATGCAAAGTCAGCAAAGACAGGGCATAGAGAAGGAACTGGGAACCATTCATAAAAAACAACAAACCTTACAAACAGATATCCGAACACTGGAAGAAAAGATACCAGAAGCAATCAGAGGGGAATATTATTTCAGTGCCGAGAAACTTTCTGCCATGATCAAGGAAAAGGAACAGGAAATGGAAACGTTAGACAAAGAAGCGGAACAGGCAAAGAACAGGCTGTCACAGGTGGTAAATCAAAATAGCGATTTGGAGAAGTTTATCACCATGGTGCCAAATTGGAAGGAGGAATTTCAAAATGCAGATACGCAGACCAAAAAGATGTTGCTGTCTGCCCTCATTGACCAGATAGAGGTAAAAAATGATGATATCAATATCAAATTTAGGATACGACTGGAGGACTTTGTATTACTTGAAAGTATTGGTTTACCTACCACTCGGTATAAACCCGGTTTAAGGTAAAGGACATAATAGCCAGCGTGTTTGCGTAGATGGCATTTTCCGGCCAGGTGGCGTAAATTTCGGAGGATACCACATTTTTGATGTAATCCCGGTAGCGCACATAGTAATTGGGGGCGGTGGAATCGTTTGGCACCCCGTCGTGTACGATAATATATTCGGGAATCACCACGCGGCTTAAGACGATCTCGCCGGACTCATCCATGGGCTTGATCTCATCCTCGGGAATCTTGGGCGGATAGTCGCCGTAGAGTGTATGGTCAGGGATGGCTATGATCTCCTCCGTGTCGCTGCTCATTTCTGTCGGCGTCATCTCAATATTCTGGACGGCGGTCACATCCGGCAGCACCTCCACGCCCGAGACGATGACAGGTTCATAGCCGGGTGCACTGACAGACAGGGTGTACTCCGAGTAGGGCATGGGGGAGTTGGGGGTCAGGCTGTACTGTAAGGGCGGCGTTTTTAAGTCCACCGTGTCAGTCTGCCCCGAAGAATTGGTCGTGAGCGTTTCCAGTGTGGAATCCGGCTCTCCGGTGAAGGAGATGGTGATGGAGGCGTTTTCTATGGGGATCAGTCCCACGTTTGCGGTGACGTTGATCTGCAGTCTTCCGATTGTGTCAGACCCTGTCGTGGCGGCGTTTTCAGTTCGTGTATTTTCTGCGCTTAGTCCTTCTCTGTTTACGTCCATGCGGATACCTCGTTCCTTGGATAGCATTTCTCTTACCCCTATGATATGCAATGAGGGTTGCACATGCCACCCTGAAAATGATATACTATCGGTATGGTAGTGGACGAGATTTTAGAAGGCAAATTTCATACCGGTGACGGAACGCTTTCGTTTTCCTGCCCGCGCGTTACGCTGTCCCTTCAGGCAGATACGGTCTGTGAGGGGTCTTTTTTCGTGTGCGGACCGGAGGGAATGGTCACGGAAGGCACAGTGACGGCCTCGGACTTGCGCATGACCTGTGTTACGAAGCGTTTCGGCGGCAGCGAGGATGAGATTCTTTACCGTTTTGATGCCGCCGGAATGGAGGCGGGGCAGGAGGTGTCCGGCTCTTTTTTCATCGTCTCCAACAGGGGAGAGTATGCGCTGCCTTTTCAGGTGACGGTGCTTTCTGATGAGATCACGTCAAGCCTCGGAGAGATACGGAATCTCTTTCACTTTACGAATCTGGCGAGAAGTAACTGGCCGGAGGCGGTGGCGCTCTTTTACGAGCCCTGTTTTCGAAAGGTGTTTTCGGGTCACGACAGGCAGTATCTTGCGGTTTATAAGGGGCTTTCCGCCGTACCCGGCAACGAGCATAATGTGGAAGAGTTTCTGCAGGAGATCCACAAGAAAAAGCCGGTGGAGTTTCTGCCGGAGGAGAGTGAGATCCGGCTGGAGGATCCGGCGGGGGATGCGCGGTATGCGCTTGTCATAAACAGTAATGGTTGGGGTTATACGAGATTGCGGTTTGAGACGGAAGGGGCATTTATAAAGCTGCAGGAGCAGTCTGCGGGGGAGGATGCCTTCTCCGATCACATTTACAGGCTCTATTATCAGATTGATTTGGAAAAGCTGCATGGCGGCATAAACTTAGGCGCCATTCTGCTTGTGCGGGAGAACGGGACGGCACGGATTCCCGTCACGGTGGTGCGGCGTGTGCCCGGGGGCAGAACGCTCGGAGCAAAGAGAGAGAAGAAGCAGCTTATGGTGCAGCTGATGGAATACTATCAGGCGCACCGCTTAAAGAAGATCGGAACGGGCACCTGGCTTGCGGAGACGGGAAGGCTTTTAACGCGCATGGAGCAGCTTGACGATAAGGATATCGCCGTGAAGCTGTTTCGGGGTCAGCTTTTGATGTCCCAGGAGCGGGGCAACGAGGCAAAATGGCAGATGGAGAAGCTGCGGGAACGGGTGATCGCCGAGCGGGAGGAGAATCCCGCGCTGTGGTGCTATTACTTATATCTGACCACACTCATCAGTGAGGAGGATTCCTATGTGGACGAGGTGGCGGAGACGGTTTCGCAGATTTATGGCAGAAGACGGGGGGACTGGCGGATCGCATGGCTGTTACTGTATCTGTCCGAGGAGTATGTGGAGAGTGTCTCCCGCAGATGGCTGCTTCTGGAAGATCTGTTTGTCCATCACTGTACTTCTCCGATGATTTATATTGAGGCGTGGAATATCCTCTGTATGAATCCGGCAATGCTGCGCAAGCTGGATCTCTTTGAGGAGCAGGTGCTGATCTTCGCGGTCAAAAACGGCGTCATGCAGGAGGAGATTCTCCTGCAGGTGGTGTATCTTGCCGGGCAGAGGAGAAACTATTCCGAAAGCCTGTTCCGTATTTTGAAGGGCTGTTATGCGCTGATTCCCCACAAGGAGGTTTTGCACGAGATCTGCACGCTGCTCATCAAGGGAAACCGCAGCGGAGAGGCATACTTTCCGTGGTATCAGGAGGGGGTGGAGGAAAATCTGCGCATCACCAGACTTTATGAGTACTATATGATGTCGCTTCCCCGGAATTTTGACGGTGAGCTGCCAAAGATGGTGCTTTTGTACTTTGCTTACAGAAGTGATCTGCACTATGAGACCACCGCTTACCTTTACGCCTATGTCCACAGGCGGCGGGAGCAACTGGCTGATATTTATGTAAACTATATGGCTGCCATGGAGCGTTTTGTGCTGGAACAGATTGGCCGTGGCAGAATCAACAGGGATCTGGCTTATCTTTACGACAATCTCCTGACCTTGTCCATGATCGACGAACAGACCGCACGGTCGCTCGTGTCCCTGCTTTTTATGCGGGAGGTCAGAACAGAGGCGGAGAATGCAAAAGAGGTGGCGCTTACTTATGCCTGCCGGTCAGATATCAAGCGGTTTCCCATGACGGAGGGCAGGGCTTTTTTGCCGATCTATGCCAATGACTGCCGGGTGCTTCTGGGGGACGGCGAGGGAAATCTCTTTACGGCGGGCATGGAATACAGCGTGGAGGCGCTGATGAAGCCGGAGAGACTTGCACTTATGATTGCGCCCTTTGTGAGAAATCATCTTGGCTATGCGGTTTATGTCTGCTATGAAAAACAGCATACGTTTACCGTGCAGGAGGACAACGCGGATCTCTTTGCGCTGCTATCCTCGTCGGAGCGGATCGAGGAGGAAGAAAAGCGCAAAATCCGTCCCATGGTGGTAGACTTTTATTATGAAGAGGACAGAATGCGGGAGCTTGATGAGTATTTGCTTGCCCTGAAACCGGAGGATGTGGATCGGCGCGACAGAGGAAAGGTCGTGCGTTTTCTGGTCAGCCGGGGGATGTACGAGGAGGCAGTCGGATGGGTCAAACGTTTTGGGCCCTACGATATGGATGCGAAAACGCTTCTCAAGCTGGGCAGCAGGTTTTTGGAGCTGACGGAGGCGGAGGATGATTCTCTGGTGACGGGTATGCTCCTCTATGTGGTGCAGAAGGGAAAGTATGACGACAATGTGCTTTCGTATCTGGTACAGTGGTTTTCGGGGAACATCGGGCAGATGCGGGATATATGGAAATTGGCGGCTTCTTTCGGCGCGGATACTTACAGGCTGTGCGAGCGTATGCTGGTGCAGATGCTGTATACGGGCGTCCGGGCGGAAGAGTGGCTGGATATTTTCCGGTTTTATGCGAAGAGCGGCGGCAGCGAGCGGGTACGGGCGGCTTTTGTGTCGGCCTGCTGCTATGATTATGTGGTGAAGGATGCAGATACGGATTCCTATGTGTTCGAGAGCGTGCGGCAGCTTTATCAGGAGGAGGCGCCGTTCCACCCGGTCTGTCGGATCGCGTATCTGCGCTACTACGCGGACAGACAGCGGGAGGAGGCTGTGCAGAAGCTTTGCGGCGTCTTTTTGGAATCGCTTCTGGCGCAGGGGATCGTGATGCCTTTTTATCGTAAATATTTTGGCTGTGTGCCGCAGCTCGGCGCTTATCTGGATAAGACCATGGTGGAGTATCGGACGACTACCGGCGCCCGGGTGATGATCCACTATCTGATTCAGGAGGAGGGGGCAGGCGGGGAGGAGTATACCCACGAGGAGATGCGGGATATGTTCGGCGGCATTTGCGTCAGCGATTTTATTCTGTTTTTCGGGGAACAGCTCAGGTACTATATCACGGAGGAATCGGAGGCAGGGGAGCAGCTTGTGGTGAGCGACGTGATCAGGAAAGGCGAGGCCGGGGAGGATATCTCGGAAGGCAGATTCAACATATTGAATGATATTATGATCGGGAAGACCCTGCATGATTATGATACGGTAAATGATCTGCTGCTTGCGTATTTCAAGCAGGATCATATGGTGGAGCAGATATTCACAGTGCGTTAACAGTGTGAGAAGTACTTCTAATCACTCGCAGCAAAGGCTGCCTCGTGAAGAAGCACTAAGTCTGCGAGGCAGACTTTTCTCACACAGGAGAATGCCAAAAAAGGGCATTCTCCGAAGGTTAGGAGAGTAGTATGTTTCTGGGTACGAAAGAGGACGGCAAACCGCATAAGGGAAGTGTGTTTGTGGGGTATGATCTGGGGGAGAGGTATGCCCAAATCAGTTACTGCCTCTTTGGCGAGGGGGATGTGGAGACGGTGGCTCCCGTGGTGGGAACGAAGCAGTACAACATCCCGTTTGTGTTATGTAAACGAAAAGGGACGAACCAGTGGCTTTACGGCAAGGAGGCGGTCAAGAGCGCAGGAGAGGAAACCATGTGCCCGGTGGAGGATATTCTGAACCTTGCAAGAATGGGGACGGAGATCGGGCTGGACGGGGAGACTTATGATCCGGTGGCGCTTTTGACTCTTTTCATCAGAAGAAGTCTGGGGCTTATGAGCTTCATTATTCCGGTGGAGCATATAGGGGCTTTACTGTTTACGGTGGGCGGAATGGATGACCGCATGGTGGAGATTCTCCTGCAGGTGGCGGCCAATCTGCAGGTGAACACGGAACACATTTATTTCCAGAGCCATACGGAGAGCCTTTACTCTTTCATGCTGTACCAGCCCCCGGAACTGTGGGCGTACCAGGCGGTGGTCTGCGAGCACGACGGCAGGTATTTAAAAACCTACCGCATGGAGTGCAACAAGAGGACAACGCCTATTGTGGCTTTGATCGAGGAAGCCGGTTATGAGACCGTTGTGGTGCCCGAGGAGGACGAGGACGAGGCTGTGAAGGAGGATGCCTTCCGGGTGGCGGACGAGCGATTCCTCGGGATTCTGGAGAAGCTCTGCGAGGGGCGGATCGTCTCCTCGGCCTATCTTCTGGGGGACGGTTTCAGGGAGGAGTGGCATAAAAAATCTTTGCAGTTTCTATGCCGCAACAGGCGTGTGTTTCAGGGAAACAATCTGTACAGCAGGGGTGCGGTCTACAGCCTCTTGGAGAAATTCGACACTTCCGAGGCGGGCAAGACCCATATCTTTCTGGGGGAAGATAAGCTGAAGGCAAATATCGGTATGCGGGTGCTGCGGCAGGGGAAGGAATCTTACTACGCGCTTTTGGATGCCGGGGAAAACTGGTATGAGCTGCACAAGTCCTGCGAGATTCTTCTCGGTAAGGAGAAGGTGGTCTCCCTCGTAGTCACGCCGCTTAACGGGAAAAATGTGGAGACAAGAACCATTCCCCTTACGGGAGCCAGAGAGACAGGCGCGCCCTTTACCAGATACGCGCTGGACGTGGCGATGGCCTCCGCTGACACGGTGACAGTGAAGGTGACGGATCTGGGGCTGGGTGAGTTTTTCCCGGCCGGAGGACAGGAGTGGGAGGAGGCGTTTCAGATTATCTAAGGAAACGCTCCGAAATGGAGATTAAGATGGATGGTCAGATGATTCTGGGAACAGGGAGAAGGGCAGAGAATCCCTATTATATGGAAAGGTTTTATGTAAACCTGTATTCGGTGGAAGAGCTGTGCTTTCTCTTTGTGGACAGGGCGGAGCTTCTGGACGCGGAAGTCGTGCAGCGGGATATGGTTCGGTGGCTGGAGGCGGAGTGCGGCTTAAGCGATCTGGCGCATACGCTGGACGCGCTGTTAAACAGAAGAGGTTCCACGGCGGCTTATGTGGGCGCGGTTCTGGAGTATGTGAGTATTTATCCGCCTGACGTGATCGAGAGGACGGAGGAGATCGTGCGGGGCAACGACGGATTAAGCCCTTACGAGCGGCAGAAGGCGAAGGCCGATTATCTTCTCGGGGAGAAGCGGTATTTGGCGGCCCTGCAGCAGTACCAGAGTCTGGCGGGCGAGGTGCCGGCGAATGAAAAGCTGCTTCTGGCGAGACTCTACCACAATATGGGTGTGGCATGTGCGGGCATGTTTCTCTACGGACAGGCGGCGGACTGGTTTATGAAATCGTATCAGACAGACGGGAAAAAAGAGGGGCTTAAGATGTATCTGGCGGCGCTGCGTATGGGGCAGCAGGAGAACGCATATATTGATTATATTGCGGCTCATCCTGAGTTCCACGAGCTGTCCTTGGAGGTGGAGCGTATGGTGAAGCGCGCGGAGGGCTCTTTCGAGGGGACGGATGAAAACCGGATGCTTGTCACCTACCAGGTGATGAAGGAGGAGGGCGCGGGCGCAATTGGCGGCTCCACGCCTTATTATGAGGAGATCGGGAAACTGACGGCGGGGCTGAAAGAAAAGTACCGCAGGAGCATGAGATAGAGAACGATAAACGGTTCTGACGTGGAGGAGAAAAATGGGCTTTATAAAGAGACTGCTTAACAGATTCCGCAGAGACTACGACGAATACGACGAGGAAGAGTGGGAAGAGGAGTCTTCGCGGGAGATAGATTTTGACAATAAGGAGCAGAGAAGCGACTATGTAAAGAATTGTCTGGAAAAGATTGCGGACGCTACGAAAGAGTTAGAGAATCTGAACTTTGAATACAATATGGTCACCTCCTACTTAAAGGATATGGAGGAGATCGAGGCGCTGCCGCCGGAGGAGAGCGAACAGCTCAAGGACTGCGCGAAGCGGGTTTCCCTTTTACAAGAGAGAAAAACGGATTTCATGGGCCGTCCTCATCGGATTACGGACGAAAAGTACCGTATGGTGGAGCGCATGGAAGAGGAGATGGAGGAGGCATTCACGAAAATCACCGAGGCGGAGAGCTATCAGGAGCTGATCCGCAAAGACCTCAGCCGTCTGGAGGGCGAGAAGCACGCCTACCTCTACCGCAAGAGCGAAGTAATGCGGCTGATTTCCGACACCAAGGGCATGACCATTATCTGTGTGACAGCCCTGGGACTCTGTGTGCTGCTGCTTATGTTTCTGCAGTTCTTTCTGGAGATGGACACAAAGCTGGGGTATCTTGCCACAGCGGGCGTTGCGGCAGTGGTGATCACATTGATCTATGTGAAGCACATGGATGCCAGAAAGGAACTGCGAAGAGTCGAGACCGGGATTAACAAAATTATTTTGCTGCAGAATAAGGTCAAGATCCGCTATGTGAACAACACCAATCTGCTTGAATATTTATATATGAAGTATGGCGTGAACAGTGCCAAAGAATTGACTGAAACGTGGGAAAATTACAAGGTTGAGAAGGAGGAGCGGGAGAAATTCCGCAGGGCGGAGCTGGATCTGGATTACAGTGAGCAGGAGCTTCTGCAGATATTGAAATGCTATCAGATACAGGATCCGGCTATCTGGCTGCATCAGACGGAGGCCATTCTGGACTCCAAGGAGATGGTGGAGATCAGACACAACCTGATTATCCGCAGGCAGTCCTTGAGACGGCGCATGGATTATAACAGGGAAGTGGTGGCGGGCACATCCCAGAAGGATATCAAGGCGCTGGTGGAGAAGTATCCGAAATATGCGAAGGAGATTATGAAGACGGTGGAGGAGTACGAGCAGAAGTTTAATTCTTGATCATAAACAGATAATTGCGAAATGCATTTAAGGTTACGCTATTTGCACAATTATTGTAAGGTTGTGATGAGTTTCGCAATTACCTGCCAAATTTTACGATAGAAAGGAAAGAGAAAGATGAGTACAGACAGATATGTAAGCCCCTTGTCGGAGCGGTATGCGAGTAGGGAGATGCAGTATATTTTCTCCCCGGATATGAAGTTTCGGACGTGGCGGCGGCTTTGGATCGCGCTGGCGGAGACGGAGATGGAGCTGGGGCTTTCCCAGAATGGGAAACCTGTGATCACGCAGGAGCAGATCGACGAACTGAAAAGCCATGCGGAGGACATCAATTATGACGTGGCGAAGGCGAGAGAGAAAGAGGTGCGGCACGACGTGATGAGCCATGTCTATGCCTACGGGCAGCAGTGTCCCAAGGCGGCGGGTATCATCCATCTCGGCGCAACCTCCTGCTATGTGGGGGACAACACGGACATTATCGTGATGCGCGAGGCATTAAAGCTGGTGAAGAAAAAGCTGGTGAACGTGATTGCGGAGCTTGCGAAATTCGCAGAAGAATACAAGGAACTGCCGACTCTGGCCTTCACCCATTTCCAGCCCGCACAGCCCACCACCGTCGGAAAGCGGGCGACCCTCTGGGCGCAGGAGTTCTGTCTCGATCTGGAAGATCTGGATTATGTGCTGGGGAGTCTGAAGCTTCTGGGATCCAAGGGCACCACGGGCACGCAGGCGTCTTTTCAGGAACTCTTTGACGGCGATCAGGAGACCATAGATCAGATCGATCCCATGATCGCTGAAAAGATGGGATTTGAGAAATGCTATCCCGTGTCCGGGCAGACGTACTCCCGCAAGGTGGATACGAGAGTGTGCAATATCCTGGCGGGCATCGCGGCTTCCGCCCACAAGATGTCGAACGACATCCGTCTGCTTCAGCATCTGAAGGAGGTGGAGGAGCCTTTTGAGAAGAGTCAGATCGGTTCCTCGGCCATGGCTTACAAGAGAAACCCCATGCGCAGCGAACGCATCGCCTCCCTCGCCCGGTTCGTGATGGTGGACGCCCTAAATCCGGCGATCACTTCCTCTGTCCAGTGGTTTGAACGGACGCTGGATGACTCGGCAAACAAGCGGCTTTCCGTTCCCGAGGCGTTCCTTGCGGTGGACGGGATTCTGGATCTGTGCCTGAATGTGGTGGACGGTCTGGTCGTGTACGATAAAGTGATAACGAAACGCCTGATGAGCGAGCTGCCTTTTATGGCGACGGAAAATATTATGATGGACGCCGTCAAAGCCGGGGGCAACAGACAGGAGCTGCACGAGAAGATCAGGGAGCTCTCCATGATCGCGGGCGCGAACGTGAAGAGAGAAGGAAAAGAGAATAACCTCTTAGAGCTGATCGCGGCGGATCCTGCATTCAACATGAGTCTGGAAGATCTGCAAAAGACCATGGAGCCGGCGAACTATGTGGGACGCGCGCCGCTGCAGGTGGAGAAGTTCCTGAAGGAGATTGTGAATCCGATTCTGGAGGAAAATAAGGAATTGCTGGGGGTGAAGGCGGAGATAAGTGTGTAGGATTAGAGGGGCAAAAGGGCATATTGCAAAAAACTCCCTTGTGTCGGCTTCGTCGAATGGATTTTCTAAAATATTCCGGCAGGGTAACGCAGAGCGGACGCAATCGCCCTCTACTCGCCATCCAGGCTCGAATCGGGCTTTTACGGGCATCCATGCCCGCAAATTGCTGGGTGCTAGACGGAATATTAAGAAAATCCGATTCTCCTGCGCATGACAACTGCGTGAGTATTTTGTGCAATATGCCAAAGCACCTTTTGTAATGACAGGTTGCCCGCGCCCTACACCAGCATAATCTTTTTATATTGTGCAATCCGGTTTCGGAAACTCGCGGCATCCGGGTTGCCTTTTACAAATTCATAATCCGAGAAGATGCGCGCGGTTTCTTCTTTGATCTTTGGCTCGTCCGCTGCGTCCGTGTCGGATGTGCGGTAGTAGTAGTCCGTCAAGAGCCCGCACGCCGCAAATTCCATCTGGATATCGTCTTCCTCCGCTTCGTCAAAAATAAACTGCGACAGGGCGTGGACTGCCGCGCCAAAGAAGAACGTCCCATCCCCGCTTTCTAAGTCTGCCGGGACAAAACTCTCCTGATCCGGGAGCTCCACCTTTTTCGTATAGTCGCTCATAAGGAGAGATTCAAACACTTCTTCTGTCCCATCGTCAAAATCAAGGATTTCCTCTTCGATATCCTCTTTTGCGTCCTCCCCGAGTTCCCCGTAAAGCCCGTCGGTAAAATAGGAAACAATCTGGTCCAGACCTCCGAACGCCTCAAACTCCGGGAGAAGGGAAGTGTAGGTAAAAAGTCGGCAAAATCGGGACATGGTCAGAAGCAGCCACTGGAGTTTCTGCAGCGTGGTCAAATCTTCTGCCTTTTTCAAAACCTGTTCCCGTATCGTCTTTTCATAAGGCATATGCGCTTCTTCCAGTTCCTCGATCCACTCGCATGCCTGGTGGTCCTTTTTGGCAAATTTGTCATACAGGCTGTCTATCCCGCCGACGAGATTGTCAAAGCGGTTCAGGTAATAGAGAGCCTTTGCGGTCATGCCCTTTTTCTTATAATCCTTTCCAATCTGCAGGTAGTATTTTGCCACGCTCTCATAATCCTGCTTTTCCTGCGCGGTTTTCAGCGCATCCAGTAATTCGTCCGTGTTTTTTGTAATAATTTTTGCCTCCATGCCGTAGCCGCAAACTCGCGGTTGTTTTCATTATAGATCAAGTTGTCAAAAGATACTCTTTGCAATATGCCAAAGCAGATTTGCCGAAGCTTCTTTTGACACCTTAATCCAGTATATAAAATGCGTGTCTGAAAAGCAACATTTTTACGCTGCCTTTTTGCGAAAAGCAGGGGCACGGAGGATAGGAACATCGGCAGACTGTGCAAGTTAGTTTAGACGAACCACCGATATTTTATCTGTGAAAAAACAATGAAAAGGCTTGCGCAGACAGGGCAGATGTGGTAGATTAGAGTGAAATATATTTGGGGAAAGCAAGGTGCAGTGATTGAAAAAGGAAGAGGAATTTGAGCGGGTCGCCATGCGCGTCTCGGCGGTGAGTATTATCGCCAATTTTGCACTGACCGTATTTAAGCTGTCAGCGGGTATTCTGGCACACTCCGGCGCGATCATCTCCGACGCGATTCATTCGGCGTCGGACGTGTTCAGCAC
>VSNH01000113.1 GCA_009774215.1 Lachnospiraceae bacterium
GATTAACTTATTCACCAGATATATTTATTTGACGAAAAAAAGGGAAATGGGCAGATGGGAATTTGACGGTCTACAGTTAAAATCAATAGGAAGAAGTTCGTTAGTGGAAGTAAAAAGCCAAGTGAAAAAGAGGTCTTTCAGGCTGATGAAAAAGAGCGGCTTCTTGATGAGATGGAGAGGCGGTTGAAAAATAATCCGTCTAACACAGCACCGTTAGCAGTCATGCTTGATTTTGAGTTGGGTACGCGAAAAGGAGAAATGCTTGCCATTTGTAAATCAGATATTGTCGGCAACAGGATTCATATACATAGGCAGCTTGTAGAAGAATTTGATACAAGTGACCTTAATCAAATGAAGAGCAAAGGCTTTCATGTTGTGGACTATACCAAGTCAGAAGATGGTGACAGGTGGCTTCCTTTAACGGAAAAAGCGCAGAAACTCATCAAAAGGGTTGAGATGATCAATGAAGAATATGGACATAAGTATGAAGATTTTCTATTTGTGCGGGATGGAAGATGCCTTACGCCGGATGCCGTAGATACCCAAATAAAAAGAGGATGCGAATATATAGGGATTCCGGTGAAGACGATGCACAAGATCAGAAAGACGTATGCATCAACATTACTGCATAATGGTGTTAATCTGAGCATTGTAAAAGATATGTTAGGTCATGCTGACGAGTCAACTACCTTGAAACATTATATCTATAATATTGAGAACAGTGCAGAAACAGATAATAAGGTTTTAAATGCCTTAGACCCACAAAATGATGCAAAAAGTGACCAAAGTGACCAAAACATCATCCCATTCGCAAAAATAAAAAGAGCCGAAAACCCTGTAAAATCAACGCTTTCAGCCCTCTAAGAAAACTGCGGAAGAAGGGACTTGAACCCTCACGTCGTTTCCAACACTAGATCCTTAGTCTAGCCTGTCTGCCAATTCCAGCACTTCCGCATACGTTTACAACGCAAGTAATATATTACTATTTGAATCTTCAAAAGTCAAGATGTTTTTCAAAATTTATTTCCGAATTTTAATGAATCCGGAAAACAGGAGAGAGGGAGGCGGATTCTGAACAGGCCGCCTCCCCCCATTCTCACGGTTACTTAAAATGTACCTCTGTTTCAAACAGGGCGTTTTCCGAGAGTTTTCGGTTATCCCCCTTTAATTCGTCCATATACTTAATATAATCACACACGTAGACATACACGGTCTTGGTATCTCTGCCGAAAGTGGAAAAAACTTCGACAGCGTCTCCCTGACTTTCCAGACGTTTTCCGTTTGCATCGCAGATTATCACAATGTAGTCGTATGGCTGTGCGCCTTCCGGGAGCAGAAGCTCCGCTTTTATCTCAAAATTCGTCTTTTCTACGGAGCCGATCCCGACGCCATTTTCGTTCTTCCTGTTAATGTTGACTATTTGGGCGTCGTCCTTGTTCATGGAGATGGGAATAGCAAAATTCCATTTCCCCTTATAATGCTTTTTCAACGGTTCCGAAAGCGTTAGCTGCTCATGGGTTTCGGGATCCGTGGCCTGCATTTCCTCATATTGGAGCAGATCGGCATAAATATCCGAGATTTCAAGGTAGTACGTAAACTCTGCAGGAAGCACGGTGGTTTGTGCATTTCCGGCCAGAGCGGTATCAGTGCCGGAAGCAGAGGTGTTTGCTGC
Organism: Lachnospiraceae bacterium; assembly: GCA_009774215.1. Classification (GTDB taxonomy): domain Bacteria; phylum Bacillota; class Clostridia; order Lachnospirales; family Lachnospiraceae; genus UBA3282. The sequence goes on from VSNH01000113.1 coordinate 1,673, forward strand.
GATTTCGCTGCTTCTCAGATCTTCGTCCAGAGAAACCCGGATGATGCCGGTAAACGTATGGTCGTCCACAAACTGGCCTTCTATATAATAAGGCGTGGGATGTCCGCCGCCGCCGGGACGGTCTTTTTGGGTAAGTCCGGGCACATCATAGTAGGAGTTGGTTTCCAGAGAAAGCGTGTCATAGTCCGGTAAATAACCGTCCATGTTTTTTGTCTTGATAAAATCCGCGGGAAAAGCCTCCTTATTTTCAATACAGAGCGCCAGATACAGCGCCTGCGTGGAGCAGTTAGCCTCTGAGACAGTGACGGTCAATCCGCCGGAGGTCTGCACAAGGGGATTTTCTGTCTGCTCTCCGGACAAGGGATCGGCCTTTGCTTTTGCGGTGTGCGTCTTACTGTCCGAAAGTCCTTTGGCGTCATCGTCTTCTATATAGATTTCGGCGTCATCGCTGAAATTGCCTTTATAGCTGACCTTTTCCTGAATCCGGGAAAAGATGTGTCCGACCAGAGGCAGTTTTGCGGCAAGAACCGGATTGGATGCCAGAAGCACGCCTGCACAGAGGGCGGCAAGAATCCCGGCGGCTACGGCGCTGTAGCGGGAAAAAGTTCTTTTGCGGTGAAGTGTCTTTCTCTGGCGGAGGCCTTCTTTGATCCCGTCTCTCACAGCATGATTCAATTCTTCGGGGATGGGGATTGCATCAAATTTATCATTTTGCATGGCGTTTTACCTCCTTTTTCTCAACGGTATCGACTGTGAGACACTTGCTAAGCTGTTTTTTGGCACGATACAGGTTTGCTTTGACGCTTCCTTCCGGAATATCCAGAACCTGTGCGATCTCTTTGATTTTCAATTCCTGAAAATAGAAGAGTATGATTACCGTTTTGTACTGATCCTTCAGCGAATCGATGGCGTCATACAGATCGACCTTCTCTTCGATCAGATAATTTTCACACCCTTTTTCCACATATTCTTCCAGAGAAATGGTCGGGACTGTTTTCTTTTCCTGCCAGATACAGTTGAGAAGAATCCGTGTAATCCAGGTTTTAAAGTAACGTGGTTCCCGCAGCTTTTCAATGCCAAGCATGCCTTTTATAACACATTCCTGCACGGCGTCCAGAGAATCCGCTTCGTTTTTTACATATAGAAAGGCTGTTTTGTATAAGTAGATTTGATATTCGGCAATTAACTTACCATAGGCGTCCATATTGCCTTTGATTGCCCGCTTTACGAGCTTGATGGTATCTTCCTTCATCAGTGTCTTTTCCTTTCGTCATATTCCCGCGGGGTCTTTGGCATAGCAGGTGTGTGCGCGCTGCCGGCTATGTCTGATATAGGTTAGACCGTGTGTAGGAGAAAAAGGTTGCAGAAAAAGTTTAAAAAGATTTTATCATAAAGGCTTGACATCTGACAAAAAAAACGCTAGAATAACATTTGTTCGCAGGAATGGCGGAATTGGCAGACGCGCACGGTTCAGGTCCGTGTGGTAGCAATACCATGAGAGTTCAAGTCTCTTTTCCTGCACGCACTTGAGACATCGCTTCGGCGGTGTCTTTTGTATTTATGTGCGCGCCGCACATGGGAGCCTGCCGTTTCACAGCATGGTTCAAAGAGTGGGGCGGTGCGACGGACAGTGAAAATTTTCCGGCCCGGTTCCACCATCACAAAAAAAGTCAAATTATCACATCTTAATCTATTTCCAAGCAAACATTTCCTCCCTATAATGTATGTTAAGAAGGTGCAAGGATGGGGAGTAGAGTGTGAAAAAACGCGTGGATGCGCAGCCTTTTTCACACGTAAATTTGTGCCGGAGCGTCACAAATTTGTCAGATGGCAGACGCAGATTGGAGGTTTGCGTCGCCCCGTCGCGTAAACGCTCCGGAATGGAGGGTACATGAAATACGGACATTTTGACAATGAAAACAGGGAGTATGTCATCGACAGGGTGGATCTGCCCTGTTCATGGACGAACTATCTCGGCGTGGAGGATATGGCGGCGGTGGTGAACCACACGGCAGGCGGCTATCTTTTCTACAAGACGCCGGAGTACCACAGGATCAGCCGTTTCCGGGGCAATGCGGTGCCCATGGACAGACCGGGCTTCTACGTGTATCTGCGGGACAACGACAGCGCGGACTACTGGTCGGTATCGTGGCAGCCGGTGGGCAAACCGTTAGATCAGGCAAAGTACAGCTGTCGCCACGGCATGTCCTACACGGTGTATGAGTGTGAGTATGAGGGGATACAGGCGTCTCAGACCATGTTTATTCCCAGAGGCGAGGCGGTACAGCTCTGGGATGTGAAGGTGAAGAACACGGGGGATAAAGCGAGAAACTTAAGCCTGTTCTCCTATCTGGAATTTTCCTTCCATCATATTATGATCGACAACCAGAACTATCAGATGAGCCTGTACTGCGCGGGCGCGTCTTACGAGGACGGGATCATCGAGGAAGATTTATTTTATGAGGAGGAAGGGTATCAGTACTTTACGGCGGACTTTGCGCCGGACGGTTTCGACTGTATGCGGGACAAATTCCTCGGCATATACAATACGGAGACAAATCCGGCGGCGGTGATCGCGGGCAAGTGCTCTTCTTCTTATGAAAAAGGGGGAAACCACTGCGGCAGTCTGCAGAAAAACCTGATGCTGCAGCCGGGAGAGGAGGCGCGCTTTGTCTTTATGCTCGGGGAGGGCAGAAGAGACGAGGGCAGGCGCATCCGCGCAAAATATGCGGATCACGGCGCAGTGGACGCGGCTCTTGCGGATTTAAAAAACTTCTGGGAAGAGAAGTGCTCCAAACTGCAGGTGCAGACGCCGAACGAGGGGATGAACACCTTACTCAACACATGGACGCTGTACCAGTCAGAGATCAACGTGATGTTCTCACGGTTCGCTTCCTTTATCGAGGTGGGCGGCAGAGTGGGACTGGGTTACCGGGACACGGCGCAGGATGCCATGACAATACCCCATTCGAATCCCGGCAAATGCAGGGAACGGATCGAGCAGCTTATGCGGGGGCTGACCAGCGCGGGCTACGGCTTGCATCTGTTCCAGCCGGAATGGTTTATGGAAGACACGGGCGCCAAGCCCTTTAAATCTCCGACGGTGATTCCGGAGCCGGATAAAGACAGCATTATACACGGACTGAAGGATGCTTGCTCAGACGACGCCCTTTGGCTTGTGGCTGCGGTGACAGAATATATCAAGGAGACAGGAGACAGGGATTTTGCTTCTTTGCAGTTACCTTATGCGGACACGTTTCTGGAAGGGAAAAAGGAGACGGAGTCGGTCTATGAGCATCTGAAACGGATTCTGGACTTCTCCACGGAGCAGGTGGGGCAGACAGGCATCTGCAAGGGGCTTCGCGCCGACTGGAATGATTGTCTCAATCTGGGCGGCGGTGAGAGCGCCATGGTCAGTTTTCTGCACTATTGGGCGCTGACGCACTTCATCGGGCTGGCCGACTATCTTGGCAATCAGGCGGATGTGGAAAAATACGGGAAGACCGCGGCGCGTGTTAAAGAGGTGTGCAACACACAGTTGTGGGACGGCGAGTGGTTTATCAGAGGCATCACGGCGAACGGGAAAAAGATCGGCACGCAGGCGGACGTGGAGGGCAGAGTACATCTGGAATCCAATGCCTGGGCGGTTTTGTCGGGAGCAGCCGAGGAGGAGAAAGCGGACGCGGCTCTTGCGGCCATCGACAAGTACCTGTATACGCCTTACGGGCTTCTGCTCAACACCCCTTCCTACACGGTGCCGGATGATGACATCGGTTTTGTCACCAGAGTGTACCCGGGGGTGAAGGAGAACGGCGCGATTTTTTCTCATCCGAATCCCTGGGCGTGGGCGGCGGCATGTATGAGAGGCAGGGGCGATCTGGCCATGAAGTTTTACGATGCGCTCTGTCCTTATCACCAGAATAACCGGATTGAGATGAGAGAGTCGGAGCCCTATTCCTATTGCCAATTTATTATGGGCAGGGATCACAGCGCATACGGCAGGGCGAGACATCCCTTTATGACAGGTTCCGGCGGCTGGTCATATTTCTCGGCTACAAGGTTTATGTTGGGAATACGCCCTGACTATGACAGTTTGACCGTTGATCCGTGCATTCCGGCGGACTGGAAGGAATTTCAGGCAGTCCGGGTATGGCGGGGTGCAGAGTATGAGATTCGGGTGAGTAACCCCGACGGCGTGATGAAGGGCGTAAAGGAAATCAGAGTGGGCGGTGTGACAGTAGAAAAAATAATGCCCATGGAAGCGGGCAGCAGGCATGTCGTGGAAGTGGTTATGGGAGCGTAAAAAATTGGCTGCGGTGGATGAGGTGGAGCTTTTGCGGGAGAATGCCTAAAATTCGGACATTCTCCGCATTGACCTGAGGCACAGCAGAGCCGGGACATGAAGGTTGACAGAAAACAGGGACAGATGAACAGGTAAGAAAATAGGGATAGACAGGCGGAAAGCGCAGAGAGATAAGGAGGGTATACAATGATTAAGTTTGGAACGGGCGGCTGGAGAGCCGTAATAGGGGACGAATTTACAAAGGAAAACATCCAGATTTTATCCAGAGCAATCTGCGATAAGATGCGGGAGGAGAAGGTGGAGAAGGAAGGCGTCGTGCTCGGCTATGACAGGCGCTTTCTCTCCAAGGAGGCGATGCAGTGGGCGGCGCAGGTCTTTGCGGCGGAGGGGATCAAGGCAAGCCTGATCAACAAGTCGGCGCCCACACCGCTCGTGATGTTCTATGTGATGAAACATTCCTACCACTACGGCATGATGATTACCGCAAGCCACAACCCGGCGATCTACAACGGCATCAAGGTGTTTACCTTCGGCGGCCGGGATGCGGATGAGGTGCAGACGGCGGACATCGAGCGCTACATCAACGAGGTGACGGACATTCCCGTGGATGAAATGAACTACGCGGAGGGGATTGAGAAGGGGCTGATCGAGGAAATCTATCCGCTGAATGAGTATCTGGACAGCATCATCGACACGGTGGATATGGATAAAATTAAACAGCGTGGGCTTCGTATTGCACTGGATCCGATGTACGGGGTGAGCGAGACTTCCTTAAAGACGATTCTGATGACGGCCAGGTGCGAGGTGGAGACCATCCATGAGCGGCACGATACGCTTTTCGGGGGCAAGCTTCCCGCGCCCACGGCGGAGACGCTGCGCGCCCTGCAGAATTACGTGATTGACAGGCGCTGTGATCTGGGGCTTGCCACGGACGGCGATGCGGATCGGATCGGCGTGATCGACGATAAGGGGAATTTCCTCCACCCCAATGACATTCTTGTGCTGTTGTACTACTATCTGGTGAAATATAAGGGCTGGCACGGCCCGGCGGTCAGAAACATATGCACGACTCATCTGCTTGACCGAGTGGCTGAGAGCTTCGGGGAGCAGTGCTATGAGGTGCCTGTAGGGTTTAAGCACATTTCGGCTAAGATGTTTGAGGCGGACGCCATCATCGGCGGCGAGTCCTCCGGCGGTATGGCCGTGCGGGGACATATCAAGGGCAAGGACGGCATTTATGCCTCCGCGCTTCTGGTGGAAATGATTGCGGTGACCGGCATGAAGCTGTCAGAGATCATGGAGACGATCAGGAAAGAGTTCGGCGGTATGGCGCTGGAGGAGCGTGACTACCGTTTCAGTCCACAGAAGAAAGAAGCCATTCAGAAGCAGCTGCTCGTGGATAAGGAGCTGCCGCAGATTCCTTATGAGGCGGAGAAGGTTTCCTATCTGGACGGCTTGAAGATTTACTTAAAGGACGGCGGCTGGATTTCCGTCAGGTTTTCAGGCACGGAGCCTCTTTTGCGGATCTTCTGCGAGATGAAGGAGAAGCAGGATGCGACGGCGTTCTGTCAGGTGTTTGAGGAATATCTGGGTTTATGATAAGATAGAAAAAAACGGAGGGTATCATAGACACTATGATAAATAAGGCTGTGGAAAAACACAGACGGAAAAAATCACTCAGATGGAGCATGGTAAGGCGGCTCGTGTTTGGGTGGTTTTTGCCGTTGTTTCTGATGATATTGGTGGTCATACTGCTGATGACCAAAAAGGTGCTCAGTCAAGTGGAACAGACCATTCTGGCGTCTGTGGAGAAGACGGTAGATATTATGGAATACCAGTTGAAGGACTGTGAAAAAGCCTCCAAGGATGCATCCTATCAGGCAGTGATTATGGAGCATTATAAGACATATCGGGAAAATAGGAACGCAACCAAATTTGAAATTGATTTGAAAAAATACCTGACGGGGCAGTACGGCTATGACGATAACTGCAGGGCGGCGATGCTTGTGATACTGGAGAATCCAGAAATTTCCGCTTACTCCTTAAATTACAGCAACGAAGGATCTTATCAGGACGTCCAGTTTTTCAACACGAAGGCCAGGGAGAAAATACTGGAGGTGGCACAGACGCTTGATACCGGCACGACGCTGGTCGGCGTGGAGGGCCGGGTTTATATGGTCAGAAATCTGGTGACCTCCAAGTTTGTCCCCTACGCGGTGCTGGCGCTGGAGCTTGACAGAGAGTCGCTGATGAAAAGCTATACCGGAATCTGGGGTTATGCGGACGCGGCTGTGTACTGGAACGGGGAACTGCTTGTGCCGGGAGCGGCAGACCACGAGGCAGGAAGGGAACATGAGTATGACTATATGGCAAGTGCGCTGGGCAACCGTCGAGCGTTGTACAAGTACAAGGTCGGCGGGTACTCCCACGCCTACCGCAGAATTGACATGTACGGCGGGACGATGGTACTGCTGGTGTCCCTGGACAATCGTGTGACCTATGCCGAGATGACGGCGATGTTGTACTTCTTCCTGATTCTTCTTGTGTTTATGATACCGCTGATCGTGCAGATGATGCGTTTCTTTCATAACAAAGTGACGGTGCCGCTGGGGGAACTGATTGCCGCCGCCGACGCGGTTCGGGAGGGAGAGCTTGGCATACAGATTGTGAACGGGGAGGACAACGAGGAATTTTATCGTATGAAGGAATCCTTCAACCACATGTCGCAGCAGTTAAAGACGCAGTTTGATAAGATTTATTTGGAGGAGATTGCGCTGCGGGACGCTAAGATCATGGCGCTGCAGTCCCAGATTAACCCTCATTTCCTGAACAACACGCTGGAGGCCATCAACTGGGAGGCGCGTTTGAACGGGAACCAGAAGGTGAGCGGGATGATTGAGGCGCTCTCCACCATGCTGGAGGCGACTATGAACCGGAAGGAGGAGCAGTTTCATTCCATGGCGGAGGAGATGGCCTACGCTGACGCTTATCTGTATATTACCGCCCAGCGGTTTGGGGCCAGATTCAACTGTACCAAGCAGATCGACGAATGGCTGCTTACCGTACAGGTGCCAAGACTGATTATCCAGCCCATAGTGGAGAATGCGGTGGAGCACGGTATGGATATCACCACGCAGGGGCGGCTGGAAATCAGGCTGTTTGAGCGGGAGGACGGGTATCTTTGCATCGAGGTGGAGGACAACGGCCATCTGACAATGGAGGACAGGAAGCGGATCGACAGGATTCTGGCACAGGATAGGGAGCTGTCCGGGGAGAACCATGTGAGCCTGGGGATTCGTAATGTTGACCAGAGACTTAAGATGATATACGGGGCGGATTGTGGATTGTTTATAAACGGGAATGAGTCGGCATATACGGTCAGCACAATTTTGCTCAAAACGGATGTGCCAAGCGAACAATAAAAGGCAAAAAAGAACAATCCCAACAATTTTCTGATTCTCCCTTACAGAGTATGATAAGTACAGAAACAAAAACAACAGACGAAAGCGATCTGGATGTTAATGAAAGGGAGGATAAGGGTATGATGAAAAAAAGAATGATGGCAGCAATGCTTGCCGGCGCCATGGTATTATCCATGACAGCATGCGGAAACAGCGGTGACACGGGAAGCGCGGCGAGCACAGGAGGGGATGCAGGAGCAGAGGCTCCGGCGGCAGATACGGAAGAGGCAGCGGAAGCGCCCGCGGCGGGCGGCCCGGTAGAGCTGGTTGTGACGACCACCTTCGCAGGTGAGGACTCCAACGCACAGAATTACAAGGACGCCGTGAAGGCTTGGGAGGCAGAGACGGGCAACGCAGTGGTAGACACTTCCGCAACTTCGGATGAGACCTTCAAGACAAGAGTGGCGACAGACTTTGAGACAGGCTCCGAGCCGGATGTGTTGTTCTTCTTCAACGGGGCTGACTCCAACAGCTTCATCGAGGCGGGCAAGGTGGTTCCCATCGACGAGATTCGTGCAGAGTATCCGGACTATGCGTCCAACATGAATGACGACCTGATCACGGCTTCTCTGGTGGACAACAAGAAATACGCGGTACCCGCAAACGGTTACTGGGAGGCAATGTTTGTAAACACAGAGATTCTTGAGGAAGCAGGCGTGGCAATGCCCGGCGCAGACTACACCATGGATCAGTTCAAGGCGGACTGCGAGAAGATCAAGGCAGCAGGTTACGCGCCGATCGCGGCAGCGCTCGGCAACATCCCTCATTATTGGTGGGAGTTCGCGATCTTCAACAACCAGTCTCCGGCAACCCATCTGGAGATCCCGGAGAACGCGGGCGACGAGAACGGACAGGCATGGGTGCAGGGCATGAACGATATCAAAGAGCTGTATGAGCTGGGATACTTCCCGGAGAACACGCTCTCCGCAACAGACGATGAGACTTTCGCTATGTTCACGGAAGGCAAGGCTGCATTCCTGATCGACGGTTCCTGGAAAGTCGGCGGTATCGTGGGAGCATGCCAGTCCGACCCTAACGATCCGGCAACTCTGGATTCCGCGAAATTAGATAAGTTTGACGTAACCTATGTACCCGGAAAGGGAGACAGAAAGGCATCCGATCTGATTGGTGGTCTTTCCTCCGGATACTTTATCACAAGAAAGGCATGGGACGATCCTGCGAAGAGAGATGCAGCAGTCAGCTTTGTAGAGTATCTGACTTCTGACGAGATGGTTCCCAAGTTTGCACAGCACGGTGCATCTGCACTTAAGAACGCACCGGAAGTTGACACTTCTGAATTCAATGTTCTGCAGATCAAGGCGATGAACATGATGGCGGGCACCACATCCCTGACGGGTGCGGTACAGGATCTGTTCGCAGGAGACTGCCGCGTATCCACTTTCGACGGCATGCCCGAGATCGTGACAGGCAGAGTGGCAGCCGAGGATGCGGTAGCGGAAGGATTAGAAGCATATCACAATCAGTAAATCATATAGGGGAGTATTTGGAGGGGCAGGGGAATACCCTGCCCCCTTTCACAAAAAAAATTGGGAAAAGTGTGGAGGTGGCTTATGGGAGCTAATATATATCGCAATAAAAAGCCGGCAATGGCATTTCTTCTTCCGGCGTTTCTGTTCATGGTGCTGTTCCTCTATTATCCGTTCTTTAAAACGATTGTCAACAGTTTTATGCACCTGAAACAGCTTGGCGCGACGGCAACAGAGTTTAACGCGCCTTGGTATACCAACTATGAGGAGATGCTGCACGATCCGAATGTGTGGACCTCCGTAAAGAATACGATCATTATGATGCTTGTCACGCTGGTGGGGCAGGTAGGAATCGCCATCGTGCTGGCGCTGATGGTGGACAATATCGGCAGGGGAAAACAGATTTTCAGAACGCTCTATTTCTTCCCCATCGTGATTTCCGCCACGGCATTAGGTCTGATGTTTAACCTGATTTTCCTCTACGACAAGGGCATGGTAAACCAGCTTTTGGAAATACTGGGCAAACAGGAGCTGACGGACTGGAAGGCGGAGGGAATTGCCCTCTTTACGATGATGGCGCCGGTTATGTGGCAGTACGTGGGATTCTACTTTGTCATTCTTGTGACGGGGCTTAACAATATTTCCGACGAGCTGTACGAGGCGGCCACAATTGATGGCGCAACGGCGCTGCAGCGGGTGCGTTACATATCGGTTCCGATGCTTCACAATGTGATCTGTACCTGCAGCGTTCTGGCGGTTACCGGTGCGCTCAAGGTGTTCGACCTGCCGTGGGTAATGTTCCCTAAGGGGATGCCGCTTAAGACGACTTTCCTGACCGGCACGTACATGTACTATCAGACGATGGAAACGAAGAATGTGGACTACGGCGCGGCGCTGGCGGTTCTGATCGTGGTGCTGGGTGTGGTGCTCGCCAAGGTTGTCAATGCGATTTTCAAAGAGAAAGATTACTAGTGCGCCATTTTCCAATTGCATACACTTTTTGCGAAGTCCAGAATTTCCTTATACAAGGCGTTTGAGGGAGGCG
>VSNH01000114.1 GCA_009774215.1 Lachnospiraceae bacterium
GGCCGCCCCAACCTTATTGTAGTCCACCACCGCCTGATAGGCGCAGGTAGTATTCAGCTCGTTCAGACAGATCAGGATGTCGGGAACGTCCCCGCCCATGAAAATATCGCGGACGGACTCCTCCACGGAAAAGGCGTTGGTATCATCCACCGACTGCCGGGAAAGCTCCACCACCGTATCCCCCCGCTCCTGCTCGATCGTCTCCTGAATGCCGGAATAGAGGATATTCTGGTCCAAGCTGTTTGCAAAGGGATTGACCAAAAGAGTCACCCGAACCGGACGATCCGCCGTCCCGATCTCTACCGGCTCCACTGCCATTTCAGCGCCGCCCGCCGCCGCGATAACCGGGCTCTCCCCGTCAGGCTCTTCCGGCGTTTTTATCGTAATCCTTGTTTCAGCCGCACCAACCAGCCGCTCCCGCATAATTTTAAGCGCCTGCCTGCCGTACTCCCTGCCCAGATTGTAGCTGCCCACACCCACAAAGCTGCATCGCGCGCTCTGCGTATTGTCCCCGTAAAGCGTCACCACAGGAATCCCCGCCGCGTCCGCCCGGTCGATCAGCGCCGTCAGCTCCTCCGCCTCGCTGGCCGTCACAATAATGCCGTCCACCCCGGAGGCGATGGCAATCTCCATCTGCTCCGCGACGCTGTAATCCCGAAAGCTGTCTTTTCCCAGCCAGTCCACATAGACATTTTCCTGGAGTGCACGCTCATACGCGCCCTGATAGACAGACTGCCAGAAACCGGACTGGTCCTCCTGCGTAATCATCATGTAATATCTGTCGTAAGTCTCTCCCTCCGTCTCCTCCTGAAAACTGCCCTTGTCAAACCACAGAATATAGCCCGCCATCAACACCGTAAACAGGATGCAGACCGCAGTCAGAAATACGGGAAGAAACATAAGCCCCGAAAATTTTCTTTCCGGGGCCTGGTTTTCCGTGTGCTGTTGTTTGTTGTCCTTAATTATCTTCGATGCCTTTCTGTGTATCAACAATCAGTTTCTCTGTCATCTGTGAAGCTTTCTCGTATTCTTTATTTTTTAGGGCTTGCTGAAGGTCTTTCAAATCTTGGAGCAAACGTCTTAAGTAACTCTTAAATACGCTTGTATCTTCCATTCATACCCCTTCCTTTTTTACTTATAATATGTATCGTAATTTACAAGCTCATCCAGAAGCTTCGGAAGCTGCTCGTCCATGGTCTCGTCCGGGAACTGGCATGTTCCCACCGCTTTGTGTCCTCCGCCGCCGTACTTGAGCATCAGACTTCCCACATTGACATTGGAAGTGCGGTTTAATACGCTGTAACCCACCGCCGCGGAACAGCCCTTGCCGCCGCGCCCGTTAACGATCCACGCGGAAATATTCTGCTCCGGGTACATGCTGTAAATAAGGAAACGGTTTCCGGAGTAAATCGGGTCAACGCCGCGCAGATCGGAAATAATCACGTCCTTCTCCACCCTCGTGTGCGCCTTCACCATCTCCCGGAACTTCTCATCCTGCTCGCGGTAAACGGCAATACGCTCCTGCACGTCCGACAGCTCCAGTATCTCCTCTGTATTCATGGTACGGCAGCACTCCATCAGTTTCTCCATGAGCTGATAGTTGGATATTGTAAAATTGCGCCACCTGCCGAGCCCCGTGCGGGGATCCATCAGAAATCCCACAAGAATCCAGCCCTGCGGATTCTGTATCTCGTCTATGGTCAGATTGCCGGAATCCACCTTGTCCACAGCCACCATCATATCATCGAAATGAGAAAAACGCTCCTCGCCGCCGTAATACTCATATATAATACGCGCGCAGGACGGTGTGATACGGCTCTCACCTTTATATTTCCCTTTTAACTCATTGCGCTCATGCTCGCTTGAGTGATGGTCAAACCAGAGTCCGCACCCCTCCACGAAAGGCACGTTCGCCAGCACATCATTCTCCGTGATCTCCACAAGGCCATCCTGTAAATCCTTCGGATGCGCAAACTTCCAACTGTCAATCAGGCCAACCTCCTTCAAGAGAGCGCCGCATGCCAGCCCGTCAAAATCAGATCGTGTCACTAATCTCATCGCTCTACTCCTTTTACCCTTCCCGCTTCTTTTTTACCCGCTATATTACTCATTTATCTTGTCAATACCCGTAAGATTTACACCGGAAACGTTAAGCAATGCCTTTAACGTCAAATACTCTTCTTTTAAGTCTGCGTATGTCTCAACCGCATTTTCTTTTTTTGCCAGAAGCATACGTCTCTGCACTTTTGCAAAGTCATCAAGAGCTGCCTTTGTCACTTCAATACCAGACGGCATACCATCACCCGCTTTCCACTGTACTGTATTGACTGTTACCATTTTATTATAACGAATTTCGGCAAAGATGTAAAGGATGAAACAGTCCGTGCCATATGGACGCAGGCGACAGTCCCGGGCAGACGGCGGCTTCTCAAACCGAAATTTCCTCCCCCAGCTTAAAGGAATAGATCACCCGCTCTTTCACGGGCTTTCCGCTCACCCCCGGCTCATATCCGTAGATTTGTGCAAGAGCCTCGCTGTAGTAGGCAAGCTGCGCCTGATAGCGTTTCACAAGCTCCGCTGCCGCGGACACGGCGTCCGTCTTGTAGTCCAGCACCACAAAGCCGTCCTCCTCCTCAAAAAACACGTCGATAATACCCTGAATCAGCACCGTCTCCTCCTTCGGGAAACCGCTCCCCAGACGACTGGCCGGAACCCCCATCACAAAAGGCTGCTCCTTGAAAAGCTTTCCTGCACGGGCCGCCTCGGCCATGCGAAGCGCCGCCCGGCCCGTCAAGAAGCCCACAAGCTTCGGCACGGACACCGCGCCGCTGTAATCCGGCGAAAGTCTGCCCGTCTGCCGCATTCGCTCCATCTGCTCCACGAGAAGCGCTTCCGCCGCCTGCGGGTCTGCATTGATCTTGCTGGTCAGCTCACGGAAATCAAACAGCTCCATCACCTTATGGAAGGCGCTTCCCCGCATAGAACCGCTGACGGTCTCGTCAGCTCTCAGGAATTTGGGCAGATAGGGAACCGCCGGTTTCTCCTCGAAGAGCTTTGCCGCAGCCTCGTCGGTTTCCTGCATACCCGCCATCTTCAATTCCGACACGGTCGTCTTGGTATAAAGTTCCCGCAGATTTCCGTGCGGATATTCGTAGGAAAACCTTCGCGACAGCTCTGTCATAAGACTTTCGTCCGCCATCTTTGCCAAATCTCCGAAAAGGAGCTTCTTCTTCGCCTCTATTTCCAGAACCGTCTCCTCGATCTTCTCCTCCACCACATGACCCCAGTCATTCAATTTTACCGCAAACGTCGGCTCCGCGGCATATTCCGGGGCATCCGGTTCCACTTCCGCCCCGCAGGCCTCATAGAGTCCGTCAAGACACCGATTGCCGGAGAGGGCGCAGAGCACAAGCGACAGAAAGCTGTCCTGCTCCATCAGGACGTCATAGGGAAGCAGGCTGCATTCCCGCCGCCGCAGCGGAAGTAAGGCCGCCGCCGTCTTTTCCGGGTTCTTGACCATACCGGTTAGAATCAGTTTCTCCTCCGCTCTCGTCATGGCCACATACAGGATGCGCAGTTCCTCCGCCATACTGTCCCGCCGCAGTTTCAGCGCGACGGCATTTTTTCGCAGATTCTTTCCCTTCACCCTTCTCTCCGGATCCACATAGTCAACGCCGATCCCCGCGTCCACATCCACCGCCAGAATCCCGCTGCCCTCCTTTTTGCGAAACGCCGCTCCCAATCCCGACACGAAACAGATTGGGAACTCCAGGCCTTTGCTCTTGTGGATGCTCATAATACGCACCACATCCGCGTTCTCGTCCTGCATGGCGGCTTCGCCGTAATCCACCTCGTATTTTTCCATCTGCTCCATGTACCGCAGAAAATGATAGAGACCGAAATAGCTCGTCTTCTCATAATCCGCCGCCTTCACCAGCAGCATTTCCACGTTGGCCCGCCGTCTGCTGCCCTCAGGCCTTGCCGCCACATAGTGCAGATAGCCCGTCTCCCGCAGAATGACCTGCAGAAGCTCGTGGACGGATAGATAGACGGACATTTCCCTGTATACGGAAATTTTGTCAAGAAAAGCCTTGATTTTTACACGCAGAGCCTCGTCGATCTGCTCTGCGCCCGCTGTGTCCGGCGCACGGTTCCTATCCGCAGCATGTTCCCTATCTGCCACATGCCCCACACCTGCTGCCTCTGCTCTGCCTTCCTGCTCCGTATCGGCTGCCTGTTCGCTTGTCGCCTGCCCCGCGCCCGCTGCCTGTCCTTCTCCCTGTAAAGGCGCGCTGACCCGTTCGGTCATTTCTCGTCCGACACAGACGGCAAGCGCGTCGTACAGGTATTTCTTCTTCGGGAAGGCCGCCCGCACAAGCGCGATCTCCTCCTCCGCAAAGCCGCCCAGACAGGTGTGCAGCACGCCGTAGAGGGGAATGTCCTGCAGCGGATTGTCCAAAACCCGCAGGAAATGCAGAAGCTCCTGCACCTCCGCGGCCGCAAAATACCCGGTGCGGGAAGTCACGTGGACGGGAATCCCCTCCTCCTCCAACACCCGCTTAAATACCTCGTCCCAGCCGGACAACGTGCGCAGCAGAATCACAATATCCCGAAAGGCCGCCCTGCGCAGCGCCCCCGTCTCCTTGTCCGTCACCTGAAACTCCCGAAGGAGCGTCTTGATCTGCGCCGCCACACCGTAGGCTTCCTGTTCCTTCGCTGAAATCGCCCCCGCAGATTCCTCATTCGCCACCCGCTTTTCGGGAGCCGTCCGCCCCCCCGCGCCAAGGCCATGCTCTTGCCCGGCCGCCTGCGCCGCCGTACCGTCCTGCGCGGAGGAATCAGCGGACACCTTCTCCTCCCGGAACAGCAGAAGCTGTGTCACGTTCGACGCGTCCTCCGAAAGCCCGCCCTCCCGCACGGGATAGACGGCTCCCGGATGCAGCGCTGCCTTCTCGTCATAGACAATGCCGCCCATTTCCTTTCCCATCATCCGCGCAAAGACAGCGTTCACACTGTCGATCACCTCCCTGCGGCTCCTGAAATTCTGATGCAGGTCAATCCGCCGTGCATGTTCCTCCGTACCGCCGTAGGCCTCCTGCTTCTCCAGAAACAGCTCCGGTCTCGCCAGGCGGAACTTATAGATGCTCTGCTTCACATCCCCCACCATAAACCGATTGTACCGTCCCTCGGACTCCCCGCTGATGGCGGCGAGCAGATACTCCTGCACCAGATTGCTGTCCTGATACTCGTCAATCAAAATTTCATGAAACCGGCTCCTGTACGCGAGCGCGGTCTCCGTGGGCACATAGCCGTCCCCTTCCCCGCGCAGTAAAATCTGCAGGGCCAGGTGCTCGATATCATCAAAATCCAGAATGTTCTTCTCCCGCTTCGCTTCGTCGAAAGCCGCCTTAAAGGAAAGCGTCAGATCCACCAGCGCCGACACCGCCTCCTGACAGCCTTCCATCTGTCTGCTCACCTGCATGGACGATCCGCCAAAAAATTGCGTCCGCAGCTCGGAGAGCGCCTCCTTCACACTGTCCCGGAGCGCCTTTGCCGCCTCCCGCTTTGCCGGTGAGACAGAGGCGTCCCGCTTGGAGGGAAGCCGCCCGAACGCCACCGCGCCGAATGCGCCGCAGAGGGCGTCGTAATCTGCCGTTTCCGTTTGGCCGCCGCCCGACGCGCCCGCTTCCGTCGTTTCCGTCTGCCCGACACCCGATCCCTGCGCATCCGCCAATCCGCTCCCGTTCTCCGCGCCTGCGCAGTTCCCGCCGCACAGCCTAAGCAGCCCCGCCGCCATCTCCCGCTCTTTTTCCAGCAGTTCCCCGTAAAAGTACGGCCCGTCGGGCTCCTCGCACAGACCAAGCGCCGCTTCCAGCTTTTCCACACACCCCGCCAGCACGAGTCGCACATGTTCCATAAAGAGCACCGCCCACGGGAAGGCCAACGGGTCGCCCGTTACCTGGTAATCCCCCTTCCGCTGCGCAAGCCACGCCTCCGGGAAGGGCATACTCATGGCAAAATCATAGAGCTTTATGACCTCCTTCTCCACCGCCTCGTCCCTGTTTCCGACGCTGAAATATTCCATACAGTGCAGGAATTCCGGTTCTTCCCTCCCGTAAGCGTCCTCGATCACCGCCCCCAGCACATCCGCTCGAAGGAGCTTTAACTCCCCCTCCTCCGCGATCCGAAAGCCGGGATCCAATCCGATGGTATGAAACTGGTTGCGCAGAACAAAAAGGCAGAAGCTGTCTATGGTCGTGATCTGGGCATTATAAAGCAGAGTGGTCTGCCGCTGTAAATGCTCGTTGCCCGGATCAAGGGCAAGCCTGTCACTGAGGGCGCGGCTGACCCGCTCCCGCATCTGGGCCGCCGCCGCGTTGGTGAAAGTCACCACCAGCAGCCTGTCCACATCCACCGGATTCTCCCCGCCGCACACCGTCTCCACAATCCGCTCCACCAAAACCGCCGTCTTCCCGGATCCCGCCGCCGCGGAGACCAGAAGATTACAGCCCCTTGTCTCTATCACCTGTCTCTGTGTGTCTGTAAATGTAATTCCCATACCACGCCCCGTTTCCTTCCCGGTTGTCCCTGCCCGTCCGCTGTCCTTTCCCGCTGCACAGGCTATCATCCCTGCCCGCCGTGTCTCATTCGTCCGCGGTCTTTTCCCTGTCATGCGGCGGGTCTGCTGCTGCCGACTCCGTCTCCTCCCGCATCTTCTCCAGCGCCTCCTCCGCCTTTAATTTTGTGAGCTTCCGCGGCCGATATCCCGCCGCCCCCGCTTCAAATCCGCAGACATGCTTGTACACACAGTAGGTACAGGCTTTCTCCGCGCCCAGCTCACAGGGATTGACAGATATGGTTCCATCCAGAATCTCCCTGCCCAGCTTCTGTATTTTACGGTTTACATAATCCGAAACGGTCCGCATGTCCTCCTCCGACATGACACTGGAGACAGCGGAGAAACTGCCGTCCTTTTTCCGCTCCAACGGCAGAATATCGGACTTATCCGTAAACTCTCCGTCCAGCATTCTGACAGCCTCGTCATTCTCATTAACCATTCCTGTCATCTTTAATTCCCGCAAAATACGCCCGTTGATTTCCTCCGGTGAAAGCTCCTCGCCCTCCACCATCGGATCCGCCACCCGATAGTAAAGCATGGCCGCCGGCACCGCCTCCTTATCGGGATATTTCTTCTGCACAAGCTCCACCGCCGCGTTCATATAGACCACCAGCTGTAATTGCAGGCCGTAATAGAGGGCCGCCAGGTCAAACCGCCTGTCCCCGGACTTATAATCAATGACCTTCACATACACGCGGTCGTCGGTTTCCCCGATATCCACCCGGTCAATCCTGCCCCGCAGACGCAGCTTTTCCTTTTCACTAAGAGCAATATTCAGGGAATCCAGATTTTCCAGCACGTCGAAGGAAACCTCGAACGCCTCCGGCAAAAACCGGCCCTTGCAAAGCTGTGTCTGCAGAGTACGCACCGTGCGGTTCAAAATCCGCTCCATCCTCACAAGCAAATGCCTGTTTCTCGCATTGCTGTAAAGGATCGTCTCCCCGTAGGACGCCGCGCAGGCGGCAAGCGTCTCCGCCACAAGCTTTCGGCCCTCCTCCTCCGGGAAGTCGAACCAGGTATAACCCTTTTCTCTCAGGCGGCCGGAAAATCCCTCCAATACACTGTGAAATAAATTTCCCATGTCCGCCGCCTCGAAGCTGTACTCGCCACGCTCATGCAGACGAAGCCCGTACTGCAGAAAATGGGCGTAAGCGCAGGCGGCATATTTTTCCAGACGGCTGACGCTGTTTAGCAGGGACGCGCCGTAGAGGGCCACGGCCGCCGCCCGGGAAAGCGGTCTGTCCTCATGTCTTGCAAAAGCGGTCTCCACCAGCTTCCCGACCTGCCCGCTGTACTGCGGACTCTTTTCGTAACAGCGGTAAAACGTGAGAAATGTCCTGCGCTCCTCCTCATCCAGCCGCCCGGCCGCGTACTCCCGCAGCATATCCGTGAAAAAGCTCACGCCGTCCGCACCGCACAGAAGCTGCTCCTCCACCGCCTCCCGCTCCGGCGTCTCCAGGGCAAGCCCGGGAAACAGCCCCTGCAGAAGCTCTACCAGATAGGCGGGGCGCAGCGACCTGCCGTCCTCCCCCACTCTGGCATAGGACAGGGTAAGCGCCTCCGACGGCTTCGTCATATTCAGATACAGATAGAGCCGCTGGATGTACATCTGCTCTCTGGGAGAGGGTGCAAGCTCGATATCTGACTCCCGCAAAAATTCACGGTCAAGATCGGAAATAATCCCGCCCCCGGAGCCCTTCGGAATATTCCCGTCGTTCACCCCCAGGAAAAAGAGCACCTTTACCTGCTTTAAACGGGTTCTCTCGATATCTCCCACCAAAATACGGTCTACATTCTGGGGAATCGTTCCCACCGTGATCTCCGCAAGCCCCGCGTCCAGAATATCCGCAAACTCTTTGATCGTCAGTTCCTCCGCCGCGAGCAGCCCCTCGATCTGATCCAGAAGATCGATCACCAAGGGATAAATCTGGCCGTACTCTTTGGCTCTGGCCAGCTCTCCCCTCTCCTGAAAGGCTTTCTCGAAATCCGAAAGCTTCCGCTGTACCTCGTTCGCCACAAGGAAATCATAGAGCGCGCGCACCATATCCCCCGCCGTCTTGAGCGGCACAAGAAAGGGCGCAAGCTGCTCCATCAGCCGCTCACGCATGTCATTGCAGGCGGCGAGCGACGAGAGAGACGCTTCCTCGCCCTCCGGCTCCTCCTCCCTATAAGTAAAGGCCTCGCTCCAACGTTTCCGGCCCCTGATTCCGAAACGGCGGACGTAATTTTCCAGCCTGTCCACTTCCTCCGCCGTAAAGTCCGCAAGCCCCGTGCGCAGATAGTGAAAGACCGCGTCAAAGCTGAAATCCTGCAGCAAAATCTGCAGGGCGCTGCGCACATATGAGGTGAAGGGATTGCCCAGTATGCCCCTTGTCTGGTCAATGTAAATGGGAATGTCAAAGCGGTCGAAAACCTCCTGCGCCTCCTTCCCATACACCCCCATATTGCCCGTCACCACGGCAATATCGCGGTAGCACAGTTCCTCCGATTCCAAAAGCCGCCTGCGTATCGCAATGCAGGTCTGCCGCAGCTCCTCCATGGGCGTGGACGCCTCGATCAGACGTATCTTTTCCGCCGCCCCCTCATAGGCACAAGGCGGATATCGGAACAGGTTCCTCTCCAGATGGGCAAGCTCCTGATTCTCCGCAAAACGCGGCGGACGGCCGTCCACTTTTTCCGTACACCAAACCGCCGCCTCCTCCGAAACACCCGCCTCCGCGGCCAGTCTTTTCAAAACCGACACGGTTTTCTGCGACAGATAAAAGAGCTTCTGCTCCCCCTCCACACGGTAAGGATTTTCCCTCTCATCCACGGTGAGGGTAATAATGACTCTATCAGTCAATCTCAATAAATCCTGAATCACCCGATTCTGAATCGGCGTAAACCCGGTAAAGCCGTCGAAGGCAATGACGCTTCCCCTCACAATTTCCGATTCCGGCAGGGCCGCCCGCAGTCTGTCCAGCGTTCCCTCCGTGGTGATGAAGCGGCCACGTATGTATTCCCCGAAGGCCCGGTACAAATGGCGCAGATCTCTCAGCTTATAGTAGAGCGCCCCCCGCTCCTTCGCATAGTCAATCAGCGTCTCCAGCTCCTTCTCCCCGACGCCGTACTGCATAAACTCGGAGAGCGCCGACTTTACCTCATGGATATAACCGATCTTGTGCAGATGACTGCCAAGAACCGTCAGGTTCTCCCGCTCCTGCCCGGCCACCTTGCGCAGCACCAGACTCTTTCCCGTATCGTCCAGAACCGGCAGTTCCTCCCCTCCTACTTCCTCAATGATCCGATGGGTCAGCCTTCCGAAGCTCAACACGTCGATATTCATGATCGCGTGGCGCGGATGCTCCACCACCAGATCCATCTGGGTCTGCATGGTAAACTGATCCGGCACGATCAAGAGATAATTCTTCTCCGGATGGCGCCGGGATTCCTCTATGATATAATCATGCAGTTTCCGGCTTTTGCCGGCACCCGAGGCGCCGAAATAAAATTGCAGGGACATTGGTCATCTTTCCTTTCTTCCCTCAATTATAGCATAAGCAGACTCGAAATGCTTCGCATTTCTCGTTCGCGTTGCTCGTCATAAACCGCCTCAGACAGCCTCGCATGCAAGCACGCAGTCTGTCTTTGCCGTTTTCTGACTCTGCTTATGCGCGAAAAAAGGCACCCTCCAATCGGAAAGTGCCTCTCCCATAATATAAGGAGAATGCCGTTTTTCAGGCATTCTCCCGAGTGAGACTTAGTACTTCTTGGCGTCCCGTCCTATGGCGGGACGTCCTTAGAAGTACTTCTCACTCTGTGAAGGGTATCACGCCGCCATCATATGTATTGTTGATGTACTCCTTCACTGCGTCGGACTTAAGCGCCGCCACCAGCGCCTTGATCCCCTCGTTGTTCTCATTGCCTTCCTTCACCGCAATCACGTTCACATAGGTCTGCGCCGCCTCGGAATCGGACTGTTCATACGCCACAGCGTCCTTCGCCACAGAGAAGCCTGCTTCCATCGCGTAGTTGCCGTTTAAAACCATAAACGCCACCTCATCCTTGACACGGGGCACCTGCGCTGCCTCCAGCTCCTGAATCTCCACATTGTTAGGGTTATCCTCGATATCGCGCACGGTCGCCTCCAGGCCTACGCCCGCCTTCAAAGTCAGAATGCCGTTGTCCTGCAGAAGCAGAAGCGCCCTCGCCTCGTTGGTGGTATCGTTGGGAACCGCAATGATGTCCCCCTCCGCGATCTCGGAAAGATCGCTCTTGGTGCCGGGATAAATGCCGAAAGGCTCGTAATGAATGCCGCCCGCATTGACCAGATGCGTCCCCTGCTCCTCGTTAAAGGAATCCAGATAGGGAATATGCTGGAAATAGTTGGCGTCAAACTCGCCGCTCTCCACCACCTGATTGGGCTGTACATAGTCGTTGAATACCGTCACCTCCAACGTGTAGCCCTGCTCCGCCAGAATCGGCTTCACCTGCTCCAGAATCTCCGCATGAGGTGTCGCGGAAGCCGCCACCATGATCGTGCCATCGTCCTTCTTGCTACCGCAGCCCGTCAGTGTACCAAGCGCCAGAGCCGCGGTCACAATCGTTACCACAATTTTCTTTTTCATAATCTTCTCCTCCTCTATTACTTCCTCTTATCCAGCTTCACAGACAGCCGCATCCCCAGCGTCTGGAAAATCTGCACCAGCACCACCAGAAGCACCACCGAGACAATCATAATCAGCGTCTCGTAACGGTAATAGCCGTAGCGCATGGCGATATCTCCAAGTCCGCCGCCGCCGACCACGCCCGCCATCGCGGAGTAGCCGAGAATCGTGCCGATGGCAATGGTCACGCCCACCAGAATCGACGTCCTCGCCTCCACCAGCAGTACCTTCCATATGATCGTAAGCGTACCTGCGCCCATACTCTGCGCCGCCTCCACCACACCGTGATCCACTTCTTTAATAGAAGATTCTATCATACGGCCGATTAAGGGCGCTGCCGCAATGGTCAGCGGCACGATCGTGGCTGCCGCTCCCGTACTTTTTCCCACAATCGCCCTCGTCA
>VSNH01000115.1 GCA_009774215.1 Lachnospiraceae bacterium
TTATTTTGACAGAATCGTGATCGCAGAAAACCCCTGCCGACAATTGAAAAGCGCCACCGTTTATGCTATAGTTTTATGCTGTAAATGTAAATAAGAAACTGAAAAACGCACGGAAAACGTAAAACAAAAAAGGCGGAAAAAGATTATGGCATTTGACGGTATCACCATTGCAAATATCACAAAGGAACTTTCGGATACGCTTCTCGGGGGCCGCATCTACAAGATCGCCCAGCCGGAGAGCGACGAGCTGCTCCTCACCATCAAAAACAATAGCAGTCAGTACCGCCTGCTGTTGTCGGCGGACGCATCTCTTCCGATGGTCTATCTGACGGAAAATAATAAACCCAGCCCCATGACCGCGCCGGGCTTTTGTATGCTGCTGCGCAAGCATCTGCAGAACGCACGCATCACCGCCATCTCCCAGCCGGGACTGGAGCGCGTCATCCATCTCCGGCTGGAGCATTTGAATGAGCTGGGCGATTTATGTGAGAAAAAGCTGATTGTGGAGATCATGGGCAAACACAGCAATATCATCTTCTGCGACGACAAGGATCAGATCATAGACAGCATCAAACACATTTCCGGCATGGTCAGCTCCGTGCGGGAAGTGCTGCCGGGCCGCCCCTATTTCCTGCCGCAGACGCAGGATAAGTGGAATCCCCTGCGGTTTTCCTCCCGATATACGCAGACGGCTTCCTCCTGCTTTCTCAAGTCCCCCGGGGACGGTCTGTTGTTGAGTTATGTAAACTTATGTGCCCATATGCAGGAAAAACCCATGCCGCTATACAAGGCGCTGTACACCACATACACAGGCCTTTCGCCCATCATGGCCCAGGAACTCTGTTTCCGTGCCGGCATCGACGCGGACATGCCCGCCAACGTGCTGGAGGAATCGGCTTTACAGGCATTATACAAAACCCTTTCCGATATGATGGAGCAAACCGCCGTGGGAGACTTCTCCCCCGTTATCATCTACGACGGCAGGGAACCTCTGGAATACGCGGCGTTTCCCCTGACGCTCTACGGCGACAAAACTTCTCAGGCTTTCGCCTCCATCAGCGATGTGCTGGAACGCTACTATGCGGAGCGAAGCATCGTGACCCGCATCCGCCAGAAATCCGTGGATCTGCGAAAGATTGTGCAGACCGCCCTAGAGCGCAACGTCAAGAAATACGATCTGCAGATGCGGCAGATGAAGGACACGGAAAAACGGGACAAGTACAAGGTTTACGGCGAACTGATCAACACCTACGGCTACAACGTGGAGCCGGAGGCCAAATCCATGGAAGCGCTCAATTATTATACCAACGAGACCGTCACGATTCCGCTGGACAGCACATTGACGCCACAGGAAAACGCGCAGAAATATTTTGATAAGTACGGAAAACTGAAACGGACTTACGAGGCGCTCTCGGAATTGACCATTCAAGTCAAAGAAGAGATCGAGCATCTGGAATCCATCCTCGCCGCGCTGGATATCGCCATGCAGGAAGAAGACCTGGTGCAGATTCGCGAGGAATTGATCGAGAGCGGCTATATCCGCAGAAAGGGCGGCTTGAAAAAAGTCAAAATCACCAGCAAACCCTTCCACTATGTAAGCAGCGACGGTTTTCATATTTATGTGGGGAAAAATAATTTCCAGAACGACGAGCTCACCTTTAAGTTCGCAAACGGGGGCGACTGGTGGTTTCATGCCAAACAGATTCCCGGCTCCCACGTGGTCTTAAAAACCGAGGGGGCCGAGGTGCCGGATCGCGCCTTCGAGGAAGCTGCGAGACTTGCCGCCTACTATTCCAAAGGACGCGAGCAGGACAAGGTGGAAATCGACTATGTACAGAAAAAGCATGTAAAGAAGCCGGCCGGAGCCAAGCCCGGATTCGTGGTGTACTACACCAACTACTCCATGGCGATCGACTCCGACATTTCTGCTCTCACGGAGATTTGCTGAAGGCCTTTGACAGTGCCCTATATTCTCTGAAAAAGCCGCCTGCCGGAACTTTTTCCGCGGCGGCTCAATCTTTCCCGGCATCTGCCTGCTCGACCCTCACATGCTTACCGTCGGAAACAGCCGTCACCGCCCCCTCGTCCGTGTAATACGCCTTGCAGTCATATGCATTTAACAACGCTACCGTCTCCTCCTCCACCCGCAGCCGCTCCGTGTCTGCGGTGAGGACGGCATAACGGGGTCTCGCCGTCTCAAACAGGGTTTCCAGATTCTTTGTATAATTCCCGTGATGGGGCATCTTAATCAGGTCATACTGCTCCTTCGCCGCTTCTGTTTCCAAAAACTCACCTGTCCGCTGTTTCTTGGCGTCCCCCATCAGCAGGAATCGGTTTTCTCCATTCCTAACGCATGTTATTAATGAATAATTGTTATCGTTCTCATAGGCTATCTCGCGGGGCGCATCCACATAAAAATCGGCTCCCCCCAGAGAAAAAACAAAAGCCTTCCGCAGCCTTCGGCTCTCCGTGCCCGTCTCAGAAAGCGCCCGCATCAGCGCAAGATACGGTTCCGAGTCCTCCTCATAATCAGGCATCAGCACGCATCCCACCTCATACCGGGTAATCAGCTCCGCCGCGCTGCCGATATGATCCTTGTCAAAGTGGCTCAAAATCAGATATTCGATCCGCGCTTTCCCCCGTTCATCCAGAAAGGTGCAGATCGTCGCTGCGTCGTCCGCATCCGCCGCATCATTTACTACAATGCGCTCTCCCGCCTCAATCACGATACAGTCCGATTTGCCCGTATCCAGAAAGGTCATTTGCAGCGGCGCACTTTTCCCGTCTTCCCCGCCGCAGCCGGACAGGAAAAGCACAAGACACAGCAGAACTGACAAAAGTCGATTTTTCTTTCTCATATTTCCTTATCTCTTTTCTTCCTTTTTCTCCGCCTCTTTTTCCTTTTTCTTTGATTCTCTGTTCCATCAGATAACAGGTGTAATTTTTCTGCAATGTGCACCAGTGTGTATCCTCTGGGAAAAGCCTGCAGCTCCTCCCTGCTCACACCGCCGACTAAAAGAAGCACCGCACCGTAAACGCATACCCCGATACCGATGGCAAGCAAAAGCACCACCCGGCTTACCGGAATCAGCAGAATCAGTCCGTGATAGACGCCGAAAACCACCGCGCCCATAATCACTGCCGCAAAAAGCGGTTTCAAAAACAGCTTGACCACATCCATACGGTACTCTAAATGCTTTCTCACGGAAAAGTGGTTTAAGATGCACATCACCAGAGAGTAAACGGCGTTTGCCGCCGCCAGCGCATAAAGACCCAGATCCGTATAGAGCAGCAGCGCGAACAATGCCGCCAACTGAATCACCAGCGCTGCCGCCGCATGGATGACCGGCGTGTTGACTTTCCCGATTCCCTGCAGAATCGCGTTGGTCAGGGTGGAAAGGCTGTAGAGCACGATAGTTACGGCAAGCGCCTCCAGAAGAGCGGAGGCCATGTCGAGAGATTCCCTCTGGGGAAAAATAAAGTGCATAATGGGGCGCGGCAGCACGGCAATCCCCACAGACGCCGGGATCGCAATCAGCATAGTCATCTGGATCGCCCGCGTGACCTGCTTTCTCGTCTGCACCACCGTCCCTTTCACAAAAGAAGCCGACACGCCCGGGATGATGGCGGAGGACATGGAGGAGGCAATGGCAATCGGAATATTGACCACCGCCACCGCAAGCCCGGAAAAAATACCATATTGGTTGCTCGCCAGTATCGCGTCCATCTTTTTATAATCCATGACATAAAGATAGACATTCATATTGACCGCCGTCGTACAGTTGTAAATGAAAGTACTCAGGATAAAGGGTGTGACAATGGTAAAGATGACCTTGAAAATGTCCTTATAGCTCTCCTCATGCCACGTCCTGTCGCGCTCCACCCGCCTTTTGATGATGCCGCTGTTTAAACGGTACATGCCGAACATAAAAAGAAGACCGATCAGCACACCCGCGCCGGTTCCCAGCGCCGACCCCGCCGAGCCGTAAATCGCGCGCGTGGTAGCGTCCCCGTCCCGGACAAAGCCAATCAGAAGCTTCGCCGCGAGAATGCTGACTGCCGCGTTTAATATCTGCTCGATCACCTGAGAGATGGAAGTGTGCACCATGGAGCCATGGGCCTGGAAAAAGCCGCGCAGCACGCCCAAGAATCCCGAAAAAAAGATAGTCGGTGACAGCACGCGAAGCGCCACCACCGCATTTTGATTCTTTCCCACGAGAAAAGGCGCCCCCACGAATGTCAAAACCGATGCGGCGCCGCCCACCACCAGAACATAGAGAAGTGCACAGACAAAAACCCTCTGTGCATTCCGATATTCCTTAAAAGCAAGCCGCTGGGCAATCACCTTGGAAATCGCCGACGGAATGCTGTAGGAGGAAATCAATAATATAATTGTATAGATATTGATCGCCGCGTTGTAATACCCGTTGCCCTCAATCCCGATAATGGAAAGAAGAGGGCTTCTGTATAACAGGCCGATCACTTTGACGAGCATTCCGGCAGCCGCCAGAATGCCCGCCTGAAACACAAACGTGCTTTTCTTCTTCGGATCTTCCATGCCCCTATCCAATCAGCCAGTCATACATTTCCTGATATTTCTTTGCAGAAACATGCCACGAGAAGTCAGCCGCCATGCCTCTGTCCACGATCTTATTCCATTCCCGCTTCTTATCATAGTAGATGTGCTCTGCGTAGCGGATCGTCCCTAACATCTCATGGGCATTGTAGTTCTTAAAGGAAAAGCCCGTGCCCGTACCCTCATACTCGTTATAGGGCTGTACCGTATCTTTCAGGCCGCCGGTCTCACGCACAATCGGCACCGTGCCGTAGCGCAAAGACATCAGCTGGCTCAAACCGCAGGGCTCAAAGAGGGACGGCATAAGGAACGCGTCGCCTGCCGCATAAATCTTGTGGGAGAGCGCATCCGAATAGTAAATGTTCGCTGACACCTTGCCGTGATACTTCCAGTCAAAGTGGCGGAACATATTTTCGTACTGCTCCTCACCCGTACCGAGCACGACAATCTGTACATTATCCTGACACAGTTCATCCATGATATAAGCGATCAGATCAAAGCCTTTCTGTCCCGTCAGTCTCGACACAATACCGAGCATCATAGCTTTATCGTCCTGATTTAATCCGAGCTGCTCCTGCAGGGCGCGCTTGTTCTTTACCTTCTCCTTGCGGAAGTTAGCCGCATTGTATTTGAAATCTATGTGCTTATCCGTCTCCGGATTAAAGTCATCGTAATCTATGCCGTTCACGATACCGCGCAGATCCCCCGCCCTCGCACAGAGCAGGCCGTTCAACCCCTCGCCGTAGAACGCCGTCTTTATTTCCTCCGCGTAAGTGTCGCTGACCGTGGTGATTGCGTCCGCATAAACCAGACCGCCTTTTAAGAGGTTTGCATCCTTGTACGCCTCCAGCTTATCTGCCGTAAAGAAATACCCCGGCAGACCCGTGATCTCCTTTACCTCTTTCACGCTCCACTTGCCCTGGAATTTCAGGTTGTGGATGGTCATAACGGTCTTAATGCCACGATAGAACTCCCCGCCCTGGAAACGCTCTTTTAAGTATACCGGAATCAGGCCGGTCTGCCAGTCATGACAGTGAATCAGATCCGGTCTGAAATCAATCACCGGGAGAATACACAGCGCCGCCTTACAGAAAAAGGCATACTTTTCAATCTCAAACAGCGCATTATCGCTGTAAGGCTGGAAACCGTTAAAGTAACTCTCGTTATCAATAAAATAATACTTTACTCCGTCAACTTCCGCCTCCAGAATCCCCACATACTCCTCTTTCCAGTGAAAATCCATGTAGAAATGGGTCTTGTAAGTGAGTTTATCCTTCATCTCCTGCTTCATGCAGGTATACTTCGGCAGAATAACCCGCACGTCAAAATACTGCTTGTCAATACACTTGGGCAGAGAGCCGACCACGTCCGCCAACCCGCCTGTTTTGATAAAAGGTACGCCCTCCGACGCGACAAATAAAATTTTTTTCATGACAACCCTCCAACTGTAGCTTGCTATTCTTAACACAGGCAGTCCCTATGAACTCCTAAATAACAGTATACAATATTTCGGGTGGCAATAAAAGGATTTTTTTTAGCGCCGGTATTGCAATCGAATCTTGTCTGCAATCAGCGCGATGAACTCTGAATTGGTAGGCTTACCTTTTCCCGTGTTGATCGTGTACCCGAAAAGCGCATCAAGCGTCTCCATCCGTCCCCTTGACCATGCAACCTCTATGGCATGGCGGATTGCACGCTCCACGCGGCTCGGCGTAGTCTGATATTTCTTTGCGATGGTAGGATAAAGAATCTTCGTGATGGAACCGAGCATCTCCACATCCTCCACGGACATCATGATCGCCTCCCGCAAATACTGGTAGCCCTTGATATGGGCGGGCACTCCGATCTCATGGATCATATCAGTCACGTCCTTTTCCAGATCCCGTTCCTCTATTTCCGGCACATCCTCCACAGCCTCCGTCTGCTCCGTTCCCTTCTCCCCCGAGGGGACGGTTATCAATATCCGAAATTCCTTGTTTGCACGGATCAGATTGTCCAAAATTCGATAAACCTGCTCCTGATCTCCCGCTGCTGTCACATTCAATGTCTCCATTTTTTCCTCCATTCCCCTTTTACGCGGCTCTTTCTCTTTTCACTCTATTATAAACAATAGTTGGGAGATGGGGAATATTTAGGCATCGCATTACATGACGCCCGTGTGACCGCGTCGCCGCTTTCAGGCAAATACAGCTTGCATTTCCTATCAAAATGTCCTATGATTTTGTGTTAGAAAGTCAAAAAGAGATAGGAGAATCCAGCCTTGAAAACACAACAGAAAAAAATCATTCTTGCCCTCGCCGCGCTGCTTGTCGCAGTCATCGCCATGCTCGGTGTCTGGCACTTTACAAGAGGAACCGCTTCCTCCGGTTCCAAAACCGTTACTGTGGAAGTGATTCACAGGGACGCTTCGCTCAAAACCTTCGAGTACCGGACTGACCGGGAATATCTGGGCGAGCTTCTCACAGATGAGTCACTGGCAGACGGAGAGGACGGCGCTTACGGCATGTTTATCACCACCGTGGACGGGGAGACCGCAGACGATACCGCGCAGGAATGGTGGTGCATTACCAAAGACGGGGAAATGCTGAACACATCCGCCGACCAGACGCCCCTTGCCGACGGCGACAAATACGAGCTGACGCTCACCACGGGATATTGACGCAGGACGCCCTTGCATACAGATTCACCGCATATGCACAGTGCCTGTGAAAAGCCAGGGTATTCACCCTCAGGAAAGGATCGGGTTCCCTATGCAGGAATACAAATCTCCGAATAAAATCAGGCAGACAGTGGCAGTGGGAATCCTGAGCGCTATCCTTCTGGCAGGGCAGCTTGCCCTGGCACCCCTTCCCAACATCGAATTAGTCTCCACCCTGCTCATCATCTATACACAGGTCTTTAAAAAACAGGTGTTTTTTATTATCTATGTTTTTGTCCTGCTGGAAGGTCTGGTTTTCGGCTTCGGCATCTGGTGGATGAGTTACCTGTATATCTGGAGCATTCTCGCCCTGATCGTGCTGGCTCTGCAAAAGCTGGACAACGCTGTTCTCTGGGCAGTGGTTTCCGGCGCGTTCGGCCTGCTGTTCGGCGCGCTCTGCGCCATTCCTTACCTGATCTCAGGCGGCATCGGGGCAGCTTTCGCCTACTGGAGCGCGGGGATTCCCTACGATATCCTGCACTGTGGCGGGAATTTTGCGCTCACGCTGATTCTGTATAAGCCGTTGACCCGGCTCATCAGGAAACTCCATCAGAATATGCAAAACGGACAGCCGCTGTGATGGTCTTCACAGAAGCCGCCCGTTTTTTCATTTCCTTCCCCTAAAATAACTGCACCTTTCCGGATAAAATGTCCGTTCCCGCTCAAAGAGCGCGGGCAGTCAAGTTTCTTTCTCTCTATTTGGAACCGTTCCCGCAGAAAGTCAATCCATTCGGCTGATCCATGGTTTCCCTCCAAAATAAACGGTTTTAAACGCTCCGGGAATATTTAGGCATCACATGGCAGAACGATCCGCTTCACGGATTCCCGCTCAATCAACCGACACGGCATACTCCGCTCCAGAACAGCGTTTGGCAGACTTTCCCCCTCCGTTTCCAGCCGTTCGAGCAGAATGGCCGCCGCTTCCGCCCCTATATCGTTGAGCGGCAGTTCCATTGTTGTCAGCCCTGGGCTGCAGAACCGGGCCAGTTCATGATTATCGAAACCGGCCACGGAAATATCCTCTCCGACCCGGATTCCCTGCTCCCTGAAATACGCATACGCGCCGCCGGCCATCCGGTCATTCATACAAAAAACAGCCGTCACGCCTTCTTTCAGCAGGCTTCCCGCCAACCGGAAACCTGATTCCCTCTCCCAATCCCCATAGCGCACCCATTCGGGATTATACAGAATATTTTCCTCAAAGAGAGCTTTCTGGTAACCTCTCAGACGGCTTCTGGTATGAATGTTATTTTCTCTGCCGCCCAGAACGCCGATTCTGCGATGTCCCATGGAAATCAGATACCGGGTCATCTCACAGGCCGCCCGCTCGTCGTCTATGACCACGGCCGGCGTATGCACCGAATGGGTATAGGCGTAAGCCATCACCGTCGGAATCGGCATGGCATCGGAAAAATACCTTATGTTCCGGGCATGTCCTGCAATGTAGAGCAGACCGTCCACTCTTATTGAAAGCATCTCCTGCATAACAGCGGTCACTACAGCATTGTATGCACTTTCATTGTCATACCAGCTTTCGCCCCATCTGGCATACAGGCGGAGATTCTGAATAATCGTCCGGTACTTTTTCTCCTCGCAGTACGCCATCACCCCTTCCAGTATGTCCGGTGTCGAAAACTGAGCTACATCCTCCGCGATAATCCCGATCATATTGGTTTTTTTCTTTCTCAGCCCTCTTGCCACATAATCCGGCTGATAACCCGACTGCCTGATAGCATCCAGCACTCTCTTTCGTGTCTCCACCCCCACATTGGCTCTTCCGTTTAAAACATTGGATACTGTGGCAACGGAAACACTGCACTCTGCCGCGATCTCCTTAATCGTTACCATAATCCCCGCCCCTGATCTTATCTGTGAAATCTCCCGACGATCTCTCCGAGATGATCCGCCATCTCCCTGTTCTGTATGGATTGATTCTGAGTCGTTCCCGCTATCTCAGCCGTCGTCGTATTTTTCTCTACAATCGTGCCAATAGCGGTCTGGTTCTCCATCATAATCTCACTGACGGAGCTGGCATTTTCCGCGATCTGGGTCACGGAGCTTTCCAGTCTTCCTACCGCATCGAGCATCTCGTCAAGCTTTGCCTTAATCCCGCTCACAGCCTCACTGTAATCCGTGGATTTTTCCGCAAAATCCTTGAACTGCGCCACCACTTCCTGTTCGATAAAGGAAATAATCGATTCAAAACAGGTATTTACGATAGCGATACTGCTGTTGGCCTCTCCGCATATATTTTGAATAGAGGACGCCGTCTCCTTGGAAGTATCAGCCAGATTGGCAATGGAGCCCGCCACCACGGCAAAACCTTTTCCGGCCTCGCCGGCTCTTGCCGCCTCAATCGAGGCATTAAGCGACAGCAGATTGGTCTTACCCGCTATATTCAAAATCTCCGCCGCCAGCTCGTTGATCTTGGTCAGGCTCTTTAACTTATCAATTGCATCCTCAACGGCCGCCTTTGTCTCGCCCAGCTTTTCTTCTCCGTTCCGATAAGCAAAATTGGCTTCGTCCTTCATATCTATGGCACTGCCGATCACATGAACGCTGGTGCTCACTGATGCCTTAATTCCTTCTAAAATTGTATCTACCAAATGATTGATGCTGTCAATTTCCGTATTCACGTTTCTGACAAGCGTGTTTGTGTTATCCATGGACGCCGACAATTCCTGTGTAACCGCAATGTTATCCGATGTGCCGTCCGCCAGAGCCACTGCGGAATCTCGCATACTCTCAGCCTTCTCGTTGAGAGATCGTGAACAGTCGTTTAATGTATCCGATATGGTTTGCAGTGAATGGATCAGCCCATCTGTCGCCTCCGCAATGCTGCCAAGCTCATCTCCCCTCTTAATATGCTTCTGGATCACCGGGTTATCCGCTATGTTGAACTTCTGCAGAGCCACAATGCTCTCCTCGATAGATGTCAGCGGATTCATAAGCCCTCTGATGATCACACCGGAAACCACAAGAAGAACAGCCAGCGTCGCTATCGACAAAAACATCATGATCTGTTTCAGTCTGTCCGTCGTTGCGAAAATCTCCGCAGAGCTGTCAGACACGATAAAAAGCCAGCCCCGGTTCGCCATATAATAGTAGGTGGCAATATTCTCCTGTCCGTTTTCCGTATACTCCGTAAATCCCATATCGTTCTGCGCGGAGCCACTAAATTTCGCGCACAGATCGCGGATATATTCCTCATCCGCCTCCGTCGCCACTTTTTCACCGTCCTCACAGAATATGTACTGTCCGTTTGTCGCATTTACCATACGGTATTCCGCATTTTCCATGCCCTGCATCGTCAGGGAATCAAGAAGCTGGATCAGTCCCGTGGTAAATACGCCGCCGCCGACCAATCCGACGGGATTGCCGCTCTCGTCAAAAACCGCCCGGTACAGGGACACAATCTGCTGTCCGCTCGCCGGGGATATGATAATTCCTGTATTATATACACCGTCCGCCGCCAGCAGGGCGTCCTGCAGCGCTTTCAGCGGATCGCCCTCTCTGGTCGTGATACCCACCACCGCCGCGTTTGTATGCGCCAGCACGTGGGTATTCCATTCGCTCACATAAAGCCCTTCCAGATTGCTCACGTCCGCCGAAAACTTTTCTGTATACGCCTGAGCGGCGGCAACCGCCGCCTCGTCGGTGGGATTCTTCAGCACATCCAGTATCTCTCCCGCCCTGCTGTATGCTGTGATCGTCTGCTCCATTTCCTGCACATAATTATCAATGATCCGGCTGCGTTCCTCCACCACCGTCTCCATATTATTGGTAGTACTCTGCTTCGTATTATTGGTAATCGCATTACCGATAAAGAGCACCAACACCCCCATAACAACAATCTGCACAGTCAATATACATGCTATGATCTTCGTACTCAGTCCAAACTTCATTTTCTTCATGTTTCCCGCCTCTCGTTCTGATTGATTTTTTCGTTATGTATGTATTTTATTAAACGTTTTACTATCATAACTCAAACTTCGCACATAGATTTTAGCTATGCACCTTGAAAATTCAATATCTGGCAGTGATTCAATTATCAAAG
>VSNH01000116.1 GCA_009774215.1 Lachnospiraceae bacterium
GCCTGAGCGCTATTTTGTGAGCTAAAGTATTGATTTTTCAAGGAGCAAATCCCATTTTTAATGTGGGAAGTTTGAGTGAATAATATATAAGTTTATCTCGTGCTTTTTGATTTATCGGAGTGTTATTTGAGGTCTAAAAACTTATTCAAATCATTTAGAGTTTTATTTAATTCTATATCTTCTGCGCCTCCACCACCATTTTTACGAATTTTTTCCCGCGCATGACACCAAGCATCGAGCGGTTCTTTCTTTAATTCAGCAAAATACTCCAGCACTTTCTGTTCATCATCTATGTATACACGAACCATTTGCACTTTTTTCTTATCGAAAATACCGATTTCTCCACTTTCATCATCATACTCGATCATCGGATAATTGATTATCTTATCAAAAGTATCATCACTCCTTTTGTGTGCCAATAACCTTTGCTTATTAAGCAAGCCTGTCAAAATCTTTTCATCCGTATAATCCGATTCATAAAATACGATATGCCAATTATCTTTCTGCGCTCTGATTTCTTCTCTGATTTCGGTGCAAATAATATCTTTGTTCATCAACAGGATATCTTCTTTCCCCTGATTGATTAGTATGCCCGCACATTCTTTATTCAATTTCAATAACCAAAGTTTTTCTTTGCGCGAAACCCATGTGGTAAAACTTATCCCATCTTTATTCTCTCTAGCCATTGCAAAACAATAACTTATTTCTCCTGTTCTAGCATTTAGATAATCCACCCCATATCGACAATCTTTTATTTTAAGTTTTCGCAGGATATTATTAAACGCCATATCAAGAATTGGCTTGTAATCCAACCCCTTAATCCACGTTTCCATTACAATCTGCACAACAGCCGTTTTCCCCTGTTCATAAAACGTTTGAACCTGCTCCTTATCCTTTTCGCAAAGAGAATCAATTAAATAGTCCCGTATCATTTCCGTAGAAAAGAAGAGAAGGGAACATATTTCAATCATTCTCGGTCTTAATTCTTTTTCAAAATTGCCCAGCCTTTCTTCTGCTTCCTCACGACTTCCCGCCAGTTTACCTTCAAGTTCTGTTTGGAGTGCCTCATCATCGGTTTTCCTTAGAAACCACGCAATGAATGAACACATAAAACGATTAAAATAATTATTATCTTCTTGAATACATGCTAACGCCTCACTATTTCCCCTGTTCTGTACAAAATCCCCTACGTTAAGATAGATTAAACGGGAAATTGTTGACTCCTGCTCCCTAAAATACTCGCCCGTTATGATAGCATTGGTATGTATGCTAACACCGCTGACCATCCCCGTATAAACCGATCTGACTACAAAATCAGTTATTTGCTTAACATTATATTTACTTTGACTGCTTTCTTCCTTCTTCACATCGTCAAGCACAAAGATACCATTCTGATACTTAATCAGTTCTGGTTCCAAATTTTTATACTTAATTTTGGTAGTGTGTAGGTGGCTTATCATATCACTACGACTGTTGCCACGCTTAAAAAAATTACCTAAAAACACCGCTAATTCTGTTTTTCCGCTTGCCACTTTCCCATCCACCCATAAAGTCATGCCAGCCCGTTCCCCAAGTTCATCTAAAAAATGTCCCATTACAGTCATGACCGCTATACAGTGAAAAGGATAAAATATCCTCAAATTCATACAATTATACCGTACTACTTTTTCAGCAATCTCCGCATTGTCCACATCTTCTTGCAAACCCAAATCAAAACCCCCTTGTAAAGCCACAACATCATCCCGTTTGCCATCTTTGGTAATAGCGCAGTCTGATCCGACATAAAAGTATTGATTCCCGACCTTATGAAGCCCAGCCGCATCAAAAAAAATGGCGTTCGTATCTTCGGGAATAATTTCGCTGATAATCTGCTGATACTTCGTCCTTGATATCACAAGGATTTCTTTTGTTCCCAAATTACCCAGCCACTTCTCCCTGCTGTATTCATCTTTAGAAAGTTGCGCCCTGTAAACATTGTCTCCCACCAACACATCAACCCGATACACATACTCCAATTTTTTATCGTCAGACTTATAAAACGGAATACTCGCAACCTCCAAAAATAAAAATTTAATATCTTCCCGACCTACTACATAGTGCATTTGGGGGCTGACATAGATATTTGCCTTTTCCTTTTTTGCTTTCTCTGGCTCAATCTGGTTCTTTAGCCACGGGTTTTTAGTATTAACCTTGATGGTATGTTTGCTAGAACAATATTTTTCACTAAAAAGAATTTGCATAAAATTTTCCCCTCGTTCATTTATAAATCCTATTTCCATTATACGGCTAAAACGAAAAAACGGTATATTGAGGTATTTTACTAAATTTACAAAATTTGCAATTTTCCCCTTTTTTCTCCCCGTTGCTGTCAAAATTGCTGTCAAACACAAAAAACAAGGGCTTCCAAGACACTCAAAATGTCTCGAAAGCCCCTGTTTATGCGGATAACAGGACTTGAACCTGCACGGTCTCCCACTGGAACCTAAATCCAGCGCGTCTGCCAATTCCGCCATATCCGCCTGTCAGATCACGGCTTAGTTTATGACAAATATGTCATTTCCATTCATCTGCCCATGTATCATATCATTTTCCCTGCACTCTGTCAACGACTCCGCCGTCATTCGGCAGAACTGTTACGAAACCGCATCTGCCCCGGGACGTTCTTTCGCCTCCTCCCCGATATGACGAATCACCCTGCTGTTAACCCTAATCAGAAAAATCACCGTCATTGCCAGCGACATCACCTCCGCAATCGGAAAGGCCCACCACACATACGTCACTTCACCAGACAGGGCGAGCAGATAAGCCGCAGGCAGAAGCACCACAAGCTGTCTGGCAATGGAAACAAACATACTGTAAACCGCATTGCCGAGCGCCTGAAATGCCGTACCACAGACAATGCCGAATGCCGCCGGCAAAAAGCTGATACAGATGACGCGGAGCGCAGGCACGCCAATCCGCAGCATTTCATCCGAAGCCTCAAAAAATCCCAGCAGAACCGCCGGTATGGTCTGAAAAATCATCACGCCTATCACCATGATACACACCGCATACAAAATGGCGCACTTCATTGCCTGAATAAAGCGGTCTCTCCTGCCCGCACCGTAATTGTACGCCAGAATCGGCACCAATCCATTGTTCAGTCCGAACACGGGCATAAAGATAAAACTCTGCAGCTTAAAATACACGCCAAATACCGCCGTCGCCGTAGGGGTAAAGGAAATCAGTATCAGATTCATACCGTAAGTCATCACGGAACCAATCGCCTGCATAATCATGGAAGGCACGCCGATCTTGTAGATCATCCCCACAATCTCCCTCTCCAGCCTGAAGCCTTTAAACCGGATATGAATATCCTCATTTTTCTTAAAATTAATCACAAGCGCAATCGTGCCCGCAATGGTCTGCCCTGTCACCGTAGCCACCGCCGCGCCCGCAACGCCCATCTTCGGCACGCCAAACAGCCCAAAGATAAAGATCGGGTCAAGTATGATATTGATAATCGCGCCCGTTCCCTGCGTAATCATAATATAGAAGGTTCTGCCCGTAGACTGTAAAAGTCTCTCGAACACAAACTGCGCGAAAAGGCCGAAAGAGCAGCTGCAAACAATGCTCAGATACTGCACGCCAAACTCTACAATCTGCACGTCGTTCGTCTGACTTAAATAGAAAGCGCGGGTTGCAAACAGTCCTACCAGCAGGAAAAGGACATAGCTGACCGCCATCAGCACAATGCCGCTGACCGCCGTGTTATCCGCACGCTCCTGCTCCTTCTCTCCCAGCGCCTTGGAGAGCACCGCATTGATACCGACACAGGTGCCGCCCGCCACAGCAATCATCAGCGTCTGGATCGGGAATGCAAGTGACACGGCTGTCAGTGCGTTTTCATTGATGCGGGAAACAAAGATGGAATCCACCACATTATAAAGCGCCTGCACCAGCATGGATATCATCATCGGCAGGGACATGGTAACCAACAGTTTATTGACGGGCATGGTGCCCATTTTGTTTTCTTTCATCTGTTCCATACTGTCTCCTTATCCTTTTTATTTTAGTTGTTTTAGCGAATAAAAAAACATTTGAACTGCAGAAATTCCGCTGCAATCAAATGTTCCGGCTAAGTAAAGCCATTGAAAGATTAAAATGAGTGAACCACGGGGGATTTCAAACCGGGGTTCGAATCCCCAAATCTACTTTGAGGATTCTTCTAGTGAACCACGGGGGATTTCAAACCGGGTTCGAATCCCCAAATCTACTCTGAGGATTCTTCTAGTGAACCACGGGGGATTCGAACCCCCGACAACCTGATTAAAAGTCAGGTGCTCTACCGACTGAGCTAGTGGTCCATAACTGGGCTAGCTGGATTTGAACCAGCGAATGCAGGAGTCAAAGTCCTGTGCCTTACCCCTTGGCGATAGCCCATTATTGGTAAACCAGGCAGTGCTCCGCACGCTCATGTTAAAGGTGGATAGAGGGACTCGAACCCTCGGCCTCCAGAGCCACAATCTGGCGCGCTAACCAACTGCGCCATACCCACCATACAACGTGCTCGAAGGGATTCGAACCCCCGACCCACGGCTTAGAAGGCCGTTGCTCTATCCAGCTGAGCTACGAACACGTACTGCTGCCCGCACAGACTTATGCCGTGCAGAGAGCGGGTGATGGGAATCGAACCCACGTATCCAGCTTGGAAGGCTGGTGTTCTACCATTGAACTACACCCGCATGTCATTATGCTTGAAAAGCGTCGGGGTGACAGGATTCGAACCTGCGACCTCCTGGTCCCAAACCAGGCGCTCTAGCCAAGCTGAGCCACACCCCGCAAGGGATCAAACGCCATTTCTCACAACGCATGTTCCATTATATAATACGGTTTTTTTTCTGTCAACCGCTTTCTGCGATTTTTTCAAGTTCAGCCCACACCATTCACAAAAAAACCCTATTATACAAAATTTAACGTATAATGCGCTTCCCCCTCCCGGTCAATCTCCATAATGATATAGCTGGGCTTTCGGTTCTCCTGCCTTGGATAACTGATGCTGCCGGGATTGATCAGCGTAACGTCCTTCCCTATATCAATTACGGGCCTGTGGGAATGCCCACACATCACGATATCCACGTCCCTGCTGACCGCCTCCTGTTTGATCGTCTCGGTGTTCATGGCGATATAATAATGATGCCCGTGGGTCACCCACACCTTGTATCGCCCGATCATAAACTCCTCTTCTCTCGGCAGGCCGGAAAAGAAATCATTGTTCCCCTGCACCATTACCACCGGGCACCCTGCCGCCTCGCTGATCACATACTCGCTTCCCTCCACATCCCCACAATGTATCAGCATATCGTAGGGGCCCGTCCGTTCCAGCACGGCAAGCAGATTCGCGTTATGACGATGACTGTCGCTCACAATCAATACTCTCATGTAATTACAACATCCTTTTCTTCAGTTCCTCGTAACTATCCAGCCTTCGGCTTCTCCACCTCTACATGTTTTCACGGCTAAACTGTAACAATTTCTCTTTCATTCGCTCCAAAGCCCTGCTCCTGTGGCTGATTCGATTCTTCTCATCATCCGTCAGCTCTGCGGCAGTCCGCCCGTATTCCGGCAGATAGAAAATGGGATCATAGCCGAAGCCGTTGTCTCCGCGAAGCTCGTGTCCGATTCGGCCTTCAATGGTTCCTCTGGCGACAGCCTCTTCCCCGCCCGGAAACACCGCCGCAATCGCGCAGACAAACCTTGCGCCTCTCTCCTCCTGCGGCACATCCTTCAGTCTCTTGAGCAAATCCGCGCTCTTCTCATCAAAAGGCGTCTCCTCCCCCAGATATCTGGCCGAATACACGCCAGGCTCCCCGTTCAGACAGTCGATTTCCAGCCCGGAGTCATCCGCCATTACCACACAGTCCCGCGCCTTTCCCTGCGCAGCAAGAGCTTCCGATACCGCCCGCGCCTTAATGCAGGCGTTCTCCTCAAACGTGGTTCCGTTTTCCTCGATCTCAAGGACAATCCCGGCCTCCTTCATGGAGTATATCTCCGCCTCCACATCCCCCAGAATCGCCCGGATTTCCCGCATCTTCCCTTCATTTCCCGTAGCAAATATAATCTTCACACAAACCTCCATGATTCCGCTCTCTATGCCGAGTAGGCTTTTATCACCGCATTGTAAATTCCTTCCGCAATCCGCTTGATATAATCCTCGCGCTGCAGCAAGATAGCCTCCTGGCTGTTCGTCAGATATCCTACCCGAATCGCCGCCGCCGGAACCGTAGCGCTGCTCACGACCAAATCCGCTTCCGTGGACTCGATCAGACCGCACGCCTTACCGCTGATCGACGTGACCACCTCCCGCTCAAGAAGATCTGCAAGTTCCACATTGCCGAAACCGGGAATAAAGAATTTACTGTTATAAACTGCCGATGTCCCATAGAGTTTACTGTTCTCGTCGCCGCTCACCTCTATGCGGATCAACATGTCCGCCTTTGTCGCCGCCGCAAGCTCCACCCTGTCCGCCGCCGCGGGATTACTGTCATCCATTCTCGTATAGTACACCTTGATATCGCTCTCGTCAAACATGGCCTTCAACGCCTTTGCAACATCAAGCGTTATATTTTTAGAAAGAAGGCCGTCCGCCGTAATACCATGCTCTTCGCCGCCATAAGCGGGATCAATCACAATAATCTTTTCATACACTTCTTTTGAGGGCACAAACTCCACATACAGGGTATGATCCTCAAAAATACTTCGATACTCATAGACGCCGTCCAACGCAAAGCGAAGGCATATCCTCTCTTTCTCAGCCTCAAAACGGCCGTCCGTCACATTTGCACAGTTTCCGTAAACGCTTTTCGTCTCGTAAAACGTCTCATATTCTTTCGCCTGCTCCGCGCTGATGCCCACCCACAGTTCTTTATCCATATAATGATTTTCCAAAACCACTTCCTCCGCCTTCACGCTTTCCGGCATCGGAATGCAGAAATAATTGGTGTTCGTTTCCGCTCTGTTTATGGCAATTTCATTTTCCTCTTGTGGGACGGACGGCATGCTCTCCTCTTTCTGCACGGCAGGGCGAACCACCTCATCCTGCGCCAGATCCGTCACGCCCACGGTCTTCGTCGCCGCATAGTACAGCATGACGCCCATAGCCGCCGCCACAAATAGAATGCAATATACCAATGTACTTTTCATCAAACTGTTCTGCTGCATCGCTTCCGCCATTCCGTTTTCCGTCTTTATTTTTTACTCCCGGTGGGCTTGGGCCCCATATACTGATAAAAATAGGTCTTTATCATACCGTTATATAGTTTTCTGTTCTTGTCCGCTTTCCTGCCGATGGCCGTTTCCGCCTGTTCATAGGAGGTAATCACATACATGGACCAAGAGTCCAGCGTCCGATAGCGCTCCCCCAGCGTCCGGTAAAGGGTCTGAAGCCCTTCCTTCTCCGAAAGTCTCTCACCGTAGGGCGGATTTGTCAGAATAAACCCATACTTTTTCGCGTGGGAAAGCTGCGCCACATCCCGCTGCTGAAAATGAATCAGATGCTCCACCCCTGCCAGCCTGGCATTGGTTCTGGCAATGGCTACCATCTCATCGTCTATGTCATACCCCTGAATCTGCGTTTCTGCATCCGGCATTTCCAGGGAAACCGCCTCTTCCCTTGCTTTTTCCCAAAGCGCGGCAGGAAATACATGCGTCCAGTCCTGAGCCGTAAAGCTTCTGCTCTTTCCCGGCGCAATGCGGGCCGCCATCATAGCCGCCTCAATGGGAATCGTCCCGCTGCCGCAGAATGGATCCACGAGAATCCGATCACCCCGCCAAGGCGTCAGCATCAGAAGCGCTGCCGCCAGATTCTCCGCAATGGGCGCCTTCGCCGTCAGCTTTCTGTAACCCCGTTTATGCAGGGATTCTCCTGACGTGTCAAGCCCCACCGTCACCTCATCCTTCTTGATAAAGACTCGGACAGGATAATCCGCCCCGCTCTCAGAAAACCAGTCGATATGGTAAACGCCCTTCATGCGTTCCACCATCGCTTTCTTCATAACCGACTGAATATCGGAAGGACTGAACAGCTTGCTCTTCACACTGGCCGCCTTAGCCACCCAAAATTTTCCGTCCTTGGGAATATATGCCTCCCAAGGCAGCGCTTTTGTTTTCTGAAAAAGCTCCTCAAAGCTTTCCGCATGAAAACTCCCTATCTTAATCAGCACTCTCTGCGCGCTGCGCAGGAAAATATTGGCACGACAAAGAGCCTGCCTGTCCCCGGCAAAAGTAACTCTGCCGTCCTCCACGCAGATGATTTCCAGACCGAGATCCGTGATCTCTCTTTTTAAAACTGCCTCCAGCCCAAAATGACAAGGCACAATATACTCTAATTTTTCCATAGGTACATTTTATGCCGTATGCAAATGCCTGTCAACTCAGTTTTATTTCCTGGCTCTTTCAATATATAAGCAGACTCGCGTTGCTCGTCGTAAATCTCACGAAACATGCATTCATGCAAGCATGATGCGTGTTTCACAATCTTTCCGACTCTGCTTATACGCGCAAGAGGGGGACGCCCGATGCGTCCCCCTCTCAGATCAGCTCCTTCTTAGTAGTTATCCTTGCTGCTGTTGTTAGAGTTGCTGCCGGAGCTGTTCTTGCTGTTGTTGTTCGTGCTGTTCTTAGCGTTGTTCTGGCTGTTCTTGTCCTGCTGTTTCTCATTCTGCTGGCTGTTCTGGTTAAAATCATTCTTAGACATCTTCCATACCTCCTGATTGGTTTCGTGTTACAGAAAATAGTATGAGAAATTTTAAACCAAGTTATTCAGTCAGCTCATAGGTCTTTAGTACTATTTTTTTATTCAAAAGCACCAAAACCATCGTTGGTACTTTGGTACTATTTTTTCTTGTTTTTTTCGCCGGATGTACTATAATAAAAAATGTAGACGGAGATACCCCTTCATTCTCCGCCTACAGACCCTTATATTAATTATTTATACTCCCCTCAATAGGCCGTTTATCCCAAGTAAACGGCCTGTTGTCATTTTCGTCCCTTTAGGTAATTCACCACAAGCACAACAAGCAGCACCGGAATGATAATCGGTGCAAGAAAAGAAATCACAGAAAAAACCACACCGATAATCAAAAGAAAAATCACAACCCCAGTCAGTCCGATCAACCATCCTGGAACGCGCATGATCCTTTCCGCTCTCTTCTCACCGTGTTTTTCCGATTCCGTCTCTTCATCGTAAGTCCGGTTCGTCCCCTCGCTGATACCGGCGCGTTTGTTCGCCTCAATGATGCTCTTCGCCAGAAGTCTCGGATCTCCGAGACTGTCAAGCACCTCCTTCTCGCTTCTGCCCTTTCTGATCTCCACGTCGATATATTCCCGGTAATACTGCACATTCTCCGCCACACGGGAACTGTTCACGCCGCCCGCGAGCGCTCTCTGCAGCCTGTCGATAAATTCCGTCCGATCCATACTTCCTTCCTTTTTCCTCTGTTCTGTCCCTATGCCCTTTTATCCGGCCGATATCACATGGTCTGATCCATGCCTTTCCAGTCGCCCAGCTTTTTCGCGTACTCTTCCGGGTTCCTCTGCATATCCGCCATCATTCGAAAGGCCCTCAACGCCATGTCCTCTTTATTGCAGTCCGCGGTATTCTTCCCTGTATCCATGCGCAGATTATCCTGCCCGATCTGCCACACATAACAGTCTGTCAAAGAATACGCACCGCATTTCGGCTCATCCGGCAGTTCGTGATTCTCCAGATAATAGACGAAAGCATCATACAGCCCACGATTCATCAAAAGTTCACTCCACAAATTCTGCTGCCACTCCCCGGACTCGCCGGCATACTCACAAAGCCTTATAAGTCCATCATATGCCTTTAATCTGCTCTGGTCAAATAAAATCGGCGCCGACATATTTCCCTCCCCATGATTCTCCTCTATAAAATACGGAGAATGCCGCATTATGGCATTCTCTGATGCGATACTTAGGGAAACGCTGATTAAAGCGTTTCCCGCACCGGATTTGCGCCGCGAAGCGGCACATTCCTTTGCAAATCCGTGTGCATCCGCCGGAGGCTCTAAGGAAGTGCTGATTTAATCAGCGCTTCCTTAGCACTTCTTAACGAAGCAGCCCCTGCTGCTGAGTTTTAGAAGTGCTTCTCGCATTCCCCTACGGAATTTCCCTCAAATACATGCCCTTCCACCACGATCGTCTCCACCAGCGTGGTTTTGGGATGCTCGATCAGGCTGAGCAGCTTTTCTCCCAACTGCCGTCCCAGCTCCTCCGTATCCTGACGCAGCGTAGTCAGCGTCGGCTCGATATGTCTTGCGATGCGAATGCCGTCATAGCCGGCAATCGAAATGTCGTCAGGAATCCGCATTCCCCGTTCCTGTATCGCATTATACCCGCCGAAAGCGGAAAAATCATCCGGATATATAATACAAGTTGGCGGTTCCTTCAAATCGAGCAGTCTCACCGTCTCCGCATATGCACCCTTCGTATCGCGGTAAGGCGACATGCAGATATATTCATCCGGTATGGTCAGGCCGAGCAGGGCAGCCGTCCGATAGAAGGAGGACAGCCTGCTCTGGGTCACAGCGGAATCCGCCCCATGGATATAGGCTACCCTGCGGTGCCCCTTCTTATAAATATAAGTGAGCAAATCCTGCATCCCCTGCACA
Organism: Lachnospiraceae bacterium; assembly: GCA_009774215.1. Classification (GTDB taxonomy): domain Bacteria; phylum Bacillota; class Clostridia; order Lachnospirales; family Lachnospiraceae; genus UBA3282. Next base: position 10,671 of record VSNH01000116.1, read on the forward strand.
TTGTTCGACATAACCGCACAGACATTGTTAAAAAGATGATCCAGCGTCACAGTGGGAATGCCGCTCCTCACAAGCTGCAGAATTTCCTGAGAATAAAAATCCGTACAGACAATTGCCACACCGTCAAAGCCTCTGGATCTGCAGTGCTCCAGATAGCTTGAAGTCCCCGCACGGCGTTTGCTCGTATTGACAAAAGTAATGTCGTAACCCTTTTCTTCCACCGTGCGTTTGAGGCTGTCCAGCACAAACGCATAGTAGTCGTGGGTCAGGCCGCTGTAATCCTCATGGTTAAACAGAACCCCTATATTATAACTGCGGTTCGTTTTCAGCATCTTAGCCGCCGTATTGGGAAAATAGCCCATCTCCTCGGCCACCTTGCGAATCCGCCGCTTCGTCTCCTGCCCAATATCATTCTGGTCATTAAGCGCTTTGCTGACCGTAGCCACCGAGACACCGCAGACCGCCGAAATATCCTTCATAGATACCATATATTAACCCTCTCCAATCCGTGAAATCACCCATACCTGCATGTGCCGCATTTCGCTTAATCGTTTTCGTATTTCCATTGTACAATACAACGCCGGGTAATGCAATGCCTTTCGAAATTTATTGATTTTTATAAGAAATATATAGT
>VSNH01000117.1 GCA_009774215.1 Lachnospiraceae bacterium
GTATTTATTTATATAAAGGAGACGCCGTTAAGGGTTTTTCGGACAGCACGATCATTGACACGAACCCGGTGGCACTGGCGAAATTTTACAGTGACAACTACGCGGACGAGTTGATCGTATACGACATGTCTGAGGGCGACGCCGCACACGAGGAGGCGCTGGATATCGTCAAAGCCATCTGCAGCGAAGCGGAAATCCCCGTGATTGGCGCGGGAAACGTGAAGCGCGTGGAGGATATCAAGAAGCTGCTCTATGCGGGTTGTAAAAAGGCGGCGCTCAACTATTCCAAGCCGGGCAACATTGAAATCACTGCCGAGGTATCGAAACGGTTCGGGAAAGAAAAAATCGTGGCGTGTGTGACGGAGGCAGACAGTATTACGAGAAACGAAACCCTCATTGACGAGTATATCAGCGAGATCATTCTTGTGAAGGAAACCTGTCTGAAAGAGTCCATCTCAATCTCCCGTTTCCCCATGATCGCGTCGGTGCCGGAGGTTTCCTTGGATAAGATCCTGGAGCTTTTGTCAAACGACAATATCTGTGGCATTTCGGGCTATGCCATCAACGAGAACGCCAAGGAACTGCTGGCTGTCAAGGCGCTGTGCCAGAACAACGATATTACTGTGAACACCTTTGAACCGGCGATACCTTGGGAGGCGTTTAAGCTGAACGGCGACGGACATGTGACTGTGGTCGTGCAGGATTATAAGACCGACGAAGTGCTGATGGTGGCCTACATGAACGAGGAGGCCTACAACACGACCCTGAAAACAGGGAAGATGACCTATTATAGCAGAAGCCGAGAGGAGCTTTGGGTGAAAGGCGAGACAAGCGGTCATTTCCAGTATGTGAAATCCCTCACGGCGGACTGCGACAAGGATACCATTCTTGCCAAGGTTTCCCAGATCGGCGCAGCCTGCCATACCGGATCCCATTCCTGTTTCTTCAATGAAATTATGGCAAAGGAGTACGAGGAGACGAACCCCCTCAAGGTCTTTGAGCAGGTGTTTGACGTGATCAAGGACAGGAAAATCCATCCAAAAGAGGGCTCCTACACAAACTATCTCTTCGACAAGGGCATTGACAAGATTCTGAAGAAGCTGGGGGAGGAGGCGACGGAGATCGTCATTGCCGCCAAAAATCCCAACGCCAACGAAATTAAGTATGAAATTTCAGACTTTTTATATCATATGATGGTACTGATGGCGGAGAAGAATATCACCTGGGAAGAGATTACCACGGAGCTGGCGCAGCGATAATTGACTTTGCTGGTCAACATTCAATTTCTACGCGATGAAAATTTCGGGTAAAGAAAACCAGTAAAAGGGTTCAGCGATTTTGAGTTGCTCTCGTTTGTCGGAGAATTAGGCAAAACAGAAACCGAAAATTGATGGAGAGTAAAATACATGGAATTAATTATGCAGCCTACTTTTTCAACGTGTGGACAAGCGTGCATTGCCATGATTACCGGAAAAAGTGTTGAAGAAGTAATTAAAGATATGAAAACAGATGGAGCTACGAGTATCGGTCAACTGATAGAAATACTTGATTTTTATGGCATCAGACATGGTGAAAGAAACAAACGGATTTCCAAGAAGAATCCTGTTCCCTACAAATATTCGATTCTGACAGTTCACACAGATGCGGGATATACACATTGGACGCTGCTTTATAATAATAAATATTATGATCCGGAGTTTGGTCTGATTGAGGGTGAATATACACATGGGAAAATCACGTCATTTTTAGAAATATATGCCGCGTAATGGAGGGCGTACCTTTTTGGGTACGTTCTTTTTTTGTGCAATTTAGAATAAAATATAGGGATAAAAAATAAAGGAACTCATAAATGACAGAAAAGAAAGTGACGCCGGAGAAGAGAATGGAACTGGCGAGATATATCAGGGAGGAAAATCTGGGAAACCGCCTGAAACTCAGACAGCGGGAACATATTCTGTACGGGAAGGAAAGTCCTATGCCGCTTTACGAGAAAGGGCTTCTTAACGGGGACGAAAGCCTGCCCGGTTACGGAAATACAGAAAATGGAGAAGGCATTCCGGGCAATGCCACAAGCGGATTTAAGTATAGGATGGCGCTTTCCGTCCTCCTTTTTGTGGGTTTTCTGCTCTGCGACACGAGGGACAGCAAGATTCTGTCATACAGCACGGGCGACGTCTACGACATGATCGTGGCGGACAGCTTCCATCTGTACGACGGCGGCGAAAATGCTGTGATGGAGGAGCTTGCAGATTTATTCCAGTAAGAAATCGAATTTCCTATTATGCTTAAAAGGATTAACCACAAATTGTGGATAAAGACATTATTCAAAAATATTTTTCCATTGCGGGCGGTTCCCTGATCCTATAAAGTAAAAATACATAAAACAAATAGCGAAGTTTTGACAAAATATAATGGCATTGCATGTGCATTTGTGGTAGTATAAGGACGTTAACCATTCACTGGACAAAGTCTGCAAAACGCGATGATAGCAGCAAACGAAAGCGGAAGGAGAACATACAGATGAGCATTTATAAAATTCCATTGAAATACAAACCGGGCGAATTTCCCTTTCACGAAATCGACACTGACGAGGGCGACTGCCTGACACTTGACTACGACAGCGAATATCAGCTCCTCACATACAACGTGCCGCTGTACGGCGGTGAGGCAAGGCTGTACACGGTTCCCCGGGAGCTGATGCCCGAAGCGCTCACGGCGGTGTACGATGGGAACGGCGATATTGAAAAGGTTATGCTTTCCGGCACACGGCTGCTATACATTTATTTTAAGAATGTAATGGTGCCCGAGAGGGTCATTCTGAAATTTGTCAAGGCGGAGGCGGACCGGGTTTCCGATACGATCATGAAACGGAAACAGACGCTGGCGCGGATTTTTTTTGAGAAGTTTTATGACGGGGAGGCGGTCGATATCGCCGCCAAAACGGCAACGGCCGGGGAAGTGCAGGCAGTTATTGACAAATATGACGGCGATGTCACAGTGGCGGACAACAGCGGCGATTTTCCCATAGAAAACAGGCTGGCGCTTGAGTATGAAGCGCTCGGTGTCATGCTGATGTGCGCCGACGGTCTCCTTAGAAACAGGCTGTTTGAAAAGGCAGCGGAAACTTTCGTAGCGCGGGTAAAAAGCCGCGTCCTTAAAAAAATAGAAACCACCGAAGATTTTAAATTTATAGTGGAAGAATACGATTAGATTCGTCTGTTATACTTACTACAAAAAGGCAAGGTACATTTTTATGAGAAAATTAGCGCTGCGCGACGATATATTGATGCAGGTGGAAAAACCCGCCCGCTATATCGGAAACGAATACAATTCCGTCATAAAGGACAGGGAAAAGACCGCCCTGCGTTTTGCCATGTGCTTTCCCGACGTCTATGAGATCGGCATGTCCCATCTTGGCATCCAGATTCTTTACAGCATGTTCAACGAGTGGGAGGATATCTGGTGCGAGCGCGTCTATTCCCCTTGGGCGGATCTGGATCAGATCATGCGAAAGGAATCTATCCCCCTGTTTTGTCTGGAGTCTCAGGATCCCGTAAAGAATATGGATTTTCTCGGCATCACCATCCAGTATGAGATGTGCTATACCAATATTTTGCAGGTGCTGGAGCTTTCCGGGATTCCACTTCTGTCGGCGGATCGCGGGGAGGACATGCCCCTTGTGATCGGCGGCGGTCCCTGCGTCTATAACCCGGAACCGATCGCTGATTTCTTTGACCTGTTTTATATCGGGGAGGGGGAAACCCAATACCGACCGCTGTTCGACTGGTATCTGGAAAACAAAAATAACGGCGGTACGAGAGAGGATTTTTTGCACGGCGCGGCGAAAATTCCCGGTATTTATGTGCCGCAGTTCTATGAGGAACTGTACAATGCGGACGGCACGATCGCGGGACGACGTAAAAAATACGAGGATATCCCCGACGTGATCGTAAAAGAGATCGTAACGGATGTGACGGATGCCCATTACCCGCTAAAACCCGTAGTGCCTTTTATCAAGGTGACGCAGGATCGGGTCGTTCTGGAAATCCAGCGAGGCTGTATCCGGGGATGTCGGTTCTGTCAGGCGGGCCAAATTTATCGGCCCGTGCGGGAGCGCGATGCGGACAGGCTGAAAGAATATGCGGTAGAAATGTTAAAAAACACGGGGCACGAGGAAGTCTCTTTAAGCTCCTTAAGTTCCAGCGATTATTCCAAGCTGGACGAGCTTCTGGACTTTCTGCTTGTAGAGTGCGGACAGAAGCACGTCAATATCTCTCTGCCGTCCCTGCGCATCGATGCCTTTTCTCTGGATGTGATGAGCAAGGTGCAGGATGTGAAAAAGAGCAGCCTGACCTTTGCCCCGGAAGCGGGCAGTCAGCGTCTCCGCGATGTGATTAACAAGGGATTGACCGAGGAAGTCATTCTCAAGGGCGCCTCCCTTGCCTTCGAGGGCGGCTGGACGAAGGTGAAGCTCTACTTTATGCTGGGGCTTCCCACGGAGACGGAGGAAGATATTCTCGGGATCGGCGACCTTTCCAACAAGATTGCCGCCACCTTTTTTGAGACAGTGCCGAAGGAAAAGCGTGTGAACGGCAAGGTACAGATCACGACCAGCACGTCCTTCTTTATCCCCAAGCCTTTCACGCCCTTCCAGTGGGCGCCCATGTGCACCAAAGAGGAATTTCTTGATAAGGCGCACCTGACAAAAAAGGGCATTATGAGCCAGTTAAACCAGAAGAGCATCAAATACAACTGGCATGAGGCGGATGTGAGCGTCTTGGAGGGCGTCTTTGCCAGAGGAGACCGGCGTGTGGCACAGGCGATACGGAAAGCCTATGAAAAGGGCTGTATGTTTGATTCCTGGAGCGAGTATTTTCACAACGACCTGTGGTTGGAAAGTTTCGAGGCGTGTGGATTGGATATCGGCTTTTACACCACCAGAGAGCGGGCGGACGACGAGATCTTCCCGTGGGATTTCATCGACTGCGGCGTGACAAGGGAATTTCTGCTGCGTGAGTGGAAAAAAGCGCAGAATCAGGAAGTTTCCCCCAACTGTAAGGTTCAGTGCCAGGGCTGCGGGGCGAACCGGTTCGGGGTGGGGATCTGTTATGAAAAAGACTGTAAAGAGGTAACCGCATGAAAGTCAGAATTAAATTCGCCAAATACGGCGCCATGAAATTTATCGGCCATCTGGACATGATGCGCTTTTTCCAGAAAGCGGTCAGACGGGCGGAAATTGACGTGAAATATTCGGAAGGGTTCAGCCCCCATCAGATTATGTCTTTTGCCGCGCCCCTCGGTGTGGGCATCGAAAGCCGGGGCGAGTACATGGATCTGGAAGTTTTGTCCATGTCTGCGCCGGAGGATATGAAAGACGCACTGAACCGGGTTATGGTGGAGGGTGTGGAAGTGCTTGCCGTAAACGTCCTGCCGGATCAGACGAAAAACGCCATGGCAAGCGTGGCTGCGGCTTCCTACCGCCTGCAGAGGAAGGAGGGTGGGGTTCCCATTGAAGATCTGTCAGAAAAACTCGGACAGTTTTACGCGCAGGATCACATCCCTTATACAAAAGAAACGAAAAAAAGCGTGATAGAGCTGGACTTAAAGCAGGGCATCTATGAACTCGGCGCGAAAGACGGCGCGATCCATATGCTTGTGGACGCCAGCAGCGGCGGCAACATCAAACCGACGGTGGTTTTTGAAAAGTTCTGCGCCTTTGCAGGCTGTGAGATACCTGTCTCCGACATACAGGTGACGAGACTGGAGACCTACACCAATCTGGCAAAAGAGGGGGAGGCGAGACAGCTCGTGCCGCTTCTTTTACAAAATTAATTTTTTTCAAAATTCCCTTGACCTTCCACCTTGTGGAAGCCTTATTCTGTCCGTAGCAGGAGAAAACCGGCGGCGGTTAGCGTGAGAAGAGCTTCTAATCACTCGCAGCAAGGGCTGCATCGCGAAGAAGTTCTAGATTTGCTTCGCAAATCACTTTCACGCAGGAGCATGCCTGAAATACGGCATTCTCCGCACAGATTTGAGATTCCGCAGAGCGGAATCATGGAGGTTAGCATGAAAATCAACGAGGTGGAACAGCAGGTAGGCATCACAAAAAAGAATATCCGTTTCTATGAACAGCAGGGGCTCTTAAGCCCCAAACGCAATATGGACAACGGGTATCGGGATTATGCGGAGGAGGATGTCACCGAACTAAAGAAAATCAAGATGCTTCGCAAGCTGTCCCTTCCCATCGAAGAGATCAGAAGGATACAGAAGGGTGATCTGCTTCTTTCTGACGCACTGCAAAGACAGGTCATCCTATTGGAGAGGGAACGGGCAAGCCTTGAAGAGACCACCCGCCTGTGTCGGCTTTTGAGCGAAGAGGTATGCCAGTATACCGCCTTTTCTCCTGACCAATACTTGGAAAGGATGGTAGAAATGGAACAGGAAGGCACAAAATTCTTAAATGTAAACAGGCACGACATTCTGCAAAAGAAACTGGCTCCCATGATTTTCAGCGGTCTGGTTATTTTGCTGATGGTTGGGATCATTGCCTTTACAATCTGGGCATATCTGGCTGACGACATGCCCTTGCTCGCAGCTGGACTGTTTATTCTGGTTCCTGTTGTTATGATCCTGGCGATTGTTGCCGTGCTGTTACAGAGAATGAAGGAGATTGAAGGAGGAGAAGAGGATGCTGCTCGTAAATACTGATTTTATCACAGGGAAAGAACTGGAAACATTGGGAATTGTCAAGGGAAACGTCGTCCAGTGCAGAAACGTGGGACGCGACTTTATGGCAGGTATCAAAACTTTGGTGGGCGGAGAACTGAAAGAGTACACGGAAATGCTCAACCAGGCAAGACAGATCGCAATCAAGCGCATGGTGGACGAGGCGGAAACCCTAAAAGCCGATGCCATTATCAATATCCGCTACGCGTCTTCGTCGATTATGCAGGGTGCGGCGGAAGTCATCGCCTACGGAACCGCAGTGAGATATAAACTATAAGGTCGTTTTTCGTTTGACGAAAACACATTGACAACATGCAAGGGCTATGGCAACATAGTCCTTGAACTATTTTATTCCATTTGTTGAAATAAAGATAATTTGTTATAATATACACGATAACAGATGCAAAGGAGACATCCCTTCCATGACTTCAGAAGGTAAGATTCTCATTATAAAACTGCATGGAAGACGCCTCAGCCTTCTTTTAAAGGGCAGTCAGATTCTTTCCGCCCGCGCACAGAACGATGCGGCTGTGGCCGTGGGAGACATTTACATTGGAAAAATACAGAGTATCTCCCAAAATATCAACGCCGCTTTCGTTGATTTGGGCAATAAATATCTGACATTCCTTCCGATCTCCGACGAAGCCCCCGCTTTTGTGTTAAACCGTAAGCCGGACGGCAGCTTAAAGCCGGGCGACGAGCTGCCGGTACAGATCACAAAAGAACCGATAAAAACAAAGCTTGCAGGCGTGACCACCAAGCTTTCTCTGCCCGGGCAGTATGCGGTGGTCGGCGTAAAGCCAAAGGGATGCAAGGACGGCGTACAGGTTTCCGCCAAACTGGATGCGGCGAAGCAGGCGCATTTTCGCGGGTTGGAAGAGCTTTCACAGATTGCGGAACGCTTCCGGCTGATTGTGCGGACAAATGCAGATGTCATGGAGCGGGAGGAGCCGCTTCTGGAGGAGGCACGGTTTCTGGCAGATACGCTGGCGCATATTCTGGAAATTGCGCCGTCCCGCACCTGCTACAGTTGTCTGTATCGGAATAAGCCGGATTATGTTTCCTTTTTGGAAAATGCCTACCGCAGCGAATATGATGAGGTTGTCACCGATCTGCCTGAGGTGTACGATACTCTTCTGGAACCGTGCAGGAGGGCGGATATTCCCCTGCGTCTCTACGAGGATTCCCTTTTGCCGCTTTATAAGCTGTATTCCGTGGAGCAACGTATGCAGGAGCTTGCCGACAAAAAAGTATGGCTGAAATCCGGCGGCTACCTGGTGATCGAGCCGACAGAGGCGCTGGTTTCTATCGACGTCAATACCGGAAAGTATGAGACCGGGAAGGATAAGGAGGAAACGTTTTACCGCATCAATAGAGAGGCGGCGGAGATGATTGCCTTGCAGCTGCGGGCGAGAAATCTCTCCGGTATAATCTTAGTGGACTTTATCAATCTAAAGAGCAAGGTGCGGGAAACGGAGCTGTTAGAATATATGCGCACCCTGTTAAAAAGAGATCCCGTTCCAACAAGAGCGCTGGATATGACCGCGCTCGGGCTGATGGAGCTGACCAGAAAAAAAATGGCGCCCAGCCTTGCGGAGCAGCTGCGAAGCCGGTAAAAGCGGTTTTGAAAAACCAGACCGCGGCGTTCCCGGTAAAAATAATGATAGAAGAGAGAGGAAATCGACAGACATGGAACTCTTACATATGGAGAAGGTAAAGGACGGAAAATATTTAAAAAACTACGAACTGACCTACCGAAATAAGGCCGGGCGTGAAAAAAAGTATGAGATTGTCAGCCGCCATGAGATTCCCGGACCGGAGGCCATCGGCTGTCATGTCAGCGGCGTCTCCATTGTGGCTTTCCATGAGGGGAAAATGCTGTTGCTGCGGGAATTTCGTATGGGCGTCAATCGTTTTGTATATAATCTCTGCGCGGGCATGATCAACGAGGGGGAATCCCTGGAGGAATGCATCCAACGGGAGCTGTATGAGGAGACGGGGCTTGATGTCAAAAAAATTCACAGCATTTTGCCGCCGTCCTTTGCCGCCGTCGCCTTTTCGGATGTAAAAACACAGATTGCCTTCGTGGAAGCGGAGGGGGATTTTGAAGATCACACCTCGGAAAACGAACAGATTACCGCAGATTTCTATACGAAGGAGGAAGTGCGGGAACTTTTGGAGACGGAAGAGTTCAGCTCCCGCGCACAGATCGCCGCTTACTTTTTTGCAGGGAATCCACCTACTTAAAAATGACGGGAATCCTTCATTTTTCAAACAGTTCATTGTTTGACCCATTCAGTCATTATCTCGCGAAGTATTGGTAATTTCAGGAGAAAGGAACGTTCCGTTTTAGCTATGAAAATAAAGAAACAGTATCTTATTTTGTCCATACTTGCGTTATGCAGCCTGCTTCTTGCAGATCAGTACACCAAACAGCTCGCCATTTCCCATCTGAAAGGGCAGGAACCCTTTGTGATTATCAGCCGTGTGTTGGAGTTCTCCTATCTGGAGAACACAGGAGCCGCCTTCAGTTCCTTTGCCGGCAGACAGACCCTCTTGATCTGCCTGACAACGCTTGTCATTACACTGCTTATATGGAAATATCTCACCCTTCCGGCGGGGAAGCGCTATCTGCCCCTACGGCTTTGTATGTTGCTCATTTTGGGCGGCGCAGTCGGTAACCTGATCGACCGGATCCGTAATCAATATGTGGTGGACTTTATTTACTTCGTACCCATTGATTTTCCGAAATTCAATGTGGCGGACATTTATATTACCGTGGGAGTAGCCATACTTGCGGCTCTCCTGTTCTTTTATTATACGGACGAGGAGTTGGAGGCTCTGTTTGCGGTACGGTCAAAGAATTAGTGGCGAGGTTCATTGTAAAATAAGATGCGACAAGGGTAACATACTCTAAAGCATCTTATTTTTACCGTAAAATATGAGAGTGCTACAAGAGAATTAAAAAACTCTTGTGGGCACTCTTTTTTTATTTCACCAAAAGCAGAAAGGAGATAAATGGGCATGAGGAAAGGAAATAGACGGCTGAACTTCACGGACCGCCAGACCATTGAGAGGATGCACGCAGCAGGGGTAAAGGTTTCAGCTATTGCGGATGAAGTGGGGGTGCATAGGGCAACCATCTACAATGAATTGAAACGTGGTGGGGAGCCTTACCGGGCAGAGGTAGCACAGAAAGCATTATAGGCCAGGCGGCAGCAGGGCAGGAAGCGAGGAACTTAACATGAAAGAATATGAAGTTGAAGTGGTAAGCAGTGAAACGCTTTATATTTTCGCTGAAAGCGAAGAGGAAGCGGAAGAAAAGGCGGCAGAGGAAACAAACTTTTCTTCCGTGGATTATTGCAAAGTGGTGGGGGAGAGGTAAAAAGGATGGATAAGGAACACAATGCAATAGAACTAATCAAGATGGCTTCCAATATGTCTATAAGGTATTATGAAAAGCCTATTGTTTGTACATATTCCGGCGGAAAGGATAGTGATGTTTTACTGGAATTGTTTTTGCGTTCTGGGGTTGAATTTGAGGTACACAATAGCCATACCACGGCGGATGCACCACAGACAGTTTATCATATTCGGGATAAATTCAGACGGTTGGAAGAAAAAGGGATTAAATGCACGATCCAACGCCCCGTGATGTCAATGTGGCAGCTTATACCGTTTAAGAAGATGCCGCCTACCAGGACGGCAAGATACTGTTGTTCCTATCTGAAAGAAACAGCTTGTGAAAACAGGATGATTTCAACGGGGGTAAGATGGGATGAAAGCAATGCACGAAAGGAACGTGGCCCCCTGGAAGTAATCGCTAGAAAAAAGAAAGATAAATTGGTTTTACAGAGAAGTGACATATATGAGGACGAACCAGAGGAAAATACACAGATATCCCTATTTGATGAAGAGCCAGGCGAGACCATGCTGATGAATGACAATACAAAAAAACGGCTGATGTTTGAAAGGTGCCAGTTAAAAGCGAAAAGCGTATGCAATCCAATCGTGGATTGGACCAATAAGGAATTATGGGACTATATAAATGCGGAGCATATAGAAACTAATCCTTTATATAGATGTGGTTTTTCGAGGGTTGGGTGTATCGGCTGCCCAATGGCGGATAAACAACGGTATTTTCAGTTTTCCCATTTTCCGAAGTATCGGCAGTTATATATAAATGCATTTAAAAGGATGCTGATAGAGATATGGAAAACTGGAAGAAAGACAAGATGGAAAAATGAGCATGAAGTCTTTGAACGGTGGATGGAAGAAAAGAACATAGAGGGGCAAATGTCTTTAGATGATTACAATTATGAATGGTGATGCAGAAAGCGAGGAACTTAACATGGACAAGAATATGGATTGGATTTATTGTAACGCGGCACTTTGTAGTAGACGGAAAAAGCATTTTATTTTCGACAGTATAAACACCATTACGGCACCCT
>VSNH01000118.1 GCA_009774215.1 Lachnospiraceae bacterium
GGGACATCTGTCCAACGAGTCGGCGGGAAAGCTCCTAAGCCGTCTTCTGCATGACAATATGCAGGCGATTGTGCTGGGGCATCTGAGCAAGGAAAATAATCTGCCGGAACTTGCCTACGAGTCGGTGCGGGTGGAGGTCACCATGTCCGACACGGAATACAGCGGAAATGATTTTCCTTTGTATGTGGCGAAACGGGATGTGGTGTCGGAAGTGATTGAGGTGCGGTAAAGAAATCGCTACGATCTAGTTAGAAAGGAAAATAGATTCTGACACAGACGGAGGATAAAATGGAAAACGTATTTGTGATGGAACATCCGTTAATTCAGCATAAGATTTCGCAGATCAGGGACATCGGCACCGGCACGAACGAATTTAGGAAATGTATCGAGGAGATTGCCATGCTGATGGGCTATGAGGCGCTCAGGGATCTTCCGCTGGAAGATGTGGAGGTGGAGACGCCGATTGAGACCTGCATGTCGCCGAGAATTGCGGGAAAGAAACTGGCGGTGGTGCCGATCCTGCGCGCGGGGCTTGGTATGGTAAACGGTATTCTCGCGCTGGTGCCGAGCGCCAAGGTGGGACATATCGGACTGTACAGGGATCCCGAGACGCACGAACCGCACGAGTATTACTGCAAGCTGCCGGAACCTATTGACCAGAGGACCATCATCGTGCTGGATCCCATGCTCGCCACGGGCGGCTCCGGGTCACAGGCGGTGCGTTTCATCAAGGAGCACGGTGGCAGAAATATCAAGTTTATGTGCATTATCGCGGCGCCGGAGGGCGTGGAGCGGATGAGGAGGGATCACCCGGACGTGCAGATTTATATCGGGCATATCGACCGCTGTCTGAACGAGAACGCCTATATCTGTCCCGGCGTGGGGGATGCCGGAGACAGGATCTTTGGGACAAAATAACTGCCGCGAAAGAAAACAGGCGGCTGGGAAAGGGAAAGAAAAGAGGAGACTATGAAAAAGACAATTATCACGGTAGTTGGAAAAGACACAGTGGGTATTATTGCGAGGGTATGCACTTATCTGGCGGATAATCGGATCAATATTCTGGATATTTCCCAGACCATCGTGCAGGGCTTCTTCAACATGATGATGATCGTGGACACGAATCAGACCGACAAGGATTTCGGGGTGATCGTGGACGAACTGAACGCACTCGGCGAGGAGATCGGCGTCGTCATCAAGTGCCAGAAGGAAGAGATATTCGACCAGATGCATAGGATTTAGAAGGTGCAAACGTCCGATGAAATCGGACAGGGAGTGCGGAGCACGGGTTTGCGAGTCTAAAGGAGGCATATTAACCATGATAAATTTATTTGAAGTGGCTGAAACCAATGAAATGATCGCCAAAGAAAATCTGGATGTGCGGACCATCACATTGGGCATTAGCCTTTTGGACTGTATTGACGGCGACTTAAAAAAGGTAAACGAGCAGGTTTACGAGAAGATCACCGAAACGGCGAAGGATCTGGTAAAGGCCGGGGAGGCGATCGAGAAGGAGTTCGGTATTCCCATAGTAAACAAGAGGATCTCCGTCACGCCGATGGCGTTAGTGGGCGGCGCGGCATGTAGGCGAAGCGAGGATTTTTTGACGCTGGCAAAAACGATGGACCGGGCGGCACAGGCGGTAGGAGTCAACCTGATCGGCGGTTATTCCGCGCTTGTGTCAAAGGGCATGACGAAGGCGGACGAGATGCTGATCCGTTCGATTCCGCAGGCGCTGCACGCCACGGAGCGGGTCTGCAGTTCCGTGAATCTGGGCTCTACCAAGACCGGCATCAATATGGACGCCGTGCGGCTGATGGGAGATATCATCAAGGAGGCGGCTCTGATCAGCAAAGAACAGGACAGCGCCGACTGCATGAAACTGGTGGTATTCTGTAATGCGCCGGACGACAATCCCTTTATGGCGGGCGCGTTCCACGGCGTGACCGAGGCGGACGCGGTGATCAATGTGGGCGTCAGCGGTCCGGGCGTGGTCAAGACAGCCCTGCAGCGGGTGCGCGGCGAGAATTTTGAGGTGCTCTGCGAGACAATCAAAAAGACCGCTTTCAAAGTGACGCGGGTAGGGCAGCTTGTGGCGCAGGAGGCATCCCGGATGTTAAACGTTCCTTTCGGTATTGTGGATTTGTCCCTTGCACCCACGCCGGCGATCGGCGACAGCGTGGCGGATATTCTGTGCGAGATCGGACTGGAATATGCGGGTGCGCCGGGAACGACGGCGGCGCTTGCGCTCTTAAACGATCAGGTGAAAAAGGGCGGCGTGATGGCATCCTCCTATGTGGGAGGCTTGAGCGGCGCGTTTATCCCCGTCAGTGAGGATCAGGGCATGATCGACGCGGTGACGGCGGGTGCGCTTACCATAGAAAAACTGGAGGCAATGACCTGTGTCTGCTCCGTGGGGCTTGACATGCTGGCGATTCCCGGCGACACGCCGAACACGACGATTGCGGGCATCATTGCGGACGAGATGGCGATCGGCATGGTGAACCAGAAGACCACGGCGGTGCGCATTATCCCCGCCATCGGCAAGGGCGTCGGGGATAAGGTGGAGTTTGGCGGACTCTTCGGCTATGCGCCGGTGATGCCGGTAAACGGTTTTTCCTGCGAGGCGTTTGTGAACCGCGGGGGAAGGATCCCTGCGCCGATCCACAGCTTTAAAAACTAGTTGACATTGACATTCCGTTGCCCCAAAGACTATAATAGAGGTGGTTTGAAAACCAATAAAATACCTATGAGGAGGGACTTGTTATGAAAAAGTTATCTGTAAAGAGCGTCGTTGCGATCGGTATCGGCGCGGCACTGTTTTTTGTTCTCGGTAAGGTTGCGATTCCGTCGCCTGTGCCGAACACAAACATCAGTTTACAGTATGCGATCGAGGCGGTGTTTGCCACACTCTTCGGACCCATTGCGGGCGTTGTCATCGGCTTTATCGGTCATACGCTGATCGACGCGACAAGCTACGGTCCATGGTGGAGTTGGATTATTGCTTCCGCGTTCGTAGGAATGGTGATCGGTCTTCTGACTATGAAGATGAACGTGGAGGAAGGGATCGACAGCAAGAAACTGATCCGCTTCAATGTGGCGCAGGTGATCGCACATGTTCTGGCCTGGGGGCTGGTGGCGCCTGTGCTGGATATTCTGATCTATGCGGAGCCGGTTGAAAAGCTGTTCGCACAGGGACTGATGGCTGCGGTGGCGAATATCATTACCACCGGCGTAGTGGGAACCCTGCTGCTGCTCGGCTATGCCAAGACCGTGGTGAAGAGAGGGTCTCTGGAGAAAGAGGACTAAGAGAAAACTTAGGCAGACTTGGGATGTGAAGCGCTTCAAGTCTGTCTATATTTTATTAGGAAGCTGCGACAGTGTGAACCATTGTGGGAGAATGCAAAGTATTTCTTGAATCACCGCTGTCAGGCGCGGATTTTTTACGGAAAAATATCACATATCACAGTGAGGAGAAACGACATGGCGGAGCCTATCATTTCTTTTAAGGATTACGGATTTCAGTATCTGGCACAGGCAAGCCCCACGCTTTACCACATCAATCTGGATATCTATCCGGGGGAGAAAGTGCTGATTGCGGGCGCATCCGGCAGCGGCAAAAGTACCGTCGGGAGCTGTATCAACGGCTTGATTCCCTACGCCTATCACGGGGAGAGCACAGGGTCGCTTCTGGTGGGCGGAAAAGATCCGGCAAAGGAGAGCATATTTACACTGAGCCAGATCGTGGGCACGGTTCTGCAGGACACGGACGGGCAGTTTATCGGGCTGACGGTGGGGGAGGACATTGCCTTTGCGCTGGAAAACGACTGTGTGCCGCAGGACGACATGAAGGAGACGGTGAAGGAGGTTGCAAAGCTGGTAGATATCGACCACCATCTGGAGTACGCGCCCCACGAGCTTTCCGGCGGGCAGAAACAGCGTGTCAGTCTTGCGGGCGTTATGGTGGAGAAGGTACAGGCGCTCCTCTTTGACGAGCCGTTAGCCAACTTGGATCCGGCGGCTGGCAGGGCGACCATTGAACTGATCGACCGCATACAGGAGCGCACCGGAGCGGCGGTGATTATCATCGAGCACCGTCTGGAGGATGTGCTCTGGCGCAGGATGGATCGGATTGTGCTGATGGACGAGGGCAGAATCGTGGCGGATATGCCGGCCAAAGCCTTTCTGTCGGGGCGTATGCTTTTGGAGCATGGCATCAGGGAGCCGCTCTATTTGACGGCGCTGCGCTATGCGGGCGTGCCGATCACGGAGGAGATCGAGCCGCAGCATGTGGACAGCCTGCGGCTTTCCGGAACACAGAAGGAGAGCGTGCGAAACTGGTATCGGGCAAACAGCGGATATACAAAGGAGAAGAAGGAAAATCCGATCCTTCTTGGCGTGGAGAACCTTACTTTTGGTTATACCCCGGAGAAAACGAATCTCAAGGATGTCAGTTTTTCCGTCAGGGAAGGTGAGATGGTCAGCATTGTGGGAAAAAACGGCGCGGGCAAGAGTACGCTGGCAAAGCTGATCTGTGGATTTGAGAAGCCTGCGGCGGGCAGAATTTGTCTTTCCGGCAGGGATATTTCGGGTGATACCATCAAGGAACGGGCGCAGAGAATCGGTTACGTGATGCAGAATCCAAACCAGATGATTTCCAAACCTCTGATCTGGGACGAGGTGGAGATGGCGCTTTTGGCAGGAAATATGAGCGCGGAGGAGAGAAAGGAACGGGTGGAGGAAACTCTGAAAATATGCGGGCTTTATCCTTTCCGTAAGTGGCCGGTGTCGGCGCTTTCCTATGGGCAGAAAAAGCGGGTGACGATCGCGGGCATTCTCGTGCAGCGCCCTCGGATGATCATTCTGGACGAGCCGACGGCGGGGCAGGATTATCATCATTATACGGAGATCATGGAGTTTTTGAAGGAATTGAATGCGCAGGGCTTTACGATCGTGATGATCTCCCACGACATGCACCTGATGTTGGAGTATACGCCGAGAGCCATTGTATTTTGCGAGGGAGAGCTGCTTGCGGACACCACGGCGGCTCATGTGCTGAACGACCCCGATCTGGTGGCGCGGGCGAATTTGAAAGAGACAAGTCTCTACACGCTGAGTATGGCGTGCGGCATTGAGAATCCACAGGAATTTACGGAACGTTTTATTGCCTACGAGGAAGCGCACAGAAAAACGGAGGAAGGGTGAGATGGCGAGAGCAGCGATATTAAACTATATTAAACGGCCGAGCCCGGTTCACGAGCTGACGGGCACTACGAAGCTGGTCTTTTTCCTTGCATGGAGCGTGGCGTCCATGGTAACCTTTGACACCCGGATTCTCGTCTGCATGCTTGTGATCGGCGCAGTGATTTTTAAGATCAGTCAGATTAAGATCAGGGATATCAGCGTAGTGCTCGGACTGGCGGCGGTCTTCCTTTTGCTCAACAATATTTTTATTTATCTGTTTACGCCGGAGTACGGGGTGGAACTCTATGAGAGCAGGACGGTGCTCCTTGCCGGGGTGGGCAGATATACGGTCACGGCGCAGCAGTTGTTCTACCATCTGAATGTGACGCTTAAGGTCATCTGTGTGGTGCCGGTGGCGCTTCTTTTTATCGCATGTACGGATCCGAGCGAGTTTGCGGCTTCCCTTTCCCGGATCGGGGTGAGCTACCGGGCTGGCTATGCGGTGAGTCTGGCGCTCCGCTACATACCCGACGTACAGCGGGAGTACACGAATATCAGTCAGGCGCAGCAGGCGAGAGGCATCGATCTGTCGGGCAAGGATAAGTTTTTTACGAGACTGAAAAATTCGGTGGCGATTCTTCTGCCCCTTGTGATGTCCAGCTTAAACCGCATTGAGACGGTGAGCAACGCCATGGAGCTTAGAGGTTTTGGCAAGGAGAAAAAGCGGACATGGTATACATACCGCAGCCTGAAGCGTAACGACTGGCTGGTGATTGCATTTGCGGTGGTGATACTGGTCATCGATTTGACGGTGACTTTCTGGGACGGGAGCCGGTATTTTAATCCGTTCGTTTAGACAATGGAGGGCAGATTGAGGAATCACACTGATGTGCTGATTCCTCAATCGAGAGTTTGTGACAGAACCACAAACTCGGAATCGCAGAGTCAAATTTGAGATTTGGTTCGCGGTCTTCGCTAAATGCTCAGACATGGAGGGAAAAATGAAACTTCTTGTAATCGGCGGCAGTTATTTTTACGGCAGGGTTTTTGTGATGGAGGCGGCGAAGGAGCACGAGATTACCGTGTGGAACCGGGGCACCTACTCCATGGAGTCCTTTGGCGTCAGGCAGTTGACGGGCGACAGGCATGAGCGGATCGCGGGCTGTGAGGAGGACTACGAGGCGGTGATTGATTTCTGTGCCTACGCGCCGGGTGATGTGAGGGATACGCTCAATCTGCTGACGGGGAACATCGGGCAGTATGTTTTTATCAGCACGGTGGACGTTTACGAGCGAGACCCGGCTGTGGTGAAAGGCGAGGACACGCCGCTTGAGGAGCGGGTGATTGCCGGGGAGGCGGGAGCCTATATTGCGGGCAAGGTGGCTTTGGAAAAGGAACTTGCGGAAAGCTGCGGCGCGAAAGGGATTCCTTACACGGTGCTCAGACCGGCGATTCTCTACGGTCCGTTTAACTACGCGCCGAGAGAGTCCGTCTACATCCAAATGCTGTTACAGAACCATGCGCTGCCCCGGTTTACGGACGCGCAGGGGCGGTTTCAGTTCGCCTATGTGAAGGACGCGGCGCAGGCAATCCTCGCCAGTCTTGGAAATGCGAGGGCTTACGGACAGGCTTACAATGTATGCGGTGAGGAAATTATCACCTATGGAAGCTTTTTCGAGACGTTAAGGAAGGCAGCGCAGCCGGAGGATCTGGAAGGGCTGGTGGAAGTGCCGCTCACAGTGGAACATGCCGCATCCCAAGGCGTGCCGATGCCTTTTCCTGTTATGGAGGAGGAGACGCATTTGTGTGATAATGCAAAGGGAAAGGCGGAGCTAGGGATTGTCTATGCGGAGTTTGAGGAGGGTATGAGGCGTACATACAGGGCGTTTCGGAATGTGTATCTGACATGAACCCAAAAGTTCTCCCGCTTTTGATTCAAGAAGGATTGTTTGAGATATCTGGCGGGAGATTGACAAATGGCAAAGGTTAGCGCAAACTAACATTTGGCAGCAGGAGAAAAAGTGCAGAAGCGACAGAACGGGAGAGGAACAAATGACTTTAGACCAGATTGCGGTAGGAACGGAAGTAAAAATCATAACGGTAGGCGGCGAGGGGCAGCTTCGCGTCAGGCTTCTCGACATGGGGCTGATTCCGCAGACGGTAGTCAGGGTGCAGAAGGTGGCTCCCATGGGCGACCCCATCGAGATTCATCTGCGGGGGTATGAACTGACCATACGCAAGGAGGACGCGGCCAGAATTGAAGTGGAGCAGGTCTGAGAAAGCGGCTGTGGCAACTCGCTTCAGACAGAGCAGTGACATGTATAGATGGAACGGAAGAAGGACGACGGCATGATATACGCATTGGCAGGTAATCAGAACAGCGGCAAGACCACATTGTTTAACCAACTTACAGGTTCCAATCAGCATGTGGGCAATTTTCCCGGCGTGACGGTGGACTCCAAGATGGGAGAGATCCGGGGCGAGAAGGGGAATGCGGTGGTGGATTTGCCCGGTATTTATTCGATCAGACCTTACACGAACGAGGAGATTGTGACCCGCAGCTTTATTCTGCAGGAGAAGCCCGACGGGATCATCAATATCGTGGACGCTACCAACATTGAGAGAAACCTGTATCTCACGCTCCAACTGCTGGAGTTACATATTCCCATGGTGATTGCGCTCAATATGATGGACGAGGTGCGTGGTAACGGCGGCACCATTGATATCGGCAAGATGGAGGAATCGCTGGGCGTTCCCGTGGTTGCAATCAGCGCGGCGAAGAACGAGGGCATTGAGGATCTGATCCGCGCTATCAGAGAGGTAGCGTCGCGTCGCATTTACCCGAAAGTGACGGATTTTTGCGAAAAGGGTCCGGTGCACCGCTGCATCCATGCAGTCAGCCACCAGGTGGAGGATCATGCGGAACGGATCGGCATGTCGCCCCGTTTTGCGGCGACGAAGATTGTGGAGGGCGATGCGGAGATTATAGACAGGCTGGCGCTTTCCGAGAATGAGCTGGATCTGATGGAACACAGCATCGTGGAGATGGAGCAGGACAGCGGGATGGACAGGAATGCCGCGCTTGCCGCCATGCGTTATGATTTCATAGAGAAAATATGTTCTCAGGCGGTGATCAAATGCAGGGAGAGCAGAGAGCACATCCGGAGCATGAAGATTGACAGCGTGCTCACTCATAAGTATTTGGCGATCCCGGCGTTTATGCTGATTATGATGGCCGTGTTTTATCTGACGTTCGGGCTGATTGGCAGTTTTTTAAGCGACCTTTTAAGTCTCGGTATCGACTCGCTGTCAGGGGTGACGGAGCGGGCGCTTACCGATTACGGTATCAACCCGGTGGTTAAGAGTCTGGTGATCGACGGTATTTTTACGGGTGTGGGAAGTGTGTTGAGTTTCCTGCCCATAATCGTGATTCTGTTTTTCTTTTTGTCCATTCTGGAAGATTCGGGCTATATGGCGCGTATTGCCTTTGTGATGGACAGACCTCTTAGAAAGATCGGGCTTTCGGGAAAGAGTTTCGTGTCCATGCTGATCGGGTTCGGATGCAGCGTGCCGGCGGTTATGTCCACGCGGACGCTCTCTTCGGAGCGGGATAAGAAAATGACGATCATGCTGATTCCCTTTATCAGCTGTTCGGCGAAGATTCCGATTTATGCGCTGTTTGCGGCGGCATTTTTTGCGAGAAAGGGCGTCCTTGTGATGCTGGGGCTTTACACGTTTGGGATTTTGGTGGGGCTGTTGTGCGCCCTGTTTTTAAAGAAAACTGTGTTCAGGGGAAGTTCTATGCCTTTTATGATGGAGCTGCCAAATTACCGTTTTCCTTCCGCGAAGAGTGTACTGCTTCTGATGTGGGACAAGGCGAAGGATTTTATACAGCGGGCGTTCACAGTGATTTTTGTGTCGACGCTGGTGATCTGGTTCTTACAGACTTTTGATATGCGTTTCAATGTGGTGACGGACTCCGGAGAGAGTCTGCTTGCCATGATCGGAAAGCTGATTGCACCCCTCTTTATTCCGCTTGGGTTTGGTGACTGGCGGGCGGCAACCGCGCTGATCGGCGGCTTTACGGCGAAGGAGGCGGTGGTGAGTACGCTGGGCGTTCTGACGGGGTCCACCATGGCGAATTTGAGCGAGACGCTGGGACAGATTTTCACTCCGGTTTCGGCGGTCAGTTTTCTCGTGTTCACCCTTCTTTATACGCCCTGTGTGGCGGCGGTGGCGACCATCAAGAGGGAGCTTGGCTCCACCTTAAAGACCTTGGGCGTGGTATGTATGCAGTGCGGCGTGGCGTGGTTTGTGTCCTGCGTGGTGTACCAGATTTTGCGGCTTGTGGGGGCGTGACCGGAAATACAATTTTGTAAAATGCAGATAAGCCATGCAGAGAAAGGAGCTATGCCGTGAATGAATCTATGCAGGAATACCGAACCATTTTGACGAACAATCCCGCAAAGGCGGAAAAACAACTTTATAAGCTGGCGAAAAAAGGAGATTTGGATGCGCTGTCAGCGTTGAACGATTATTATGAGAAATGCGTGACAGAGGCAAAGACACCGAAAGAATTGTCCAAAATACGGCAGAAGGCCCTGAAAGCGGCTCTGCTTGGCGCCGCGCAAAACAGCCCGTACTGGCTCATAGTGGTGGGGGAAATGTACCGTTATGGCGTGGGGACGGAGAAAAATGAGAAAAAGGCGTTTTCCTATTATGAGAAAGCGGCGGCTCTCGGTGATGTGGATGGCATTGTTAAGGTCGGACGCGCCTGGCTGAACGGAATCGGCGTTCCGACAGATTATCATAAAGCTTTGTATTTTTTTGAAAAGGCGGCGGAACAGGATAATCCGGAAGCGATGATTCTGACTGCCTATCAGTATGAAAACGGAAAAGGCGTGGATGTCAATTTTGAGAAATCGCTGGAATGGCTGTCGCGGGCGGAGCGCAGCTGCAGGCTGCGGTTAGAAGGAGAATTGCCGGAAACAGACAGAACATATTATGAATCGCTGTTACAGGATGTGGATCATAAAAGAATGCATTGCGAATCCGCAGCCTGTGTGGAGATGATCAGAAAAGAAGCCTGCCCCATGGAACAGCGGCAGAAAGCGTTTTTGCGGCTTTCGGAGCTTGCCCATGAAAAGGGCGACTGGCGCGCACAGGTGAACATGGGCATCCTGTATGAAGAAGGAAAATTCGTCGAGCAGGATGAGCGGAAGGCATTGGAATATTATCTTATGGCAGCTGAAAACGGCTCAACCGGAGCGATGAATAATATCGGCAATTTTTATCTGCATGGAAAAGGCGTTGCAAAAGACTATGAAAAGGCCTTTGGTTGGTATCAGAAAGCGGCTGAACTGTCGGGAAACGCGGCGGCGGAATGCTCTCTTGGGATGTGCTATCAGTACGGGTATGGAATAAAAATTGATTATGAAAAGGCGCGCAGTTTTTATGAGTTATCCGCAAAACAGGGACTTGGACTTGCCTATTACCGGATGGGGCTCCTGTATGAGCAGGGACTTGGTGTGGCGAAGGATATCCGGATTGCAAAACAGTATTTTGGGGAGGCATTGCATCGGGGATGTCGGGAAGCGGCGTTGAAATTGTAACTGAGAACCAACAGGCAGCGTTTTTGTTTCGATAAAGTCCTTGCATTTTGGAAAAGAAGGTAGTAGTATGAAATTAAAGGAAAACGTTTTCCCTCCGCGGGGGGGGGGGCGAACTGGAAAGGAAGCTGTCAATTATAAAAAACACCGAGCCCACGAGA
>VSNH01000119.1 GCA_009774215.1 Lachnospiraceae bacterium
CCTCCCTCAAACGCCTTGTATAAGGAAATTCTGGACTTCGCAAAAAGTGTATGCAATTGGAAAATGGAGCACTAGTTGGTTTCCCTGGCTATGTCATTTTCCACTTGCCGACTGATGATATCCAGAGATTCCAGCCAGTTATCCAAAATATTTGCGGGTATTTCCTCATCATCCTGATATATGGAAATCTTTGCCCCTGCTTGACAAAGATCCGCGATCATTTGGCGAAAAAGTTTTTTTCTGTCAATTTCGTTTATATCCTCCAAAGCATCATAGTATTCCAGATCAAATCCTACCACAAAATCACCCTGATCAATCCGCTGTTTAATCGTGCCGACGGACAGGGAATCGTCAAATTTTCTGATGATTTTTATATAGCTGGCGACGGAACTGTCTTTCTCGATCTTTAGCTGAATGATATCCATTTGTATGTCCCTCCGGGTTTTTGATTGTCGGTAGTGCGTTTCTTTCAACTAATAGGTTATCAATTTTTCCGAATACGTGTATTTGCCGTCCGCAATATTTTCCATAAATGTACAATTACACGCTAATCTTGGCAGGGCAGTGGGTTGATAATTTAAATAGAAATCCACAAAATCATTATGTTCATTTCCAAGCAGATGAAATAGCATACCTTTTTCAGTATCAGTTGCCTTTATAAAATGCTGTTCGGGAGACTCCAGACCTTCCTTTTTGTATGTATCAATTAATTTTTGAACGATACTTTACATTTTGAGTTCCTTCATCCTCTATATTCCGGTTTTATATTGCCAGCAGCAATGAAATTATCTCACAGGTGTCATCTGATCCAGAAATTCTTCCAGCGAATCCGCAAGCTTCTCCACATTTTTGGGATCGTAATCTGCCTGGACGATTGCCCCTGTGCCAGTTTCCATGCATAAAGCCAAATCCATATTGCTGTAGATACCCATATGAAGATACTTTTTTCCGTTGATCTCAAAGATACAAGTCCTTAAATCCCGCAAGATATCCCGGCTGTCGCTTATGGGATCAAAATTTACGCTTTCTCCATGATAAAAGCCCTGCAGCTGCAGAAAATAGTATGAATTATAAAATTCTTTTGCGGTGTCGGGCAATGCCAATTCCAGTTCGTCCTCTAAATCCGAAAAATCTGTCTGCTTATCCTTTTCCTTGTACATCCACTGAATATATTCTTCCTCATCCGGTTCACCATACCATAAGGAAGACTTCTCTTCTTCATCATATGGGACAGCGGGATAAGTCCCCCTGTAGGTTTTATAGCACGCAAAATACTTGTCCAAATATGTTTTTAGGCATTCTTTAATCATTGTTTCCCCCATTCTGAAGCGTTTTGTACCGAGGAATGTGAATCAAACCACAAAGTCCAAGTTTTTATTGTCAAAGACATTAAAATTATAACATACAACCGACTTTACCACAATGACGCATCTCACGGGATTTTAGAAAAAATTTATAATTCCCGCAACCCGCATAAAATGGGACGAATCCTCAAATTACTAGCACTCGTTGCTGATGAGTGCTAATTTCTTCTTGACTTCTTAATTTAGGCGTATTAAACTATGCTCTAGGTAATCAAATCCCCGGAAAACAGGATTTGTTCGGTGTAAGGTGCGGGTGGAAGACATACCGCATCGCAAGGTTTATGAGAGAAAGGAACGTGAGAAAATGGCAGCGAAACATGGCAGTTTATCAATCAACAGCGATAATATTTTCCCGATTATCAAGAAGTGGTTGTATTCCGATCACGACATCTTTTTCAGAGAGCTGATCTCCAACGGATGCGACGCGATCACGAAGTTAAAGAAGCTGGATATGATGGGCGAGTACGCGCTGGCGGATGATTACAAGGCGAAGATTCAGGTCATTGTCAATCCGGAGGAAAAGACGCTTACATTTATCGACAACGGTATCGGCATGACGGCGGACGAGGTGGAGGAGTACATCAACCAGATCGCTTTCTCCGGCGCGACGGATTTTATTGAAAAATACAAGGACAAGGCGAATGAGGATCAGATCATCGGTCATTTCGGTCTGGGCTTTTATTCGGCGTTCATGGTGGCGGACGAGGTGGAGATTGACACCCTGTCATGGCAGGACGGCGCGCAGGCGGTGCATTGGACATGCGACGGCGGCACGGAATTTGATATGGAGGATGGAACCAGGACGGAAGTAGGTACAACGATCACCCTCCACATCAATGAGGATTGTCTGGAGTTCTGCAACGAATATAAGGCGAAAGAGGTCATTAAGAAATACTGTTCCTTTATGCCTACGGAAATCTGGCTTTCCAAGGCAAACACCACGGAGACCCAGATCATCAAAGAGGATGAAAAGCTTTCTACCGACGAGGTCGTGGAGGAGATCAAGAAGGAGAAGGAGGAGGACGAGCAGAAATTAAAAATCAAGAAGCGTCCCGAGCTTCTCAACGAGACGCAGCCGCTCTGGGCAAAGCATCCCAACGAGTGTACGAAGGAAGAGTATCTGGAGTTTTACCGCAAGGTCTTTCAGGATTACAAGGAGCCGTTGTTCTGGATCCATCTGAACATGGATTATCCGTTTAATATGAAGGGTATTCTCTACTTCCCGAAGATCAATATGGAGTACGAGTCCATTGAGGGAACCATTAAATTATATAACAATCAGGTGTTTATCGCGGACAATATTAAGGAAGTGATTCCCGAGTTCCTGATGCTCTTAAAGGGCGTGATTGACTGCCCTGACCTGCCGCTCAACGTGTCCAGAAGCGCGCTGCAGAATGACGGTTTTGTCAAGAAGATCAGCGAGTACATCACAAAGAAGGTGGCGGATAAGCTGTCCGGCATGTGCAAGACCGAGAAGGAAGAGTACGAGAAATACTGGGATGATATCAGTCCCTTCATCAAGTTCGGCTGCCTGAAGGACGACAAGTTCTGCGAGAAGATGACCGACTATATCCTTTTCAAGAATCTGGACGGCGAGTACATGACCCTGCCCGAGTGTCTGGAGGTCAACAAGATCGATCCCGACGAGGCGGATGACGCTGAGAATGCTGCGGCCGGTGACGGAAATGCGGAAACCGCAGGAGAGAGCGGTGGACAGGACGAGCCGGCCGGAGCGGTGGACGAAAACGGCGAGAAGGTGGAAGCCGAGGTCGTTGACGAGGCTGAGAAAGTGGACGGCGAGGTACTTGACGAGGACGGCGAGCCCGTCGAGGAGGAGAAGAAGGAGAAGGTCATCTACTACGTGACCGACGAGAAGCAGCAGAGCCAGTATATCAATATGTTTAAGGCCGCAAAGATGGACGCGGTGGTGCTGACCCACAATATCGACCAGCCGTTTGTATCCCAGCTTGAGGCGAAGAACGAGGGCATTAAGTTCCAGCGTATCGACGCCGACCTGACGGATACCTTCAGGGCAAAAACATCCAAAAAGGCGGAGAAGGAGATGGAGGAGCAGGCGGAAGAGATTGCCAAGCTGATGAAGAAGATTCTCAAGAAAGATGCCATCAAGGTGAAGATCGAGAAGCTGAAGAACAAGAAGATTTCGTCCATGATTACGCTCTCCGAGGAGTCCCGCAGGATGCAGGACATGATGAAGATGTACTCCATGCCGGGAATGGATATGGGGAATTTCGGCAAGGAAGGGGAGACGCTGATCCTCAATGCCAACCATCCTCTTGTGGAGTATGTGTTGGAGCATCAGGACGGCGAGAACGTGAAGATGATCTGCGAGCAGCTCTACGATCTGGCGCTGCTGCAGCAGGCGCCCCTTGAGCCGGAGGCTATGACCAAGTTTGTGGCGAGAAGCAATGAGATTATGATGATGTTGACGAAGTAAACAGCGTGAGAAGAACTTCTAGCCACTCACAGCAGAGGCTGTTTCGTGGAGAAGTTCTAGGAGTTGCCTTGCAACTCCGTCTCACGCAGGAGAATGTCTGAAATGCGGCATTCTCCGCACGGATTTGAGTCACAGCAGAGCTGTGGCATGTAGATTGGTGAAATATTATTTCAACTAATTGCAAAAGCTGTGTGACATTAGGTATTATGTAAACAAAAAGGAACGCACGGGAAATCATTTGATACCCGGGCGTTCCTTTTTGGCTTTGCTTTCGCAATGAAAAGCTACAATTCACAGTGTGAAAAGTAACAACTAAAAGACATTTCTTGCAAGAATAGACAAAGGGCAGTTGTATGTCATGGAAAAGGGTGATATAATTATATCTAAAGTATTTTAGAAAGACATAAACAAGAAGGTGGGGCAAGCAATATGAAAAGACAAGCGGGTCGATTGACAAGGGCAGCCGTATGCGGCTTATGCGCAGCGGTTATGGTGAGCACGGCGGCGTGTGGGCAATCGGGTACAGACGGAAGGGGACAGGCAGGCGCGGATGGTGCGGCAGAGGGAAACGGACAGACCGGCTCGGTGGACGACGCGCGGAGTGGACAGGCAGGAGAGGATGGTACGGTAGGACAGGACGGTGCGGCGGCAGTTGACGGGATCGCGTATCAGGTCAATACGGATATCAGCGGTCTGGACGACAGCCATCGGATTTCCGACACCCTTTTCGGTCTTTTTTTGGAGGATATCAACTATGCCGTGGACGGCGGCATGTATGCGGAGATGGTAAAGAACCGTTCCTTTGAATATGGGATGGAAGCAAGGGACGCGCAGCTTCACGGCTGGGAAGTAACCAGTGAAGCGGTGGCATTTTCGGTGAAGGACGGAAGCGGCGACGGCAGTGCTTTAAATGAGAATAATCCGCAGTACGCGGTGGTACATAATACGGGCACCTCCTCCGTAAAACCTTACGAGGGCATCCGAAACGGCGGGTATCTGGAGGGCATGGCGATTACAGAAGGTGTGTCTTACAATCTGTCTTTTTACTGTAAGTCGGAGGACGGCTCAGTGGATGCGGTGACGGTGAGTCTTTGCAACGAGGACGGGACGGTTTACGCGGAACAGACGATAGAGGGTGTCACGGGAGAGTGGCAGAAATTTGAGGCGACGATCACGCCGGATGCGACAGAAAAGCGGCATGTCTGCCTTGCGGTGGCGATTCCTGCGGGGACGGCATGTTTTGACATGGTTTCCCTGATGCCGCAGGATACCTATAAAGGACTGCCCATCCGTAAGGATTTCGGGGAATATCTGGAGGCTTTAAATCCGAAATTTTTACGTTTCCCCGGCGGCTGTGTGATTGAGGGGCGGGACGAGGAGAGCATTTACAGCTGGAAAGATTCCATCGGGGACGGGCTTGCTTTTGAAATTAACGGAGAGGAGACGGTGGGAGACGTGGCGGTGCGTCCGCAGGGCAAGAGTATCTGGCAGGGCTCCCAGGCGAATCCTTATTACACGACTTATGGGCTGGGTTTTTATGAATACTTTGCGTTCTGTGAAGCGCTTGGCTGTATGCCTGTGCCGGTACTTAACGCGGGTATGACCTGTGAGATTCAGAGCCCTTTTTACAAGGTGTACAATGTCACGGACGAGGCGTTCAAACAGTATGTGCAGGATGCGCTGGATCTGGTGGAGTTCTGCAAAGGAGACAGCGGCACGAAATGGGGCGCGGTGCGTATCGCTATGGGGCATGAGGAGCCCTTTGATTTGAAATATATCGGCATCGGTAACGAACAGTGGCAGAGCGAGTACCACCAGCACTACAGGCAGTTTGTGAAGGCGTTTGAGGAAGCGGCGGCTGCTGACCCCGCTCTTTACGGGGACGTGGAGCTGATTGTGGCGAACGGCACAGCCTTTGACAGCACGGAGGGTTGGGCTTATCTGGCAAAGAACCCGGATGAAATCACGACGCTGGTGGATGAGCACTATTATCAGACGCCGGAGTGGTTCCTTGCCAATACAGACCGGTATGACAGTTATAACAGGGATTTGCAGGCAAAGGTGTTCCTCGGCGAGTATGCGGCGAAGGCCAATACACTTGACGCAGCCTTGGCGGAGGCGGCGTACATGACGGGGCTAGAGAAGAACGGGGATGTGGTGGAGATGGCGTGTTACGCGCCGCTTTTCTCCCACGAAAAACTGAATCAGTGGGTGCCGGATCTGATTTTCTATTCCAACGACGGCATCTTCGGGTCGGTCAATTACTATGTGCAGCAGATGTACGGGAACAATGCGGGGCAGTACAGTCTGGAGACTTCTCTTACGGGCGCGCCGGAGCAGACCATCTATGAGTCGGCGGTGGACGCGGACGGGGATGTGATCCTTAAGCTTGTGAATGTGTCGCAGGAAGAGCAGACAGTGCATGTACTGCTTACAGGCAGGGAGATGGCGTGTTTTCTGCCGGAGGCGGATGTGACGGTGCTTGCGGGGGAAGAACCAAAGGCGATGAACAGCTTTAAGGAGATGGCGGTAACGCCGCAGCAGAGCAAGATAGAGGTCGCGGAGAGCTTTGAGTATGCGGCTCCCGCTAATTCCTTGACGGTGATACGGCTGACAGCCTTGAAGGACTGAGCCGTTAAAAATGCCAGGAGAAGCAATCCAGCAATAGGGTATTGTATCTCCTGGCGCATTGCAGATTCACCAATCACACTGCATTTTCAGCGTTTTTCAAGCACTTACTTCATTGACGGATTGGAAACGGCAGATTTTGATTAACTTACTCTACATGAATTTCCTTAGAAATGACAGCCTTGTCTGCAGCGCCGCTGTTCATTCCTTCCTGTTCCATCAAAGACCAGTCATCAAGATTGTCAAAAATGTAGACATACAATGTTTTTATCTCTTTCCCCTGAACAGCAAATCCGGCTCTGCCTGCCATCTCCATATCTGCGTAAAGCAGTTCCCCATCCTGATTAAAGCAGATGGTATAGCAGGGCTCATAAGACCACCCGATGGCGGTTAGAGTACGAAGGGGCTTACACGGCCCCTTTGTAGGCGCTTCCCCACTCCCTCATGGCGTCCAGAACCGGGCGCATGGATTCCCCCAATTCGCTCAGTGCGTATTCCACGCGGGGCGGTACCTCGGCATAGACTGTCCGGGTGACGATGCCGTCCTCCTCCATGGAGCGGAGGGAGGCTGTCAGCACCTTAGAAGATATTTCGTTCATTCTAATCATGTTCAATCTGGATTTACCCGGAAGCTGCTGGAATGGCAGGATCTATCACGGAAATATGATATGGCAGCATTTAACAAAAATAGGCTATGAATCTGTGAGAAGTCCCGTAAGCGTCTTTCGTCCATCCTGATAGGCGGATGCCGCTTCCCGGTAAAGGCAGTTATAAAAATCCACGGCAGCCTGCCGTCTCTCTTTAGCAAGAGCGGCGGCTTTTTCCGTGTAAAAACGGTCATAGATATGTTCGAGTTTATACTTATACTCCTGAAAAAAAGAGGGTATGTCGTCGCCTGCCCCGTCCGATACCGTTCCATCCGGCAGGAGAGAGTACAACGGCTCCGCTACAATGCCTTTGTAAATTAATGTGCGAGCAATCCCCATGGCGCCGGTCACGTCCAGCTTGTCTGCGTCAAACAAAATCTTGGCCTCAAGACTTTGGGGCTGGTTGTTTTCGCGGTAGCGGTGGGTTCGGATACATTGTCTGACCTGCTCGGCGTATTTCCGGTCAAAGTCGTGTCCCGTCAGGAAAGCAAATGCCTTTTCGCTGCCCACCGCCGCATGGCAGAGGGCAGGATTTTCAAACTGTTCTTTCCGCCCGATGTCGTGCAGCAGGCAGGCGGTGATGAGAATGTCATAGTCCACATGCTCCTGTGTTTTCGCAATCTTCAGCGCGTTGTATAAAACGCGGTAGACATGTTCCTTGTCATGGGCGCTGTCATCCATGCAGGACAGCATATAATCTTCCAACAGGCGATAGGTTTCTTTGGTCATGACCGCTCCTTAAGACTGTGATTTCCAATGTATGGTAAAAACCCTGTATGTGTGCTCTCTAACCGATTTTAGCGTTACATCTTAACATAATAATCGGTATAGCGTGTCCCGTCGTCGCCGACAAGCGCTTCCTTGGCAGCCGAAAAACCAAGCTTTTCCAGCGCTTCCCGCCGTTGTGTGGCAGACGGTACTGCTTTGGTCGCAATCATCTGACAGTGGAACAGCTCATAAGCAGGCGGCACAATCAGCGATAGGATTTCATAAATGCTTTCCGCCTTTTCATAGTCGCTTCGCAAATCCAGTCGCAGCAGCCCGCAGTCGTTGAAATAGTCTTCCGATTGTCTGTTGAACAGCTCGATGGTTCCAACCGCCTTCTGCGTTTTCTTATCAACAATTGTCCAGCGGACAAACCATTTTTCACGGTACGCCTGTGTCCAGAAATCCACCGCGCCCTGCATACGCTCCGAAGTCGTATAGTGGAAATCGTCGCCGTGGCAGTTGTCGCCGTTAAAGAAGGGCACCGCCTTCTCGTCGGAATACACGTTTAACAAGTCAGTGACATCAGTGGGTTCCACTAAACGCAAGAGATAGTTTTCGCTTTCAAATGCGGGACATGTCATGTAAGGTGTCGTCATTTTGAGGGCTCCTTTGTTTTTGATATCGCTATCATATCATATGGGGAATGAGAAAGCAATGATGCGGCGATAAGAGAAACGGGAGGAAACGGGATAGCAGATTTGATACACGAATGAATAGGGAAAAGGGACGCTTACCACGGAAAGGGTGCGTCCCTATAGGATGGAGAGCGGCACGAATGAAGGATGCGGAGCATCTCGAGTCGGCTTATGCGCATAAGCGGAGACGGAAGGCGCCTCACCCCGGCTCCGCTATCCTGCTCACACCCACATAAATCTCCGAAATCTTATACCAGGTCGGGTAGTCCACGATTCCGTTCGCCGGCAGATTAAAGACGCTCTGGAAAACCCGGACCGCCTCAGCGGTGCGGGGGCCGTAGACCCCGTCCGCGGTAACTCGTGGGATGGCGGGGTAGTTCTGGGCGATGCGGTTTAACTGCTGCTGGATCTGCAAAACCTTATCGCCGGAGGCCCCGATGTTTAAATTGTAGCCGGGCCAGGAGGAGGGCACGCCGGAGACTGCCACAGCGCTGTTGATATACATGTCGTTGCCGTAGTAGTAGCGGATGATCTGGATCGGGGAGTAGCCCTCATCGCCCAGATACTTGGAGCCCCACTGGCTAAGGCCATTGCAGGTCACGTTCCTGCCGTCACAGTAGGAGGTGAAGATGGGCTGCCGCACGCCGGGACGGGAGAGGAAATTCGCGAAAATGGAGTCCACCAGCCTGTCAATATTGGCATAGATGTTCCGGCCGTAAATCCATTTTTGGTCGTAGGCGGTGGAGGAAGTGATGGTGAAGTTGTAGCCTTTATTCCGGTACAGAGAAACCTATGGTTTTAAGTAAGGGGGAACAGGGAAGGAAAAAGAGGTATCTGTATAGGGAACTGGTGATAAAACTGGAGCCACGAAGATATAAGACCATTGGGCAGCCATATGAGATATTAGGCTTATAGATAACCAAAATATTGTGATATAAGACACATAATAAAAATCGTTGCCATTATGACGATTCAGCGTTACCCTCACACCCTGTTAGAAACAGGGATAGGTGAGGGTATTTTTATGTAACCAGTCAATTTAGATTATAATACATTCTCTCTGGGATAATTGGGAAATGGGAAAAATCAATAGAGACAAAGATTGTCTTATGGGCAAGCGTGTCAAGGGCATGGTTTCAGTCTGATATCATAAAATACCTATGTATTTCACAATTATAATTCATCGGTGATAAAGTTTATGCGGTTATCACGACAATCCGGCATAGGGAAGGAGGGCGGTCTTTTCACCTATCCAGGTTTATCAAATTTTTACATGGAGGACAGATTATAGTGAGCATAGAATTGTCGGAAGTGCAGTGGGAAAAGATTTTGAAGGGCATGGAGAAAGTGATTGCCGTTTCCGTGTTATTGGAGAATGACTTGGGGACACAGAAAGATTTCCTGTCGGCTGATGCGGTGTGCGTGATCAAGGAGATAAGCTGCGATATACGGGATATGATTATACATATGGAAAAATCCGGCAACAGCCGCGCCCGCGTGATTGGCAGAAACGGGGCAGGGAAAGGGTTATTATTTCACCGCGGGAGAAAAGGGAAACGCATGAAAAGAAAGAGATAGGTTGAAAACAAGCCAGCCGTCACTTCGTACAACATTGCGCGTAAACTCTGGCTATTCCCACTACAGACACCACATTTTTTCAGCGTTAGAATTTAGTTGTAGTTAAGAAATGAAACAAAAAAACGTAGAAAACGGAGGAAAAGAGTATGTGCATGACAAAGGTAGCGGTATTGAGGACAATGTTGGGAAACAGGGAAATCGGGTTTGAACTCTGGAACAAGGACAAAGGCGAGGTCGTTGAGATGACAGCCAAGGAGATCAAGGCGGCACTGTTAAAAGGTGATCCGATTCATGGTTTGGTGGTTGGAGACGATGAGGAACTGGCACTGGACAAAAATTTCTTTATGAGAAATCTGATGGAACACCGCCATGTAAACAATTACACACCTATGCTTGAGGATGAAAACTGTGTGGCAAACGTGGCTTACATCGTGACCGGCAAGGCAGACGGCGGCTATGAGGTCATCTCTACCAAGTGGGAACGTAAGGTCGTGACAGAGGATATGCTGAAAATGTTCCTGTCGATGGGTCTGGTGTTCGGCGGGGCAAAACTGGAAGGTGATAAAGTGGTACTTCCCGTTTTGGAGGGCAGGACAGCTAAGCCGGAGAAGAGAGCAGAGTCAAAGAAAACAGAACAGAAGCAGTAAAGACAGGGGGCGGGGTGTCGGGAGACACCCCCTTTCACAAGGAGGTCAACATGGACGGACTCATTGTATTATGCGGTGTTTCGCTTGCTTTGATTGATTTATGCGCTATTGC
>VSNH01000012.1 GCA_009774215.1 Lachnospiraceae bacterium
TCCCAGTATTTATAAGGCTTTTCGTGATTCCGATTCAAAATATCATTCGCAATATTGTCTTGTAAAAACCGCAATTCAGTCAAACAGACCCGATTTGTCACTAATTTGTTACTAATTAAATTTTTATTAAATCGCAAAACTCGCGCGATCAGTGGGATGGAAACGGTTCCGCTCTTTGAAAATTTGTCGCTAATTTGTTACTAATACGGAAATTGCGGATGTTATTGCATGACTTTGCGGCCATACGCAAATTGACGGTATACCGAAATATAACAGGCGGTATGAAACGGCAGGACGATAACGCCGGAAAAACCGGCGCGCTTCCATTAAAAACTTATTTCGTCGTATTGCTGCCTACACGATTAGCCAAAGGCAGACCGCTTTTCCAAAGCAGCCAAAAAAACATCCACATTTTCCTGTTTCCAAAATTCTGCAAACCGTTCCGCCATCTCATCCAGATAATCCTTTTGCGGGACAAGGATCTGATAATAAAATCCCCGTCCCTCTCTGTGATTCTCTAAATAACCCTTCCTGACAAGTCTGGCCAAAAAAGTGGAAACAGTCTGTGGTTTCCACTCTTTATGATAAGTCTCGTTTACTCTCCGTGTGACATCCGCCAGACTCAGCTCCCTTTCGGCGTCCCACACCGTCTTCATAACCAGCTCTTCACAGTTCGTTAAGTTTTGAAATTTCATATATGCCTTCTCCTTTCATCCTTAACCATTTATAGTTTGTTCATTTTCGCTTATTCCATCATATTTCATCATGCCTTTAAAGGCAAGGCGGAATTTCTTCTCAAATCAACATTTTGTTAATTTTAAAGAAGATACACCACAAAAAACTGCGAAAGGATCGGCAGCAGATATAACCCAACAATATAGACGAAAAACCAAGAAATAAGTTGCATCAATCATGTCTATACGATAGAATAGTGAAATGAGACTTTTAGAAAAATCGCGGCACAAATTTATCGGGGACAAAAGCTTTTACAAAATGGTGCTCGCCATCGCCGTTCCTATCATGATTCAAAACGGCATCAGCAACTTTGTAAGTCTTTTGGACAATATCATGATCGGCCAGATTGGCACAGAGCAGATGTCTGGCGTAGCCATTGTAAACCAGCTTCTCTTTGTCTACAATCTCTGCCTGTTCGGAGGAGTATCCGGCGCAGGTATTTTTACTGCGCAATATTTTGGCCAGAAAAATCAGGAAGGTGTCCGCCAGACTGTCCGCTTTAAAATATGGATGGTTTCCCTGATTACCTTATTTACGGTTATTCTTCTGCTGGCTGTCGGTGACCCGTTGATTTTACTCTATCTGCAGGGAGAAGGCACGGCAGAAAGTGTGGCCTCTACCTTACGCTATGGCAGAGAGTACCTTCATATTATGCTTCCCGGCCTGATTCCTTTTATGCTGGTTCAGGTCTATTCCAGCACCCTGCGGGAGTGCGGGAAGACAATTCTGCCCATGAAAGCAGGCGTAATCGCAGTTTTGGTTAACTTGATCCTGAATTACATATTAATATACGGCAAATTCGGAGCGCCGGCTTTGGGCGTGCGGGGCGCTGCAATCGCTACTGTTATTTCGCGCTTTGTTGAATGCGCTATTGTGCTTATCCACACGCACCGCCGTGCGCAGGAGCATCCCTTTGTCCTAGGACTTTACGCGACGTTAAAAGTGCCCGCTTCGCTTATGATAAAAATAATTACAAAGGGTATGCCGCTTCTTTTAAACGAAACGCTTTGGGCGGCAGGCACGGCAATGCTGACGCAATGCTACTCTGTCCGGGGCTTAAACGTGATTGCCGCGCTCAATATTTCCAATACAATTAACAATGTATTTAATATTGTATTTATAGCGCTTGGCGAATCCGTGGCAATCATTGTGGGACAGCTTCTGGGGGCCGGCAAAATGGACGAAGCGCGTGATACAGACAATAAAATGATAGCCTTTTCCGTATTCAGTTGTGTTCTGATCGCCATCGTCATGCTCCTGCTGGCGCAATTTTTCCCGCTTCTCTACAACACAAACGACGAAGCGAAAAAACTGGCGACATACTTCATTATGCTTACCGCCGTCTTTATGCCGCAGAATGCTTTTCTTCACGCCTCTTACTTTACCCTGCGCTCCGGCGGCAAAACGATTATCACTTTCCTTTTCGACAGTGTCTTTATCTGGTGCGTTAGCGTGGTGATTGCCTTTACGCTGAGCCGCTTTACCGCGCTGCCCGCAGTTGCGGTATATGCCTTTGTGCAGATGGGTGACTGGATTAAATGCGTGATCGGATTTGTGTTAGTCAAGAAAGGGATATGGCTCCAGAATATAGTTTCCTGAAGCATGTGACTGAATACATATCATATTGCAAAAACACGCGGACTGTTTTTATGGTATAATGTGAAAACAGTCTGTGTGTTTTTGTGATATACTATTTGAACTTCATGTGCAATAGAAAAGCTGTTTCTATATTTATGTATGAGCACCACGGAAATTTTCAGCGCAACCACGGCGGCGAAGGAGCTTGAAAACATATCCGTCTCCACCATCGACAACTATATTGAGGCACTGGAAATGTCCAACCTCATCTATCTGTCCAAGCCCATGAACGTAGGCAGCAAAGGCGCGCTAAAAGGGAAACCAAAGATTTTTATCGCCGATGCCGCGATCCGGAATGCGGTGCTGATGATTGACGATGTGTTGTCAGATGAAACCGAGCTGGGAGCCGTGGTGGAAACCGCTGTCTATAAGCACATGGTTTCCTTCTATCAGGGCATCCCCGCGCAGCTTGGCTATTACAGAAATGCCAGAGACACCCAAAGGGAAGTCGATGTGGTGGTGGAACTGCCCCGGCAGAAAATTCTCTGCGAATTCAAATACCGCGGTAATTCCCACATCCCCGCCACAGATGCAATTGTGGACTTGTGCAAAGATAACCCATGCCTTTTGGGGCACAAAAGGGATAAACGATTTCGGCTTTATGAAACACGAAACGGCTACCCAATCCTGCGCGTGCCCGCCATCGTCTTCCTCTACCTTCTGGGAAAAGCGGAGGCAGCCCGCAAATTTAATGGCGCAGTCTAAGCGACTGCGCCACACATGTAAAGATCAAAATTGTGCCAGATATTTCTTTACATTTTCCGTAATGCTGCCTCCGAAAACAGCGGAACCCGCCACAATCACATTGGCTCCGGCATCCAGTACGATTTTCGCATTGTCCACCGTGATGCCGCCGTCCACCTGCACGTCAAGGGCAAGCCCCATCTCATCAGCCATCTCCCGCACTTTGCGGATGCGCTCCGTCGATTCTGGGATGTATTTCTGTCCGCCGAATCCCGGCTCCACCGTCATCACCAAGAGCATATCCAGCTTCGGCAGGTATTTTCTGACCGCCTCCACAGGGGTTTTCGGCTTGATCGACATGCCGACCCTACAGCCAAGATTTCGTATCAGATCAATGGTCTCCTCCGCGTCATCCGTGGCTTCCAGATGGAAAGTGATACTGTCCGCACCGCACGCCTTGAACTCCTTCAAATACCGATCCGGATCAACGATCATCAGATGCACGTCAAATACTCTGTCCGTCACCTTGCGGATGGAACGGATCACCGGCATACCAAAGGAAATGGATGGTACAAACACCCCGTCCATCACGTCGATATGTATATATTCCGCCCCGGCTTCGTCCGCCTCTTTGATCTGCTCCCCCAGTCTGGCAAAATCCGCCGCCAAAATGGAGGGAGACAAAATATTTTTTCTCTCAGACATTTTTGTTTCCTCCGCAGTGCCACTCGAAAAACCTTCGGTTCTCCTCGTTCACGGGCGGTCTACGCTCTGCTCTTTACTTTCGCGCAAATCCCTTTACTTTCTCGTAGATGCCCTTGCCGTCCAGACCGTATTTCTCTACCAGCGCACTCGCTGAGCCGGACTCACCGAAAGTATCCTGCATACCGATCCGCAGAACGGGTGTGGGATGTTTCTCAGACAGACAGTCGCATACAGCGCTGCCAAGGCCGCCAATCACGGTGTGCTCTTCCGCAGTCACCACTTTGCCGGTCTTCTTAGCGGAGGCAAGCACCAGCTCCTCATCCAAAGGCTTGATGGTGTGGATATTGATAACTTCCGCGCTAATGCCGTCCGCCGCGAGCATCTCTGCCGCATCCAGAGCGGAGGAAACTGTAATACCGCTTGCGATAATCGTTACATCCGTTCCCTCTCTCAGAAGAACGCCCTTGCCGATCTCAAACTTGTAATCCGGCTTGTCGTTGATTACCGGGACAGCCGCACGGCCAAAGCGCAGATATACGGGACCTTCCGTCTCAATCGCCGCTCTCACCGCCGCCTTCGCCTCCACATCATCGGAGGGCACGATAACGGTCATGCCGGGAATGGTCCGCATCAAAGCCACGTCCTCGTTACACTGATGGGTCGCCCCGTCCTCGCCTACGGTAATACCTGCATGGGTCGCGCCGATCTTTACATTCAGATGAGGATACCCGATAGAATTGCGAACCTGCTCAAAGTTACGTCCTGCCGCAAACATAGCAAAGGAACTGATAAAGGGAATCTTGCCGCAGGTAGCAAGACCCGCCGCAATACCTGTCATATTACACTCCGCAATACCGCAGTCAATGTGGCGGTCCGGAAATGCTTTCTTAAATACGCCCGTCTTGGTCGCACCCGCAAGATCCGCATCCAGCACTACAAGATTGGGAAATTCTGCACCACACTCGGCAAGTGCATTACCATAGCTTTCTCTTGTTGCAATTTTCTTTACATCTGCCATTAGTTTGCACCTCCTAACTCTTCACCGATCTTCTCAAGATCTGCCATCGCCGTCGCATACTCTTCATCGTTGGGAGCCTTACCGTGCCACCCCGCGTTGTTCTCCATAAAGGAAACGCCCTTGCCCTTCACTGTCTTACAAATAATAGCGGTAGGCATGCCCTTGGTCGCCTTTGCCTCCTTAAATGCCGCATCGATCTGGTCAAAGTCATTGCCGTCGATATTGATTACATGGAAATTAAACGCCTCGAATTTTTTGTCAATCGGGTAAGGAGAGCACACATCGTCGATCTTACCGTCGATCTGCAGACCGTTGTTGTCCACGATCACTACCAGATTGTCAAGCTTTCTGTGTCCAGCAAACATGGATGCCTCCCAGACCTGCCCTTCCTGAATCTCACCGTCGCCGAGCAGGGTGTAAGTTCTGTAGTCCTTGCCGTCCATCTTTGCCGCAAGAGCCATACCTACCGCCGCGGAGATGCCCTGTCCCAGAGAACCCGAAGACATATCTACGCCAGGTGTCTCCTGCATACAGGGATGTCCTTGCAGATAGGAACCGAGGTGGCGCAGCGTTGGCAGATCCTCTACCGGAAAGTACCCTCTGTTTGCCAGAACGGAATAAAGTCCGGGCGCCGTATGTCCCTTGGAAAGCACAAAACGATCCCTGTCCGCTTTCTTTGGATCCTTCGGGTCAATGTTCATCTCTTCAAAATACAGGTAAGTAAAAATGTCTGCCGCCGACAGAGATCCGCCCGGATGCCCTGCCTTCGCGCCATGTACCGCCGTCACGATACCCTTGCGAACTTCATTAGCTGTTTTTTGTAACTCTAATTTGTTCATCGCTGTCCTCCATCCAACAAAATTATAATAATAATCTGCCTAAAGTGTATCACAAAGCTTTCTTTTTGTCACCGTGCTCGGGCACAATTTTTATATATTCGCAGTGCCCCACTCGAAAAAGCTTTTTAGCGCGCTGCTCAATGCTGACCATAATATGCATTCGCCCCATGCTTGCGGAAATAATGCTTATCCTGCAGTTCCTGCGGCGCGGGCTGGATTCTTGCATTGATCGTCTCCGCGCGATAAGCCATCTTCGCCACTTCCTCGAGCACAACCGCATTGTGCACCGCCTCATGCGCATCCTTGCCCCACGCAAAAGGACCGTGATTCTTGCAGAGCACTGCCGGAACCGCCACCGGATCCTTATCCATTCTCTTAAACTCGCTGACAATCAGAAGCCCCGTGTTTTTCTCGTAAGCGTCCGCGATCTCGTCCTCATTCAGACAGCGCAGACACGGGATATCCCCATAAAAGTAATCCGCATGGGTCGTTCCGTAGCAGGGAATGCTCCTGCCCGCCTGCGCCCAGCTTGTCGCGTAGGAAGAATGGGTATGTACAACGCCGCCAATCTCCTCGTAAGCCTTATAAAGCTCCACGTGGGTCGCCGTGTCGGAAGAAGGGTTATACTTACCTTCCACCTTCTTTCCTTCCAGATCCACAAGTACCATATCGTCCGGCGTCAGCTTGTCATAATCCACACCGCTCGGCTTGATCGCAAAAATGCCGCTCTCTCTGTCAATTTCACTCACATTTCCCCATGTGAACGTAACCAGCCCATATTTCGGAAGAAGCATATTCGCCTCATACACTCGTTTTTTCAGTTCTTCAAGCATAGTTTTTCACTCCTTTTTTGAATTTACAACAGACAGCTGCAAAGCGTCTCTTAATCGACTATAAATTGTGTATGTTATAATCTATAAGCATACCATAAAAGACGCCTGTACTTTACAAGGATTTTGAGCTGCATACCCTGACGTTCCGGAGCACTGTCTGGGCTACGTGAGTTCCGAGCTCGCGCAGCGATGCTCGAGCAGTTAATGCCGCAGGCATTTGCTGCTGGTGGAAGGAACCAAGGGATGCACTCAAAATCCCCGCACATTACATAGACTCTACTGCCGCTCTCTCAATCGCAAGTCCCGAGCCATATAACTTCATAAACTTGTTAAACCCTTCCACATCGGTTGCTTTCGGCTCCAGTTTCTCCCCCTTCTGACCCGCAAACACTTTGCTGTCAAGGAATGCCGCCAGACTCTCGTCTGCGCCCTTATTGATCATATAGGAAGCGAGAAGCGCAATACCCCATGCGCCGCCTTCACCCGCCGTCTCCATAACGCTCACGGGTGCGTTCATTGCCGCCGCAAGGATGCTCTGTCCAACGCCCTTGGTCTTGAACAGCCCGCCGTGTCCTAAGATCTCATCCACTTCCACCTTCTCCTCGTTAAACAAGATATCGAAGCCGGTCTTCAACGCGCCAAGGGAAGTGAACAGATGCACTCTCATAAAATTCGCCAGATTGAACTTCGCGTCGGGCGTTCTCACAAACAGCGGACGTCCCTCGTTAAAGCCGGTCACATGCTCGCCGGAGAAATAGTTGTAAGCAAGCAGACCGCCGCAGTCGTCGTCTCCCTCCAATGCCTTGCGGTAGAGATTGCCGTACAACTCGTTCATATCCACCTTCATGCCCATCACTTCCGAGTATTCTTTAAACAGATTCACCCACGCGTTCAGGTCGGAAGTGCAGTTGTTGCAGTGCACCATCGCCACAAGGCTGCCATCCGGGGTCGTCACCAGATCGATCGCGTCATATACTTTGGAGAGTTCCTTCTCCATAACGATCATACCGAACACACTCGTTCCCGCAGATACGTTACCGGTACGCTGTGCAACACTGTTGGTCGCCGCCATGCCAGTGCCCGCATCGCCCTCGGGAGGACAGAAAGGAATGCCTGCCTGCAATGTGCCGGTAGGATCCAGCAGCTTCGCGCCCTCTTCTGTCAGCGCACCCGCCTGCTGTCCTGCCGTGTAAACTGCCGGAAGCACATCCTTTAACTTCCATACGAAGCCCTTGTCCGCAACCGCCTCGTCGAACTGCGCGATCATCTTCTCATTGAACTGTCCCGTTGCAATGTCGATCGGGAACATGCCGGAAGCCTCGCCCACGCCGACAATTTTCTCGCCCGTCAGCTTCCACTGGATATAGCCCGCCAGTGTAATGACAAATTTCAGATCCGGCACATGCTCTTCCCCATTGAGAACCGCCTGATAGAGATGCGCAATCGTCCATCTCTGCGGAATATGGTAATTGAACAGCTCTGTCAGCTTCGTGGAAGCCTCCTCCGTAATTGTATTTCTCCATGTGCGGAAGGGAACCATCAGCTCATCCTTGCTATTGAACGCCATATAGCCGTGCATCATTGCGGAGAAACCGATCGCCCCCAGTTTCACAAGTTTCTCCCCGTACTGCGCCTGTACATCCTCCGTCAGCTTTTTGTAGCAGTCCTGCAGTCCCGTCCAGATGTCATCCAGACTGTAAGTCCAGATACCGTTCTCCAGCCTGTTCTCCCAATCGTGTGCCCCCGATGCGATGGGCTTGTTGTTCTCGTCTACCAGAACCGCCTTAATTCTGGTTGAGCCGAATTCAATACCCAGCACCGCCTTACCGCTTGCAATACATTCTTTTGCTCCCATACTTATCCCTCTACCTCCTTCTATTTGTAAGCCGCCTCATTCCAGCGCAGCTCATTTTTGAAATCACGGATATTGGTATCCTTGTCGATGATAACGCTCTCAATACCCATCGCGTCAGCCCAGTCGGCCATCTGCTCCACGGTCAGATCATAGGAGAATGCCGTGTGGTGTGCGCCGCCGGCAAGAATCCACGCGGTCGCGCCGATTTCCAGATTAGGCTGCGGTGTCCAGAACGCCGTGCCCACAGGAAGCTTCGGCATAGGCTTCTCCACCTTTTTGCAGTCCACCGCATTGATGAGCAGGCGGAAACGGGTGCCCAGATCCACCAGCGAACACGCCACCGCAGGGCCTGTCTTCGACGTAAATACCAGACGCGCAGGATCTTCCCTGTTCCCCATGGAAAGCGGGCAGACCTTGATGCCGATCTCGCCG
The DNA here is from genome assembly GCA_009774215.1 of Lachnospiraceae bacterium. GTDB lineage: Bacteria > Bacillota > Clostridia > Lachnospirales > Lachnospiraceae > UBA3282. Next base: position 8,740 of record VSNH01000012.1, read on the forward strand.
TCCGCCACGGAAGGACATACCTCCAGCATATGCGCCTGCAGGATGCCTTCCTTGCCCGGCACCAGATTGTAAGTGTAGTCCTCCATCATGGAAGTGCCTTTCGCGTCCTTGACACCCGCCGTCATCAGCTTCATAATGCGAACCATAGCCGCTACCTTCCAGTCGCCTTCTGCGCCGAAACCGTAACCCTTTTCCATTAGCCTTTGTATCGCCAGGCCGGGAAGCTGTTTCAATCCTCCCAGCATACCGAAATGCGTCACTACCGCATGATAGTCGTTTTCCACCAGGAATTTCTCGATACCGATCTCCTGCTGCGCCTGCACGGCCACATGTTTTTTGAACTCGTCGAGATCTCTTCCCTCGTCAATAATCTTATACTTGCTGTAATACTCTTCCACCAGCGCGTTCACGTCACCCTGGGGCACCGCGTCCACATACTCCACCAAATCATTTACACAGTAGTGGTCGATCTCCCAGCCGAACTTAATCTGCGCTTCCACCTTATCGCCCTCTGTCACGGCGACATTATTCATATTATCGCCAAAACGGCAGACGCGCACATGGGATGACTCAATCACACCGATCGCCGTGCGCATCCAGCTCCCGAGCTGTTTCTGCACACTCTCAGATGCCCAATGTCCCACAATGATCTTCCGCTCAATACCCATGCGGCTCACGATATGCCCGTACTCCCTGTCTCCGTGGGCGGACTGGTTCTCATTCATAAAATCCATGTCGATGGTATCGTAGGGAAGTTCCTCGTTGAACTGCGTGTGCAGATGACAGAGGGGTTTCCGAAACTCTTTTAAGCCCAAAATCCACATTTTAGCGGGAGAAAACGTATGCATCCACGTAATCACGCCCGCACACTCCGGATCGTTGTTTGCATCGTTAAATGCCTTGCGGATGGAAGCCTGCCCAAGTAACGTAGGCTTCAACACAACCTCAAAGGGCAAATTGCCGGATGCGTTTAACCCCTCCACAATCTTCGCGGAATGATCCGCTACTTTTCTCAGACACTCATCCCCATACAAGTCCTGAGACCCCGTGCAAAACCAAAATTTGTAGCTCTTTGCTGCGATCATACAATACCCTCTCTTTCTTTTTTACTGTTTGCGCCGTGCAGTGAAAACATGAATACCGCCGCATAAAACAAATGTCTGCTTCGCAGCCGCTTGTTTCCTGCAGCCGGTATCAAGTTGTACACATATACAATTTTGTATACAGTATTCCTTTATCTTTCACGTCGCACATTCAGTAATTCTTATTTTACAGTCTACTACTTGTACATACAAATGCGCAAGTTGTACACCCTGACGCTCAACGAGAATTTTTCAAGTTCGTGCAGCTACGCGTTTTGCGAACATACTTTATTTAATCCTTCTCACTGAATTACGCGGAATCACATCCACCTCAAACTCATAATTTGCGTCAAACCCCGGATCCTTAATCATGCGTAACAGATTTTCCGCCGCCTTTCCTCCCAGCCGCTCCATCGGATGCGGCATGGATGCGATAGGAACGTCGCCCAATATAGCCAGCTCTGAATTGTCTACACTGGCCACCGAAATATCCCGCGGAACCCGGATGCCGTTCTTCTTGAAAATATCCAAAAGTCCGAATGCCACCTCATCATTGTAACAAAACACCGCCGTGCAGCCTCTGAAACGCTCCAGCATTTTTTTCGACGCTCTCTCCAGATGCTGCTTCTCTTCCGTATCTACCCAGACGATCTGCCCGTCGTCCACCTCCAGCCCGGCATCCATCATCGCGTCCATATACCCTGAAAAACGCGCCTGTCCCTGTCCGTCGTCCAGCTTAAAAATACCGCCGATTTTTTCATGTCCCATGGAAAGCAGATATTTTGTCATTTTCCATCCGGCCATATGATCGTTAATGGACACATGCGGAATCTTTAACTGCGGGTAAAAGCTGTTGATAAAGATAACCGGAATCCGCTTTTTTCGTATCTCCTGATAGAGACGCAGATTGGGATTGGGAATGCCGCTCTTCGTCGGTTCCACAATCAACCCCGACACCTCGTCCCTGCTGATAATATCCTCCAAAACAGCCCTTTCCCGCCCATGCTGGTTACTCGTAAACGCAATCTGCACTGAATAACCAGCTTCCAGAAGCACATTTTCTATCCCCTGTATTGTCCGCGGAAAAATATAACCGTCCACGTAGGTCGTCACCACAGAAACCCGCATTCGCTTGGTTAAATTCGCCAGACGGTTGTCGTTGATATACGTGCCGCTTCCTTGAATCCTCCGGATAACCCCCTCATTTTCCAGAACACTGACCGCGTGCCTGACTGTCTGACGGCTCACGCCAAACATTTCTTTCAACGTATTTTCCGAGTACATCTTCTGCCCCGGAACAAGTTTTTTCGTCTCTATCTGCTCATTGAGCCATTCGACCAGCTCCATGTATTTAGGCGTTGTTTTCTCCATACTTTCCCCTTATCCGATCCTGCTGATCGCGCAGACCGTAAAGGGCCGCCCGCTCAGGCAGCCCTCACATTTTTATATCGTCCCCCGTTTGTTTCCCTGCATCCGTCTATCCCTTCTTAAAAATCAGGTTCGCGCCACTCTGTCTTTCAATCTCACCCCTCAAAACATGCCGTCTGCTCGGACAGATGACTCACCACATCGGAAACCTGATTCAAAGCTTCCACGATGCCCTTCATGTTATCCGCCAGCACCGCCGTGTTATCCACAACACCGCCCACGCCCTGCGCACTCTCTCTCACATTACTCGTAATATTCTCATTGGACTCAGCCACCGAGCGCATCATTGATCCGATGTTTTCCATGGAATCCCGCATCTCGCCCATCATGCGGTCTACCGTAATGGAATCGTTCAGGTACTGTTCCCCTGTCCGCTCCAAAATTTCATAGTCGGGCATTACCCGCTCGTTAATAAACTTCACCAGATTACCCGCATTTTCCGCAAGAGCCATAACCGCCGCCACAACTCCCTCCGAAATCTGCTGGATATTTCCCGCCGTCTGCTTCGAATTGTCCGCCAGCTGACGGATCTCGTCCGCCACTACCGCAAAGCCCCTGCCGGCCTCGCCCGCTCTCGCCGCTTCTATGGACGCATTCAGCGCCAGCAGATTCGTCTTAGACGCAATGCTCAAAATATCCGCCGTCAGATTACCGATTTTCTCAATCTGTTTGCTGTCCTCAATGGACGCGTTCAAAGATACGTCAAATTGCTTTATCATGCCGTCGGCAGTAGCACGGCTTTCCTGTGCCAGCTTGCGAAGCTCCTCCGCACGGCTCCGAATTTCCTCCGCAAACTTCGTACCGCTGACTGCCTGGCCGACCATCTCCCCGACAGAAGCCTCCGCCTCTCTTGTATTCTCACTGACATAGCCGACCGTCGCAGACACCTCTTCCATGCTGGCCGCCAGCTCCTCCATGGTAGCCGAGGTATCGCTGGCATTCCGGTTCGTCTCCTCCACCACTTCATTGACATGGAGCTGCTGCCTGTTAATCTCGTCACTGCAGGAGATAACCCCGCCGATCACATCCTGCAGAATGTCCAGAAACTCATTGACACCCTTAGCCAGTGTCGCAATCTCATCCTTCGTCTGCACGGGCACCCTCGCATCCAGTTTCCCGCTATTATTATGTATATCTTCGATCATGCCGTTGATTACCTGAGCAATCTTCTGAATCGGCACCACGATAATCCGATTTGCAATAAACATTACCAAAACTGCCGTCGCAATCAAAAGCACAATAACGGAAACAATCAGCACGTAGGAACTCTCCGCCTTCCCCTGCAGATACGTCTTTCCTTCAGCAAGCTCTGCGTCCGAAAACTCCAGCAGGTCACTCATGCTGTTGTCGATGGTATTGTTCAGCATACCAAGGTTATTCGCAATCAGGTTATTCGCACGGTCTTTGTCCCCTGTCCTGCTCAACTCTATGATACTATCCACGTAGGTGTCAAAGCTGGCAAGCCGCCCTTCCAGTGAATCATAAACTCCCTGCACCTCCTCCGAGGTAATCTTCCCCTTATAGGCCTCCATGGATTCCCACATCTGCGCCCGGCTCTCCAGAATCTCCTCTGCGCGCTTATCCATCGTCCGCAGCAGTTTAGCGTTCACATGGGCGTACACGTTCATGTACATCTCCAGATAATCCTCGTAGATGCCATGAATCAGATTGATCTTCTCCACCTCATTATTCATAATATCCTGACTGCCCTGGGAAATTGCCGTCATGCTATTTGCCAGAAGTCCCAGCGATATAATGGAAATCAATGCAAGTACAATGATTGCCGAAGCGAATTTAACACCTATCTTTTTCATAATATTTATCCTCCTGCGCATACCATCCTGATGTAGTCTAATCTGCCATCTGTCAACTTCAAATTATTCTAAGTATACCACATTTTGCCACACAAGGATAGTCCCTTCACATGATTATTTATCACATTTTCACAAATAAAACACGGCGTTTTTTACTTTTCGCCGCCTTTTTGTCCTATTCGCTTGTTGTTCGAGTTGGTTCTGTCCGTACAATTCTTCCCAGTATTCCGAATCAAAAGCACCCCGGCCGGATCATCCCCGCATCCTCTTTCCGGCTCCCGGCCAAATACTCCAATGTGGGCATTCACAACTCTTACATCAAATCCATTTCAGAAAAATCCAGCCATAAATCCTCAAAAATCCCCGCCTTCACCCGCTCGGAAAAAGCGTAATACACGGGTTCATCCCTCACTTTTTCTGCCAATGCGCATGTGCCGCTCGTTTGCGTGCCTGTTCCCTGCGGCATTTTGCCTCGTCCAAATCCGTACACTGCAACCGTCTCTTTCTCCGGGTCTACGATCCAGTATTCCCGCACGCCTGTCTCCCGATATAGCTTCACCTTCCGCTCACAATCCATCTTTACGCTGGAGGGCGACAAAATCTCGATCACCCAGTCAGGCGCGCCCTGACAACCCTTTCTGTCAAGCTTGTCCCTGTCACAGATCACGGAAATATCAGGCTCCACGTAATTGTAGTCGTCCTTTTTGATGCACACCGCGAAGGGCGCGGGGTATACTTCGCATTTACCATTTCTCCGCCATTATTAGCTTTCAGGCTCAACAGGCGTAGTGGATGCCAGTACCACATCCGCCCAAAATCAATTCTTAATATTTTCATAATTTTAATTTCCCCAGCAAACATCAGCATTCCCACGCATGTGCTCACCATTTTTCATTCCTAAAATAGTTCTCATTTCACCTGTTATTTCAAATAAATGGCAAATTTGTCACTAATGTTACTAATACCATATCATTACAACTGCTATTTATATGACCAGCGCGTTTTCTGCCTTTAATTCGGGAAATATATAGCAGGTGTGATTAATTTAGAAAATCTCCCCTCCTGTCGCACAAACGATTTTTCGTCCTTGACATTTCGTACACTGTCCCTTACAATAAATCCAAAGCATATAACCTTCTTGATAACAAACATTTGGCGCACCTTTATATACGCTGAAATCAAACAAACCGATATATTTTCGGCTTCCTATCTGTCATTCAGAATTTCTATGCTTTTAAATCAACCAACACAATTTAAAAGCAGGAGATTCCGAACTGATACCATTTTCATGGCAGACAAGCCATTATAAAATGTACATCACCGATTTTCTCCTGCGGAACAGGAGGAAAACATGGAAGTAAGAAAACGAAAAGAAACAGTTACGGAATTGAGGGAAGTAAAAGCCCCGGAAGAAACAATGAAACCGGGAAAGCAAAAACGGGAGGAAGGTTTTCAAATGATTAAGGGCGGAAAAGGATACACAATCGCGGATATTGAGGCGCTCCCGGAAGGGGAGCGGGCGGAGCTGATCGACGGGGAAATGTTTCGCATGGATGCACCTACACTGACGCATCAGGATTTGCTTGTTAAGCTGTTATTTGAAATTGAGCTACATATCAGAAAAAACAAAGGCCCCTGCCGAGTCCTCCCCGCCCCCTTCGGCGTCTATATTAAAAAAGATGACCGCAACTATGTGGAGCCCGATATTTCCGTGATCTGCGACCGGGACAGGCTGGACCAGAAGGGCTGCCACGGCGCGCCGGACTGGGTCATCGAAATCATGTCGCCTTCCAGCGTGAAAATGGACAGTGTACGAAAGGTAAAGCTGTACCAAGAAGCAGGAGTGCGGGAATACTGGATTGTGGATTCCGGAAAAGAAACAGTCTCGGTATATGATTTCGAGCGTGGAAAGGCGGCGCGCGGAACCGACATATATGCCGCAGGCACATGCGCAGCGGCCCCGGAACGGTGGGACGCCCCCATGCTTTACTCCTTCTCCGAACGGGTGAAGGCTGGCATATTTAAAGATTTATATCTGGAGATTTCGCAGATGGATTTCATGTAAGCCGACAGCAACATACAAAGACCGCCGGGCGATACAACACACCCGACGGTCTATCCATTTCTTCTATAATAATATATTCTTTCTTTATTGGCGCACCATCCTTAGTTCGCCGCATTCCTCTTCTTTCTCACGGACATAACTACGCTCTGAACCACAAGGAACAGGCAAAGCATAACCGCTTTTGTGATACCGGTCCACCATGCCTCGTCAAATCCGATGGAGGATACGATATTCTGAATCGTACTCAGAGAGAGTACGCCAAAGAAGGTGCCAACCACGTTACCCACACCGCCTGTCAGCATCGTGCCGCCGATAATGGAAGAAGCGATCGCATCCATTTCGGCGCCCGCCGCATTGGAAGGGGAGCCGGAGCCCACATGCAGGAAATAAACAAAACCGCCGATTCCTGCCAGAAGACCACAGATTAAGTGGGAGAGGAATTTTGTCCTCTTTACGTTGATACCGAGCATCAGCGCGCTCTGTTTGTTGCCGCCGACCGCGTAAAAATTTCGTCCCATCTTGGTCCAACGCAGCAGCGCAAACATCACGATCACCACCAGAATGGCAACCAACACACCAATCTCCACATACGCGGGTACATAGATTCCCTTTTTATTAACGGAACCCAGACCCGGCACATTGATACGCGTCGTCTTGAGCGCAACGAACGCCTCGTTCGCCACATTAAAGGGGGAACTGTTCACTACAGTAGTCATACCTTTTGCAAAGAACATACCCGCCAATGTAACGATGAAGGGCTGGATATCCAGATATGCCACCAAAAAACCCTGAAATGCACCAAATGCCAAACCGATCGCCAGCGCAATCAGAACCGCGCCAAAGACGTTGCCGCCCTTATAATCCAAATAGACCGCACAGCACATGCTCACGAGAGCGGTCACGCCGCCCACGGAAATATCGATTCCGCCGGTGATCATCACAAGGCTCAGACCGCAGGCAAGGATAACAAGCGCAGCATTGGCATTTAAAAGCAGGAAAAAGGTCTGCGGCTTTAAAAAGCCTCCGCGCAAAAATACGACAGCGCCTATATACATCAGAAAAAATACAATGACCGTGATCGTCAGGAGCAGATTGGTATCGGTCATGCCCATCAGCTTTGAACCGAGACCCTTACCCGCCGACGCGGTATTCTTATCTGTCTTTGCCATCTTACGCCACCTCCTTGCTAATTTTTATTTTTTTCATGATCGTGTCAAAATACTCTCTCACGGTAGGCGCGCTGACAATCACCAGCAGAATAACCACAACCGCCTTGTAAGCGGGAAGCGCCGTCGAGGAAACGCCGAACTTATAAAGCGTCGTCGTCAGGCACTGGATGACAAACGCACCGATGATGGAAGCCGCCATATTGAATTTACCGCCGGAGAGCGCGTTGCCGCCGAGAGCAACCGCAAGGATGGCGTCCATCTCGATATCCTTCGCGATAACGGAGTAGTTGATGGAGGAAACGCGGCTTACCTTGATCAGTCCCGCAACCGCCACGCATAAGCCCAGAATCACGTAAGTAAGCACCTTAATCATTTCGGGATTCAGACCGTTTAACTTCGAAGAGCTCTGGTTGATACCCACCGCCTGCGTATACAGCCGCAGATTCGTCACCTTCAGCACAATGCCGATGACAATCATACATGCCACCGCGATAAAGCACGGTGTAGGAATCGGTATCCCTGGAATAAATCCGCCAAAATACGCGAACTTAGGATCGCTGATAACCGGCAGCTCATTGTTGTTGATCCACGCCGCGATGGAACGTCCCGCCGTATACAGAATCAGTGTCGCAACCATCGGCTGAATCTTAAAATACGCCACCAGCACGCCGTTGAACGCGCCAAAGAGCATTGCCACCACGCATGCCACCAGAAACGCTACAATGATAGGCGCCTGCAGGGTTTCGGGACGGGCATTTCCGCCGCACAGCACTCGCAGGATTACGCTGCCCGCAATCGCGATTGCCGCACCCACGCTGATATCCTGTCCACCGGAAGCCGCCGTCACAAGCGTCATACCAATGGCAAGGATTGCAAGCTCGGAGCCGTTGTTGATAATGTCAATGATAAAGCCGGACAGCACCGGATTGCCCGCACTGTTGTAGCCCAATGTAATCTTAAAGAAAGCAGGATCGACAATCAGGTTAAAGACCGCCAGCAGCAAAAGCGCCGCAATCGGGATAAAACACTGATTTCTAACAAGGTTTTTCAGAGAACCTACACTCGATGTTTTTTCACTGTTTGCCATTTACTTGTCACCTCCCGCAATCGTATTCATAACCGTGCCCTGATTCAGATCGTCGCCTGTCAACTCGCCTACCGCCTTGCGGTCGCGCATGACGATCAGACGGGAACAGGTTCTTAACATCTCATCAAGCTCCGATGAGATAAAGGTTACGCTCATACCCTCGGACGCAAGCTGTAACACGAGCTTCTGAATATCCACCTTCGTACCCACGTCGATACCTCTGGTCGGCTCATCCAGAATCAGGTATTCGGGATGGGTGAAGAGCCATCTTGCCAAAATCACCTTCTGCTGGTTACCGCCGGAGAGAGACTTAATCGGGGTATCCTTGGAAGCCGTCTTGATATTCAACAATTTTATGTATTCGTCCGCAACCTTGTTTGCTTCCGCCTTGGAGAAGGGTTTGAAGAAGCCCTTGAGCACCTGCTGCGCCAGAATGATATTGTCGCGTACGGAAAGGTCTCCCACGATGCCGTCCACCTTACGGTCCTCGGGCAGATAAGCAATCCCGTTCTTCATGGCGTCAAGCGGCTTCGTAATCTTTACGTCCTTGCCGTTCATCTTCACTTTTCCGCCGGTTACCCTGTCCGCGCCAAAAATCGCGCGCACGCACTCGCTTCGTCCGGAACCGAGAAGCCCGGTAAAGCCGTTGACTTCGCCCTTGTTGATGTGGAAGTCGAAAGGCTTGATGCCTGCGTTACTGACAAGACCTTCTGCCTCCAATACAGGAGCCGCGCCTTTTTCCGCCTGATATGCCTTCGTCTCGCTCTTGATATCGGAAAGGTCATCCACCTCTTTGCCGAGCATCTTAGATACGAGCTGTACACGGGGCAGATTCTCGATTTCATATTCACCGACCAGCTTACCGTCTCTCATAACGGTAATCCTATCGCACACCTCGTACACCTGCTCTAAGAAATGGGTAACAAAGATAATCCCTACGCCTTTGGCACGGAGATCCCGCATCAGCTTAAAGAGTTTCTCAACCTCCTGCTCATCGAGGGAAGATGTAGGCTCATCCAAAATCAGAACCTTACATTCCATGTCAACCGCGCGGGCAATGGCGATCATCTGCTGCACTGCCAGAGAACAGGTTCCAAGCTGCTGCGACGCTTTCGCCGGTATCTGTAACGACTGCAGGATTCTGTCCGTATCCGTATTCATTTTTTTCCAATTCTGCACCGCGCCCTTGGTACGAGCGATAAACATATTCTCCGCCACGGTGAGATTCGGGCAGAGCGTAATCTCCTGATACACGGTGCTGATGCCCATATTCTGCGCATCCTGAGGCGAATGAATCGCCACCGGACCATCCGTTCCGTCCAAGAAGATGTCTCCGTCCTCTTTGCCGTAAACCCCGGTAAGAACCTTGATCAACGTCGATTTCCCGGCGCCGTTCTCCCCCATCAGCGCATGGATTTCACCCTTGCGCAGTGTAAAGTCCACACCCTGCAGGGCGTGCACTCCGGGGAAGATTTTGTGAATGTTTCTCATTTTTAATACAACATTTCCTTCCACTCTCAGGTCCACCTCCCAATATTATATAGTTTTTTTCGTGCAAACGAGCGCGGGCAGGCTTTTTTACGCTGCGCCGCGCTCGTCTTTTACATTATAACATATTTTTTGTTGAGTAGTAAACTGTTGGATTAGATTCCGTAGTTATCAACATCTTCCTGTGTGATGGTGGATGCATCGAAGCCCTTCTCATCCATGATGATCACCTTCTCAGCCGGTGTGCCGCCGCTCTCAAGGGTCTTGATAACGTCATCAATGTAAGAGGACTGGAAAGGATTACACTGACCATCGTAGTTCCAGTTACCTGCAAGCAGCTCCTCAAGAGCCCACTTGTTGCAGTCAAAGCCCATTACGATAACGTCCTTGCCTACGCCGTGAGAGATGTTAGCCGCGTCCAGAGCTGCAACAGCGCCCTTAGCCATATCGTCGTTCTCTGCGTAGATTACGTTGAACTCTTTACCGGAGCTGATTACGGACTGCACGATCTGCTGTGCGTTCTCTGCGTTCCAAGAAGCGGTCTGCTGCTCAACCATGTTCCAGTTAGCCTCTGCCGCTACCTTCTCATCCAGAGCTTTGGTACGGCCCTGCTGTGCTGCAGAACCCATCTGGCCCTGAAGGTGGATGATGTTGTAGGTCTCAAGCTCCTGGCTTGCAAGCCAGTCTACTGCGGTCTGACCTTCCTTATCCATGTCGGACACGATGGATGCTGCATAAAGACTTTCGTCAGCGTCGATGGTACGGTCAAACAGGATAACCTGAACGCCCTGATCCTGCGCATCCTGTAAAACGGTATCCCAGCCTGCGGTATCCGCTGCGGAGAGAAGCAGATAGTCAACGCCGTCCTGAATGAACTGCTGTGCTGCCTTCACCTGATCCTCATTCGCATTACCCACTGCAGGATTGCCATATGCAAAAGATGCGGAATAGCCGTTCTCCTCGGTAAATGCAGCCTTCAGATCTGCGTCGTTCGCGGTACGATAACCGGACTCACTAGGGTCGTTATTGATGATACCAACCGTGATCAGCTCACCGTCTGCCGCCGGAGCTGCCGCGTCATCTGCGGGAGCCTCTTCCTCTGCTGCGGGAGCTTCCTCCTCTGCTGCCGGAGCTTCCTCTGCCGCGGGTGCCTCTTCTGCTGCTGCAGGTGCTGCTGTCTCCGCTGCCGGAGCTGCGTCACCGCCGCCACAGCCTGCCAGAGTAGCCATTACCATAGCGCCTGTCAGTAAAACTGCCATCTTTTTCTTCATTGTTTGTTTCCTCCCTTTCATTGTCTCTCCCATCCCTGTGATGCGAGATTATGTTTTTAGGGTGTCGGGATTTCATGTTTCCCCGTCCCTGAGAACACTTTAGCAAAATGCACGATACAGTTCAACACCCAAAATCATCCTTTTGTGCATTTTGGATGGGTTCAACAATACAAATTTGTGCTATAATAAAAATAACTAATACAAATTAAAAATATTAGGGTATTTTTTTACGATTCAGTTATTTTTTTATAGATTTTAACGAAGGATTTTCCTGTATTGCCCATGTCACATTTATAGTCAATCTTATCAGAAGATGGTATTGGACGGTGTTTTTTTCCGATTGGGACACTTTTTATGAATAATTTTGATGTATTTTGTGAATAAACCATGAATAAAAAAGGAGATTTTTTTATTATGAACAAGTACGAAACACTTTCGAAACAGCTTACCGATCTGATTTCCCGAAATTTGAGGCAAGGCATCACCGCCCTTCCCACCGAGGCAGCCATAGCCGAACAATATCAGGTCAGCCGCCAGACCGTGCGGGCTGCCCTCTCTCTTCTCAGAAGTCAGGGACTGATCGAAAGCCGCCGGGGCAGCGGCTCCTATGCCACGGGTCTGTTTCCCGACGCAGACAGAAATATCATTCCCATCCTGATCGCCAGCAGTCAGGAGTATATTTACCCCCATCTGCTCACCGATATACGCGCCACCCTCGCCGCCAAGGACTATCAGCTGCAGGTTCATCCCACAGAGAACGACATCTCCCGTGAAAGGCAGCTCCTGCTCTCCCTGCTTGAAACGCCTCCCCGCGGAATCATCGTGGAAGGCTCGAAGAGCGCGCTCCCTACACCCAACACCGACCTTTTTGAAAAATTGAAAGCCGCCGGCACAAAGCTTCTGTTTTTACATAACAAATATGACGCCCTCCCGGACGAAATCTGCATCAAAGACGACAACTATTACGGCGGCTATCTTCTCGCCAATCACCTGACCGGGCTGGGGCACACCCGCATCGCAGGTATCTTTAAGGCTGACGATAAACAAGGGCCGGAGCGATATCTGGGCGCATTCTGTTGTCTCCGCGACCAGAGAGTGGAGTTTTCCGACGGAAACATCGGCTGGTTTCACAGCTCCGATATCGAGAAGCTGGAGAAAAAACAGGACAGCCGCTTTCTCGCCGCCTATATCAAGGAACACCTTCCCGGCTGTACCGCCGTCATCTGCTATAACGACGAAATCGCATACTGGCTGATTAAAGAGCTGTCCTACGTCGGCATCCTGGTTCCCCGTGATATTTCCGTGGTCTGCTTCGACAACACTTACTTAAGCGAACTGAGCAAAGTCCGTATTACCACCCTGACCCACAAACCGCACGAGATGGGCAGCTGCGTGGCAGAAACCATGATACGGATGCTGCAGGGTATTCCCGTCGTCTCGCAGGAAATCCCGTGGGAGCTCGTGCAAAAGGAGAGCGACGGACCCGTCCATGCGTAGGCTCCCCGTCAGACCTTTCCGCCCGCCCTGTACTCCCTCGGCGTGCACCCTTGCGTTTTCTTAAATACAAAGCTGAAATAGTGCGGGTCTTTATAGCCAACCTCCATAGCGATTTCCCCGGTATGCATCTGGGTCTGGCGCAAAAGCTTTTTCGCCTTATCCATACGCCTGCCCGTCACGTACTCCACAAAGGTCACCTGCATGGCCCGGGAAAAAATTGCACTGAAATAGTTGGCGCTGACATTGACTTCACCCGCCACGGAGTTTAGGGAAAGGGACTCCTGAGAATAGTTCTCTTCTATATAGGAGAGCGCCTTTTTCAAAATCCGCCTGCTCTGGTTGTCCGACTCCCTGTCGCGAAGTTCCATCGCCTTCTCGATCAGTCCGCGGAGATAATCCCGCAGCGCCTCCACGTCATACTGCCCTTCCGGCGTCAGTCCCTCATCATCCAAAAGCCGCAAAAGCTCCTCCTTATCACATCCCAGAGATTCCACATAAGCAACCGCCGCAAAATAGACATGCAGCGTCAGGTAATTGCGAAACATGGCCGATTGCAGCGCTTCCCCCACCGCCAGCAGATAATTCTCCACAAAGTCCGCGATTTCATCTCTTACGCCCTGCAGCAAAAAATCCCGAATCAACTCCACATCCATCTTCGCCGGGTCAATATCTCTGATTCTGCCGCTCTCCTCCTTTTCCGGCATGTTCCTCCCCATCGTCTCTTTCGTAAAAACATGTATCTGCGGCATCAGAAAGCGATAGGCAAAAATATGATTGACCTTGCTGTAGCACTCGGCCAGCATACTCAGTCTCTCCACCGGCTCACCCAAAGCCACATACCAATCCAGCACCTCTTTTGCCGGTTGGCAGATGCGGTCCACGTTTTCGAGACACCTTGCGCCAAGCTCCTGCATCTGCTCGACGCTCCCCTTGATCAGCACACCGTAGGTATTCACATTCCACCGAAAAACCAAATTTTCCGGATATCGTATAAAATAATGCAGAAGTTCCTCCCGTTTTCTGGCGAAATCCTCGGATTCCATACCTCCATTTTCTCCAATACGTTTTTCCTGCAGATTAAACAACAAAATATTGTAGCAGGGCGCGTTTATTTTCAAGGACAACTTGGAAGCCTCCTCATAAATATCTTGCACCGGCATACGCCCCTCGAACACCTTGACAAAAAAGTCCGTCCGCGAAAACTGCTCGTACTCCCTGACCTCGCTCTGAAATTTTTCCTGATAGGTTTTCTGTTCCCGCTCCGTTTCTATCTTTGTCTTCAGCTCCGCCAGCACCTTCTGCATGGCCGCCCTGGTGATGGGCTTTAAAAGATACTGTTCCGCCCCAACCAGAATCGCGCCGCGGGCATACTCAAAATCATCATAGCCGCTGATAATGATAATCTTCATGTCAGGAAATTCCTGATGCACGAGCTTACTTAAAGACAAACCGTCCATAAAGGGCATTTTGATATCCGTAAGCAGGACATCCGGCTTGGTTTTCTGAATCAGCGGCAGCGCCATCTCCCCGTCGCTGGCTTCCCCAACAAACTCATAGCCGTACTGCTGCCAAGGGATATTGTCACGAAGTCCTTCCCTGACGATACTCTCATCTTCCACCAGAAACACTTTCAGCATTTGCCTCTCCCTTCCGTTCCCGCCGACGCGGCCGTTTAATAGGTTCTCCCGTTCAGGACTTCCTCTGTCACATTTTCTATCGTAAAAACATCCTCTTCCACATAATACCTTTTCTCAATCGGCTCCTCCGCCTCCAACATATCTATTACTTCCAGAAGATATTCTCCCTGATTCGGATTACACTCGATGTCCACGTTAATGGCGCCGTCTGCCACCATCTCCAGCGCGTCGCCTAACGCGTCATAAGAGATAATCATAATGTCGCCGTTCACGCCCACCGTGCGACCCGACTCTTTGATCGCCTCGATGGCGCCGAAAGTCATGTCATCGTTCTGGGACACTACCACGTCGATATCGGGATATCTGCGCAAGAAGGTTTTCATCACTTCCTTGCCCTTCGTGGAAGTAAATTCCGCGCATTTCTCTTCGAGAATATTCCAGTTTCCATGTCTGTCCGCCACCGTAGCAAATCCTGCCGACCGTCCGATCTGGGAGGAAGACCCCTCCGTTCCCGCTAATATTACAATATTGACGGATTGGCTCGACCTGTTTTGCCGCACCAACTCCCCTTCGAGCCAGTGTCCCGCCTTCTCGCCTTCCTCCTCAAAGTCGCTGCCCACACAGGTCACGTACAGGCTCTCGTCTTCCACATCCACTTTGCGATCCATGAGGATTACGGGAATACCCGCCTCCTTCGCCTCCTGCAGCACCGTCTCCCAGCCTGTCTCAACCACAGGCGAAAAAATAATGTAGTCCACCCGCTGGGAGATAAAGCTGCGAATCGCCTTTAACTGGTTTTCCTGTTTCTGTCTGGCGTTGTGGAAAATTAGAAAATACCCGTTCTGTTGTGTAAAGGCGTTCTGCACGGATTCCGTGTTAGCCGTCCGCCACCCGGATTCACTGCCGAGCTGCGACACACCCACCACAATCCGATTCTCCTGCGTGATATGAGCTTCCTCCTCGATATCCGTGAAAAGCCTGCTGCCGAAAAGCAGGAGAAACAGGGTCATTACCAGAAGTATGCCAACCGCAATCACACCGTAAGATCTTTTTCCAAACACGCTATTCCTCCTTTTCCGCCGCGTAAGGCACTGCCGGAATCACAATCTCCACGCATGTCCCCTTCCCCTTGACCGAATCGATTTTCATACCGTATTCCGCGCCGAAATTCATGCGGATTCTCTCATTGACATTGGCAAGCCCGAAGCCCTTTTCCGTCTCCTTGCAGGGCTTCTCTATTTCCGTTTGCAGTTTGCGCAAATCTTCCTCCTCCATGCCGACGCCATCATCCTTCACGCGAAGCAGAATCCGCTCTCCCTCCATCTGTCCCGTCACAGTGATGCAGCCTTTGGCGCGCTTATACTTAATGCCATGATAGAGGGAATTTTCCACAAGAGGCTGGAGCGTCAGCTTCAAAATCTGATACCGGTACAGTTCAGGGTCGATCTGAATCTCATACTCCAGAATATCCCGGTAACGCACCTGCTGGATTTCCAGATAACTTTTAATATGAAGTTCTTCTTCCTGAATGGTAATATACTCTTTGCCCTTGCTCAAAACCAGTCTGAAAAATTCCGACAGCGACATGACCATATTCACCGCCTTGTCGGAGTCATTGCCCTCGATGAGCCAGACGATCGTATCCAGCGTATTGTAAAGAAAGTGAGGGTTGATCTGCTCCTGCAGAAGACGAAGATCCGCCTTGCGCATCTTCCGCTCGTCCTCCTTGATCTTCGACACAAGTCCTTCCAGACTCTCCGTCATCCGGTTCACACTGTCCGCCAGAACAGCCACCTCGTCCTGAGTTTCCACCTGCGCCCTGGCCGAAAAATCCCCCTCCGCCACCTGCTCCGTCACTTTTGAGAGCGCCCGTATCGGCCTTATGATATCCGTCACAATCATCACGATCAGAATGGCCACCATCACCAGCAGGATCGCGAGAAGAATCCCACAGAACAGGGTAAAGCTGTGCACCCTCACATTCAGTTGACTTGTCAGATGCTCCATGCTTTTAGTCTGATAATAAATGTAAGACTGAATATTATCCTGAATCAGCTCTGTCAAAATATATATGTTATTGTCCAGCATCTCAATATTGATATCATACCCTGCATCGACTTCCAGATTCATCCTGATATCGTCCACACGGTCTTCCAGCGTATCAATATTGCGCAGGAGAATCTGCAGTCTTGCACGGCTCTCATCATCCGTGGTAATGCGCATGAGATTGTTAAACTCGCCCCTCAGCTCATCCAGATGCTCGTAAGGATCCACCAGGCTTCCGTCATCTCCCACAGTGTCAAAGGTGACGGCGCCCACCACCAGCTTGTACAAGCTTTCGTCCATATCTTCCTTAAAATTCAGGTTATAATTGTTTGCCACCGTCATGTTTCCCACAATCGCGTCGTAGGCGCTGCTGTAGCTGCGCAGGGCGTAGATCAGGTACAGCACCAGCACAAGAAAGGGCACCAAGACTACGACGGATAGAAGAATCAATTTATATTTGATGGAATACTTCACTTTAGCGGGCTGCATATGCGCTTCTCCTTTATCTATTCATTTTACCAACTTTTCCCCAAAAGATAAATTGGTTTTTTTGATAATGTCGTTTGCAATATAGCCCACAATGATGTATGATATTTATAAGTATACTTTCTTACAATAAGAGTATTTTAGAGAAGTATGACCATTTTTTAATTTTGACGAAAGAAGCCGAAATGAAAGAAAATTCTGTTTTAGCCACCATTTACGAAAATATCTGCCGGGATACCGGGAAGCAGAACGAATCCGCCAAGCTGATTGCCGTGGTTCGTTTATTAACGCTCTCCATGCTTCTTCACTCCCTGGTATGCTGCGTGCTCGTGTCAATCACGAGACACACAGGCGCGCTGGCTTTTTCTCTGTTTTCTCCTGTTCTGTTTCTGGCTGTTTTTGTATTATCCTACAGATGGAGTACTTTTGTATCGTACTGCATCCTGAACGTGTGTATTTTGTTCTGGTCCTGCATGAATGTCTACTGTTTCGGCTGGAATATCGGCATCCAGCATTTTCTGGTGGTGCTTCTGGTCTTCGTCTTCTTCTGCAAATACAGACACGAACCGGTCAAGATTCTCTATGCCGCTTTTCTGTTTGCACTGCGTTTGTTCCTGTTTTACTATTGCCGCTCCCACGAGCCGTCCATTGTTCTTGACGACGGTTTAATCAATACCCTGCAGACGGTAAATACCTTCTTTATTTTCCTGTCTCTGGGTCTGGTTGCCTATCTGTTCAGCTCCACCACGCAGGAGATGGAGGGCAAGCTGATCGAGTATAACCGAAAGCTGATGAAACAGGCCAACACCGATACGCTGACCGGGCTTTTCAATCGTCGGCGCACCATGGAATATCTGGAAAATCTCCTCAGGGCCGCGGAAACGCAGATCAGTATCTGCCTGTGCGACATCGACCATTTCAAGCGCGTTAACGATACTTACGGGCATGACGTGGGCGACGTGGTTCTGAAAAAAATTTCCGAAACCTTCCAGAAAAGGCTGCCCCCCGACACCTTTGTTTCCCGATGGGGCGGCGAAGAATTTCTGCTGATTTTCCCCCGCTTGAACGGGGACGAGGCTATCACCGCTCTGGAGACGCTTCGACAAAAAATCCGGGAGATCACTTTTGACGGCGGCTTTGAAAACTTTACCGTCTCCCTTACCTACGGGCTTGTGGAATACGACTACCACAGCGATATCACCACGCTCTTAAAAGAGGCGGACGAAAAACTATACGTCGGCAAAGAAGGCGGTCGCGACCGAATTGTATTCTAGTGTTCCATTTACCAATTAACTATCCTTTTTTGCTTGCCAGCATTCCCTTCTACTGCGTTGTTTTCGGTCAACGATGCCACCGGCATCGCCTCCCTCAAACGCCTTGTATAAGGAAATTCTGGACTTCGCAAAAAGTGTATGCAATTGGAAAATGGACCACTAGCTGTCACAGTTCAGTTCACGCTCTAAGCGTTTTGCGAATGGCGTGAGCTGAACTGTCATACATTTTTTATCCCTCTCTCTCATATAGTAATACAAATCCTTTTCTGTAGGTGTTCCCTTGAAACGTTCTCTCTCTTCCAGACAATGGACTTTTGTTTTGATTCTGTTTACCGCCTTGAGCGTTCTAACGCTGTATTGGTACGGCCGCACACATCAGGACAATAAATTCCGTGCTTTCGCCAAATCCTTTTTTCTGGAGGAAGTACAGGCAAATCCCATTCATTTTCACTATACCATAGACAACCCGGCCGCCTACGGCGTGGATGAATCGTCCCTCACCCTGCCCGTCTATCAGGCCGGGGACGCGGCGGACGAAGTGTACGCGCTGTCTCTGGCGAGAAAGGAGTTAGGCACCATCAGTTCCGACGCTTTGAACGAAGAGAATCGCCGGCTCTATGAGCTTTTGGACAGTTACCTTGCGGCAGCGGCGTCCACCGCAGCCTATCCCTACTTCTCAGAGCCGCTCTCACCCTCCTCCGGCGTTCCCTCGGAGCTGCCTATTCTGTTCTCCGAGTATCGTCTGGATGACACGGCCGATATCGAAAATTATCTGTCGATCCTCACCCAGATTCCTGCCTATTTTGACGGGCTTCTTGTCTATGAACAGGAGAAGGCGCAGGCCGGGCTTTTCATGTCCGATCTGACCGCTGACCGGGTGATACACCAATGCACGGAACTGCTGGACGTCTTCTCCGTTAAAAACGGCACACATTTTCTGGAAATTACTTTTAAGGAACGGCTACAGCAGCTTGTGGACAAAGGCATCCTGACGGCCGACGAGGCCGCTTCCTATGAATCCGATCACAACCGCTTATTGACCACGATGGTTATCCCCGCCTACGACAAGCTGGCGGACGGACTAACTGTATTAAAGGGATCGGGAAAAGCGACCTGCGGTCTGGCCGGACAGGAAAACGGGCGTGACTACTACCGCGCGCTTGTCCGTCTGCGCACCGGTTCCTACCGAGACATAGAGGAAATCAAACGCCTTCTGGCCAGAGATCTGCGCTTCAACTATGAATCACTGCTGGCGCTCCTTGCCGCAAACCCGTCTCTGAAAGACATGATTTCAGAGACGCCGTCTCTCCTGCCCGAGATGACGCCGGAAGAAATACTGGCTGATCTGCAGTCGGAAATTGGAGAAGAGTATCCGCCCATCCCTGCCGGCCGTGACAACGTGCCCATCCGCTCCACGATAAAGTATGTGGACGCCAGCTTGGAAGCGTACAGCGCTCCCGCTTTTTATATGATGCCGCCCATCGACAACATCTGCAACAACCTGATCTGCTTAAACGCGCGGGACACGCAGGACGATCTGGCCCTCTTTACCACACTGGCCCACGAGGGCTACCCCGGCCATCTGTATCAGACTGTATACAGCAAACGCTATCAGGAACAGGAAAACATCCTGCCTCTCGGAAACGTCCTCTACTACGGCGGTTTTGTGGAGGGCTGGGCAATGTATGTGGAGCTTGACTCCTACACCAGAGCCATCGAGCTGGCAAAAGAATCCCACCCGGAAGCAGCCGCCTACTATCAGGTCTGCCGCCTGGACAGACAATTTCGGCTGGGACTTTACTCTCTTCTGGATATTGCCATCCACTATGACAACGCCTCCTTTGCGGATGTGCAGAAGCTGTGTTACTGTCTGGGGATCAGCGACAGCGCAAATCTGGCCGCCCTCTATCAGTATATCGCGGAGGAACCATGTAACTATTTGAAATATTATCTGGGATATCTGGAAATTCTGGAATTAAAAAAACAGGCAGCCGTCCTCTGGTCAGAACCGAACCAAATGACCGCCGTCTATGATGACACGGCATTTTTATACCGCTTTCATTCTTTTCTGCTGCAGAACGGCCCCGCCGACTACCGGACGCTGGCGAAGCGGCTGGCGGCGGAGTAAGCGGAGCGCCACACTGCTTGTGTCTTGGTATGCCACCTAAGCGGCAGTCGCCAAGGTCGTGCAGGCACGACTTTGGCTCGCTGCTCGCGGGAATTAACTCACTTCACGGAAGAACCTTGTCAGCTTGGAGAGGGCGCTTTCGAGCGCTCTCTGTTCCTCCTCCGAAAGCTCTTTCAGTATTGCGTCGATCATTTGCTCATGGAATCGGCGATGGTGAAGATATGCCTTCTTCCCTTTCCCCGAGAGAGAAATCAATACCACGCGGCGATCCTCCTCGCTCCGGGTTCTGTCCACATAGCCCTTTTTTACCAGGCTATTGACCGCTATGGTCAGTGTCCCCGTTGTGACCTCCAGCTCTCTTGCCACACTGGTCATATTTTTGGCGCAGTCCGGCCCGATCGCCTCCATGACGTGCATATCGTTGGCCGTCACGTCTTTATATTCTTCCGTCCTGATTGCCCGCTCCTCCAGCGTGTTAATATCCCGGAAGAGCCGAACCAGCACTTCGTTTAATGTATTGCTGATATTCATCCTCTTTTCCCCTGCGCAAACATGTCTCTCGAATCTCCAAACAGTGTATCAAAAAATAGTTTGAAAGTCAAACTTTATAAAAGCTGTCATTCTCCCGAAAGTACCAATTATAAATTTTAGTTTATATTTTCTTTCTTTTTTCTTTCGAATTTTGACACATCGCATTCACAAATAGCCTGTATAGTATTAATTGTAGTTGAGACAGAGCCGGATCAAAATATTCGGCCCGCAGGAATTGCTGATTGAGATTCTTTAGCGGTGGTTATACTACACTTAAAATGAAGTCGCCGGCGCTGAGCTGGTGCCGACCGGCTTCGACTAACCATAACAGCGGCCTACCAAGCTGCTGTTGACATATATTTGAACCAACATTTCTATCCTTCTCACACACCGAAACGGCGCTCCGTATGGAGCGCCGTTTCGCATTATATACCAACATCCTTATACGGAGAATGCCCGTTTTGGGGGCATTCTCCCGAGTGAAACATAGAACTTCTTAGCGAAGCAGCCATTGCTGCTAAGTTTTACAAGTTCTTTTCACTCTAGCCCAATTCCAGTTCCGAAAAATCTATGTACAAATCATCATAGATTCCCACTTTCACACAATCCGAAAGCAAATACTGCTCGACCTCCCCGCCCTGCTCAAACCGATATACAAAAACGGCATCCTTCTTCCGATCCACAATCCAGTACTCCCTCGTCCCTGTTTCCCGGTAAAGCGCCAGCTTCTGCTCATAATCCCTCTTTCTGGTGGACGGCGACACAATCTCAATCACCCAGTCCGGTGAACCCTGGCACCCTTTCTCCTCCAGCCTGTCCCTGTCGCAGATCACGGAAATATCCGGAATGAGATAGTTGTACTTATCCCTTTTGACAAATGCGCCAAGCCCCATATATGCTTTACACCGTCTGTTGCCTTTTTTTAAATACGACTTGATCACCCAAAAAAGCTCCCCCAGAATATCCTGATGCGGCTCCCCGGGCGACTGCATGATAAACATCTCACCATCAATCAGCTCCGCCCTCACGTCATCGGGAAGCGCATCCACATCATCAAACGTGTAACATTTTCCGCCCTTGATCATTCCGAAACCTTCCTCTCGTTTTATCCTTCCCGTTTCTGCTTCTTCCGGGGATTTTACTTCCCTCAGTTCTGTAAACACTTCTTTTAGTTTCCTTGCTTCCATGTTTTCCTCCTGTTCCGCAGGAGAAAATCGGTAATATACCTTTTACGCTGGCTTGTCTGCCATGAAAACAATATCGGTTCAAAATCTCCCGCTTTTAAATTGTGTTGGTTGATTTAAAAGCATAGAAATTCTGATACACAGATTTGGAAACCTGACTTAAATGCAGGTTTCATTTGACTCCGGCGCTATAATGCCACACCGAATATTTGTTGTCAAGAAAGTAATATGCTTTGTGCTTATTATAGGCATTGCAAGATGATATGTCAAGAACGAAATAACGTCTATTCCATCCTCCTATCAGCCCGCCATCCTCCCCGCCAGCACAATGCTTGCCGCGATCCCTGCAAGGGTAGACAGCAGCGCGCCCTTCAGCGTATAGCGGGTCTTTGTGACCTTCGCCGCCAGAAAGTAAACGCTCATAGTATAGAAGATTGTCTCCGTGCAGCTCATCATAATGGAGGTGGTAAGCCCAATCAGGGAATCCGGCCCATGGTTTTTAAAAATATCCAGCACCAGCCCCGTGGCCGCAGAGGAGGAGAACATCTTCACAAACATCAGCGGTACCAGCTCGGAGGAAAATCCGAGTCTGTCCGCCACGCCGCCAAACAGCCCTCCGACAAATTCCAGAAACCCCGATGCCCGCAAAACGCCCACCGCCACCATAAGGCCGATCAACGTAGGCATAATCTGTATGACCGTGTGAAAACCGTCCTTCGCGCCCCGGATAAAATCCTCGTACACATTGCAGCGGTTGGAAATACCGTAAGCCACAATATAAAAAAGGATGACAGGAATAATAATATTGGAAATGTTAGATAAAACTGCCGCCATAGATCAGTCCGTATATCGGTTTTATAAAATTTATGCAAAAGAACGCGCTTTTATCCCTGCAATGCAAATCCTGCAGCTTGTACATTGATTAATTGCCAAAATACTGCTACCATATATGATAGCAGTCGAAATCCGGCTGTTTCCCGACAAACTTTGATTTCATTCGACCTAACGTCGTGAATGCTTATATCCGGAACGGAGATTTTTATGGCACAGTCAAATACAACAGTTCTGGCCGCCCTGATCGGCCTGATCGCCTTTATGGCAGTTCTCACCATAGCAATCGATTTTTTTCTGCGCCGCAGGCGGGAGCGCCGCGTCAGCCGGATGGACGAACTGGAAGGACATGATTTTGAATTCTTCTGCGCCGATTTACTGCAGGCGCAGGGTTTTATCGATGTGGAAGTAACCCGCGGCAGCGGCGACTTCGGTGTGGATATTCTGGCGGAGAAGGACGGTGTCACCTACGCCGTACAGTGCAAACGTTACAGCGGCCCGGTCGGCGTGGAGGCCGTGCTGCGTACCTACGGCGGACAGGCTTACTATGAGCGCATGGTGGGCGCGGTTATGACAAACCAATATTTCACCTCTCCAGCGGTAGAAGCCGCTAAAAAGCTGCACATCCTGCTCTGGGATCGGGGATATATGGATACAATGATAGAAGAGAGCAGCCCCCGCGACAGCCGCCATAGCCGGTCAACATGACTTCGATTCACCATCTGCAGAAATCAAAAGTCTGCTTTGCACCGCTCGACTCCTTGCTAACGAAAATAAACAAAAAAGAAAGGCAGAAAAACTTATGAACAATCTGAGAAAATATCCGTTAAATGAAATTCCTTACTACAAGGTGCACGGCCGCACGGTTCCCGGCGCCTGTCCGCTGCCCCTCTTTTTCAACGGCAGCGCGGTGGAATTAAATGTGTCCGGTTCCGAGCTTTGGGCTGATCTGGAAGTCAGCTGGCAGAACCTTGAAATGTGGGTGACCGTAGAAGTTAACGGCAAACTGATGAGCCGCCAGATGCTGATGCCGGGGAGCCAATCCCTGTGCCTGTTTCGCGGCATGAGTCCGGAGCCTGTCAAGAATGTGCGTCTCACAAGGGAGACACAGGCTATGGTTGAGGACGAGGACTGCTGCCTCATCGTTCACGGCTTTCAGGCGGACGGAAGCTTCCATCCCGTTCCCAAGAAAAAATACACGCTGGAATTTGTGGGCGACAGCATTACCTCCGGGGAAGGCACCTACGGCTCGAAGGACGAATATGACTGGATTCCCATGTACATGAGCTACAGCCGCGATTACGCCAAAATGACGGCGGATGCGCTGGATGCGGACGCCCATATCATTTCCAAGGGCGGCTGGGGAGTGCTCTCCGCCTGGGATAACAACCCGGATTGCAACATTCCCTCCCGTTATAAGCAGCTCTGCGGCATCTGCTGCGGTTCCAAAAATGAAAGTTTCGGCGCATTCGCCCCTTATGATTTTACCGTGAGAAAGACGGATGCCGTGATCGTCAATCTCGGCACGAACGACGCATCCGCTTTCCGACAGCCCGCCTGGCACGATCCCGCCACAGGATTGACATTTAAACAGCATCTCAACCCGGACGGCACCTACCGGGAGGAGGATCTGAACCGCTTTGAGGATGCCGTCGTCTCCTTCCTGCATATGCTGCGGAAGCACAACCCACAAGCTCATATTGTCTGGTGTTACGGTATGCTGGGCTACGAACTCTCCTTCGCAATCAATGACGCCATAACCCGCTACACAAGAGAAAGCGGCGATCACAACGTCATCTTTTTACAGCTCCCCAACACCACGGAGGAAACCGTCGGCTCTAACGGCCATCCGGGAGAATTGTCCCACCGAAGAGCGGCGAGGGTGCTGACCGAGTACTTGAGGGATTATTTTTCAAACGCAAACATTGGGGGCTAAACATGCGTCAGACATTCTCTGCGCCACACAAAAACAGCATTTCGGCATTATTGACTGCACTGCCGAAATGCTGTTTTATCATCTGCATATTTTTTATCTCTGCCTTTCCAGCTCCATCATCCCCAGCTTCAGCGCACCCATAATGCCCTGCTTGTCGTCCAGGCTCTGCACCACGATATAGCTGTCCAAATCCTCGATCTCTTTTGTCCTGATGTAACCGTTTAACAGCTCTTTAAACTTCGCGCGCACCATGGGAAGGAGCTGCGTCTGGTGCATCACACCGCCGCCCAGAATAATACGCTGCGGGGATACGAGCATCATATAATTCACAAGCGCCTGCGCGATATAATGCGCCTCCATCTCCCAAACCTCTGCCCGATCGGCAAGCTCTATGGCCTTTTTACCCCATCTTCCCTCAATGGCAGGCCCTGCCGCCAGTCCCTCCATACAATTCTCGTGGAAGGGACAGAAGCCTTTGTAAGCATCCTCCGGAAGCCTGCTCAAAAGTACATGTCCGCCCTCGGGGTGCATCATACCGTGCACAAGATTTCCGTCCACAATCACACCCACGCCCACGCCGGTGCCGATCGTGATGTAGATACAGCTATGTAAGCCCTTCGCAATGCCCCAGGTGTACTCTCCCAACGCAGAGCCGTTGACATCCGTATCAAATCCCACCGGCACGCCAAGCTCCTTCTTAAATGCCCCTACGATATTGTAATTCTGCCACGCCAGCTTTGGTGTTGTCGTGATGTAACCGTAGGTTTCAGAATCCCTGTCCACGTCAATGGGGCCGAAGCATCCAATGCCCAGCGCCTCAATCTGCTTCCCGCGAAAGAAATCCAGCAGTTTTGGTATCGTAATCTCCGGCGTTTCCGTGGGAATGGAAACCTGCTCCAGAATTTCACCGCTTTCGTTGCCGATCGCGCACACCATCTTGGTACCGCCCGCCTCCAATGCACCTAATATCATATCGCTCCTCCATTCCGGGACATTTCCCGCCCCTCTTATTTTGACGTTCAGCCTACACCCATTGGCGTTTCTCTCTTATTCGCAACGTTCAGCCTACGCCCATTCGCAAAACACGTTTTCGCGCTCTGGCTGAACTGTCAGCTTACGATCTCCCTCGCCACAAACACGCCGCTGGCGGACGCGTGGGACAGGGAATGGGTCACGCCGCTGCCGTCCCCGATGATATAAAGCCCTCTGTGCTTCGTCTCCAAATGTTCGTCAATCTCCACTTCCATATTGTAAAATTTCACCTCCACGCCATAAAGCAGCGTATCGTCGTTCGCCGTGCCGGGCGCGATTTTGTCAAGCGCATAGATCATCTCGATGATGCCGTCCAGAATCCGTTTCGGGAGTACAAGGCTTAAGTCTCCCGGCGTGGCGGCAAGTGTAGGCTCAATAATTCCTTCCTCAATCCGCTTGGCGTTGCTCCTTCTGCCACGCACCAAATCCCCAAACCGCTGTACGATCACGCCGCCGCCCAGCATGTTGGAAAGTCTGGCAATGCTCTCCCCGTAGCCGTTACTGTCCTTAAACGGCTCCGAAAAATGCTTCGCCACGAGAAGCGCAAAGTTGGTATTTTCCGTCTGCTTTTCCGCGCCCTCGTAGCTGTGGCCGTTCACCGTCACAATGCCGTTGGTGTTCTCGTTTACCACAATGCCATGGGGGTTCATGCAGAACGTCCTCACGCTGTCCTCAAACTTTTCCGTGCGGTAAACGATTTTACTCTCATACAGTTCGTCCGTCAGATGGGAAAAAATTACCGCCGGAAGTTCCACACGCACGCCGATATCCACACGGTTCGATTTCGTACGGATGTCTAGTTCTTCACAGACCTTCTCCATCCACTTGCTGCCGCTGCGCCCCACAGATATGACGCATTTGTCACACTCGTGCGCATTCGTCTCCGTGATCACTCGGTAGCCGTCCCGCGTCCGTTCCACCGCCCGAACCGGCGTGTCAAAATGAAATTCCACTCTGTCCTTCAACTCTGCATACAGATTTTCGAGAACCACATAATTGATATCCGTCCCCAGATGGCGCACGGAGGCATCCAACAGATTCAAGCCGTTCTGCAGGCACAGCTTTTTAAAATGCGTGCCAGCCGTGGAGTACAGCTTCGTCCCCTCGCCGCCATGTTCCATATTAATCTCATCCACATAGCGCATCAGCTCTATGGCCTTTTTCTTACCCACGTATTCGTGGAGCGTACCGCCGAAATCATTGGTGATATTATACTTTCCGTCGGAAAAAGCGCCCGCGCCGCCAAAGCCGCTCATAATCGAACAGCAGGAACATTTCACACAGGATTTCACCTTGTCGCCGTCTATGGGACAGTGTCTCTTTTCCAGTGCGTGTCCCGCCTCGAATACCGCTATCTTTAAATCCGGCTTTTTTTGTGTCAGCTCGTAGGCAGTGTAAATACCGCCCGGTCCCGCGCCGACAATAATCACGTCGTAACTCATATACAACGCCCTCCAAACCATTGTACGCTCCATGTTTTTACCCGTTTTTATCCTAACACAAACGACAGCCGCGGGCAATAAGAACTACTTGAAAAAAGCGACAAATGGTACTATGGTGTAAACGTTGGCGCATATAGGTCACCGATGGTATTCACATGCATTTCCTTGATGTGGCCAATGGCAATGGTGACGGCAATGCCCGCCGTGCACTCCCTGACGAAGCTTTTGGACAAATGCGAAGGGAGAGGCATCCGTGTTATCCTCTCCCATGTAAATGAGCCAGCCTAGGGAAACGCTGATTAAAGCGTTTCCCGCACCGGATTTGCGCCGCGAAGCGGCACATTCCTTTGCAAATCCGTGTGCATCCGCCGGAGGCTCTAAGGAAGTGCTGATTTAATCAGCGCTTCCCTAGAAAAGTCATGGACAAGGCGTTGGAAGCTGCAGCTAAGCTTGTACATGAGACAAAGCAAACCATTTCCCCTCAAAACTGAATGCATTTACAAATCACCTCCGTTGCTTTTTCCATGATATTCGAATCTAATATTCCCATTCCACCACGCGGAAAACCTTGAAGCTGATTGTTATGGATATTGATAAAGGAATCATATCTTCCCGATTTAAATCAACGACTCCTTTCACAAATCCGTTTGCAAAAGCGTTTATTGCATTAAGTTCAACAATTAATTACATTTCTTCCGGCTTTTCAATATAAGAATATCTTTTTTAAATCATAAATAGCCGTTTTTTCCTCCTTTTCAAGAGCAATTCACCTTTAATCTGTCTGTTCCATTACTTTTACCCAATTCCATAACTGATTATACTTTCTCGTTTCGCATCAACCCCCGCACCGCTTCCACAGCCACCCGGATCGCCATATCAGTATCGTGTACCACCGGATTTTCCAACCCCAGCTTCTCCCGCTCCTGATTCGCCACCACAAGGAAGCAGGCTCCCGCACGCACCCGCAAATAGCTCGCCACGGTAAACAGCGCCGCCGACTCCATCTCGGATGCCAGGCATCCGAGACGTTTCCATGCTTCCCACTTATTCATCAGTTCATATCTCACGGGCTTCGTCTCCGGCTCGTGCTGCCCGTAGAAGGAATCTTTGGCCTGCACCACGCCCGCGTGGAACGGATAGCCCTTGGCTTTTGCCGCCTCCACCAGCGCATTCGTCACCGCCAGATCCGGCACCGCCGGAAACTCGATCGGCGCATACTCTCTGCTCGTTCCCTCCATACGGATCGCCCCGGTGGCAATTACAATATCTCCGCTCTTTACCTCTGTCTGCATTCCGCCACAGGTGCCGATGCGCAGAAATGTGTCCGCGCCGCAGCGCACCAGTTCTTCCATGGCGATAGCCGCCGACGGTCCGCCGATACCCGTGGAGGTCACGCTGACCTTTACCCCGTCGAGGGTTCCCGTGTAGGTGATATATTCCCTGTTGTCCGCAATCAGAACAGGATCGTCAAAATACTGCGCGATCTTCACACAGCGTTTGGGATCGCCGGGCATAATCACGTAACGCCCCACTTCTCCCTGCGCCACCTGTATATGGTACTGCCTGCTTGCATCTTCCGAATAATTTTTCATACAAATCCCTCCCTGCTGCCGCCGCCTGTAAATCCGACTTGTCCCGCTCATTCATAAAATGCTATATTTCAATTATACAGATTTTCCGACATAAAGGAAAGATTATAATTATAATTTAAGCCGTCCACTCAATCATCCCGCAGGCTATTTTGCCGCCGGCATTTCCGGCAGGCTGGGAAGTAAAGTCGTCGGGCTTTGCATGGATAATAACAGATCTTCCGATAATCTCCTGAAGGGTATACCGCTTATCATAAAATACGCTGAAGGCATACCCCTGATTGCCGAGAAGAGGCGGCATGTCTCCGGCATGATCAGGATGCGGCATATTCCCGGGATTATAATGCAGTCCCGTATGGCTGAAATGGTCGCTGCAGTCTCCCGAATCGTGTATGTGCATCGCGTAAAAATTGCTGGAACCGGGCTGATTCCTATTGGGAAGCCCGAAAATCTCCGCCTCCACCAGCACGCCGCCGTAAGTGGTATGATAAAATTTAACCGCGCCGCTCAAATCGGGATGCTGCTCCCCGCCTCTGACCCACGCTATGGCTCCCGGATGGTTGCGCATCAGAAGCTGTGTGAAAACGGCTCCCGGTGTCATTTCATAATTGGTCATAAGAATAGCTCCTATATGTTTTAAAGTTATCTTATGACGATTTTGCGAAATGGTGCCCCGCAATCAGACTAAATATTTTCCAGAAAAAACGCCGTCCCGCTCACAACCCGCTCCGATATGAGCAGTATCCTGCTTTTCAAAAAAGGCGTGAGCGCCTCCCTCGCCGCCTGAGCATCAGACACCTCGTTGTTGCCGTCCGTAAATACAAGCACCACTTTGCTTCGCGCGTGAAACTTTTTCAGATAGGCGAACAATTCCTCATATTTCTTTTTCTGCGGACAGGCACGGTATTCTTGAAACGCGCCGCCCGTCATAAGCATCGCCATGGGCATCACCGCAGACGTCATTTCCTGCCCCCAGAATACCAGATTCAGTCGGACATTCCGAAAAATCTCATTGCTTCTTTTCAGCGCTTTTACCGCGGCAGCTGCCGCGTCCTGAAAATCCCCTTTCTCCATGGACGTGTCAATCACAATCGTCATTTCCAGATTACCGCCGCGGTAATTCCCCGGCACATGCAAAATGGCATCTACCCGCTTTGCAATCTGCAGCGCATCTATCTCTGTCAGTTCCATACATTCACATCCTCCCTCCCGACAGTCGCCAATATACCCGACCAATCCCAGGCTCCGTTTAAGCAAATTGCCCGGCTCGCTGCCCACCGAAATAAAATACGACACATTTCTCCACACTTCGACATATAGTATAGCAACAACAAAATCCACTTGCGAATCCGACAAGCCTTGGGACGCAACGGAGCAAGGAGCAGACATGCCAAAAGAAGCAGAATGGGACAAACGGTTCAACATCGGCGTTGATTCCATCGACAAAGCACACCGAAAACTGTTTTCCATCGTACACCGGCTGATCACATTGAGCAAAGATAAAAGCAACGGACAATGGGCGTGTGCCGAGGGCATCAAATATTTCAAAAATTACGCCATACAGCACTTTGCTGACGAGGAAGCATATATGCGGTCCATCGGCTATGCCGGCTATGAAATACACAAGCGTCTGCATGACGACATGCGTGACAAAACACTGCCGGCGCTCGAAAAAGATCTCACGGAATCCGAATATTCGGAGGAATCCATCCACCACTTTATCGGCATCTGCATCGGATGGCTCACCGCCCATATCATCATCGAGGATCGAGCCATCGCCGGCATGATTTCAAACAAATGGAAATCCGATCATACCGGAGCAGACATGGATGCGCTGGAAAATGCGCTGTCAGGCACCATACACGAAATCTTCCGCCTGCCGACACAGCTTGTCAGCGAACATTACAGCGGCGAAAACTTCGGCAAAACTATGATTATCCGGCTGACATACCACTCCATAGACCACGAGGAGGTACAGATTTTTATGGCGCTGGAAGAAAGCCTTGTCCTGCGCGCCGTAAGTTCTATTTTAAATATCCCCCTAAACAAAATGGATCAGCTTGTCATGGCAATCGGCAAAGAACTTGCAATCCAGATAGCGGAGCAGGTTGCCATACGCAGCAATCTGGCTTTGCAATACCATCTGGTCAACAGTCATTTTATGACCGCGGATCAGTTCCGGCAAGCATTTTACGCAGGCAATTTCGACTACAGTCTGTTGTTCAACACCGGACGCGGTTACTTCGCTTTTGTCGTAAGCGTTTAGATGCCGCTATCGTCTCCTTTTCCCTGCAATATACAACACCCCCGTCACAGTCACAACTACTGCCAACAGGACAATCGCAATCCCTGCCGCATTTCTCGCCCTGCGGCTTTTGGCCGTCGTTCCCGCTTCTTTTCCCTCATTCCAGTCAATATAGGCAATTGCATACGGAGAAAACTTATCGGTAGAAAAAGTAATGGTATCCGGGTTGTCATCCTCATCTGCAAGCTGTGCAAATTCCCGACTGCCGTCCTCCTTTGTATGTAACCGCAGCACATAAAACCGCCGTTTTTCCGCCCTTAGATGCTCCGGCACCTCAAGCACCACCTGCAACGTTGTCGGAAGCTCGGAAATCGTCTGCGTCTCGCCCGCCTTTGATGCCGCAAGGGACACCTCAAAATATTGTCCGATGTTCATGCCCGGCAGCTTATTCTCTGCAAATCCCTGCTGTACTTGCGGCGTCTCCTTTCCGTTGGTGTTCTCTATATACAGGTCTATGGTCACCGGCTCATTGCCCTGCAGCATTTTCAGCTTTTCTTCCCCGGACAGAAAATAGTCCACCACCGCTTCGAAATTGTAGTAAGAAATCTCCTGTTTCTGATCCGAAAAATCGTTGTGGATCGTCACCTGCAGATCCCCGGACTCCAGCGCGCCGCTCATCAGCTCCGCGTCGTTGTTCCCCTTTACAAGCCGCTCTGCCTCCTCCACGGAAATGCCAAGGTGTTTCAGCGTACCGGTCGGCCCGCTCTCCTGCTTCTGTCCTCCGTCTTCTTTCCCTGACGCTTCATCGCCGGTTTCATATATGTCGTTGTCCCGGTCTGATTTCTCTTCTTTTTTGTCCTGATCCGTTTTATTATCCTTGGCCGTATCTTCTTTTTGATCTGCTTTCTTGCCTGGCTGATCCGGCTTTTCCGTCGCTGCCGCACTGTTTTTGTCCTTTGCGGGAGACTCCGCAAAATCCACGGAAATGGTATGATTTTCCCTCACGTCGGCAAAGTTAAAAGAGTTCATCCATCCCACTGACTTCCCGTCCACGTACACATTGCTGACAGCATAGCCGCTTTTAGGGGTCATCGTATAAAGGATTCCCTCCCCCTCCTTCACCGTGCTTTTCCCCGCAGGCGTAATCGTTCCGTTCTCGGAAGAAGCTGTGGCAGTGATGGTATAAGTTTTCGGCTGCTCGTTTTTTCTGGAAAACACCGCGGTAAACGTTCTGGATTCCGTGACGCGGTTCAAAGACATCCTGCTGTCTTTGCTGACGGTTTTTCCGTTCTCCGTCCAACCGTCAAACTGATACCCCTCTTTCGCCCAAGCCTCAAGCGCCATGCTTTCCCCATAGTTTATATCCCGGCTTTCCGTAGCCGTCCCGCCATTGATATCGTTCACGTTTACATTAATGCGGCAGATTACCTTCTTAAACTCCGCCACATACGCCGCGTCGCCGCGCACATTGTTGACCGTATATTGGGAATCTCGGGAAACTTGATTCCCGTTTAACGCCCAGCCTTCAAAGGTAAAACCGTCGTTCGGAACCGCCGAAATCACGGCATAACCACCTTCTCTTACCGTGCCGCCCCCGTACACCGAACCGCCGTTTTCCGGAGAAGCCTTCACCTGAATCAGATAGTCGGAGACCGGCAGGGTCACAAGAGCCGACGCGCTGTAGCTGCTGTCCTCTTTGGAAACCACCTTCACAATCAGCGAAGAGGCCGTCTCATCCGAAGCCACGTTCAAAACTCCATTGCTGTCAATAAAGGTATTCCGGCTTGTCTGACCGGAGACGCTCCACGCCACCGCTCCGCTGAAAACGCCTTCCCCGGATACCGACACAATAAAAGCATAAGTCTCTCCTTTTGGAACAACCACCGTTCCGGGAGAAATGCTGACGGACGTAATCAGCGGCGTTTCCGCAGTCGAATCTACCGATGCGCCGACGCCGATCTGTGCAGCATAGCACGGCAGAATATCAGACAAAAACATCTGCGCCAGCAACAGATACGCCCCCAGACAATATATCCATTTTTTTCTCATGTTCCACCTCCTGCTGTCGCCGCGTATTTTCCTCTGTCTGATATATGTATCGTCATTTTTCTGCAGACCTCCACACTGTAATTACAGTATAATGCACATATAAAAATTTGAAAAGCAGAGATCCTTTCAAACCTCTGCTTCTCTCAACCTTTACATATTCTCACGTATTTTGCGGCAAATGAAAATCCTGAGCTAAACTATTGCGCTTTTCCTTCATAGTTTCATCCCGTCTGCGGGATATCAGTTAATCCCTGTTATTTTCAGCTCCCCGTCCACAGACTTAAAAATGATATTCGGCGTCGCGTCCCCCATAACGACGCCCGCCATGGTTTCCTCCAAGGCAGAGATGTCCACCGCCGCAATCACCGCGCACCGCTCGTCCGTAAATATGGTATCGGCTCCCAGTGCCATGAACGCCTCTTCACTCTCCACAACCTCGCCGTTTACCGCCAGCGGAAACGCGCTCAGCCCGGCGAGCGCTTCCATATCTTTCGCCGCCACCGCCGCCTGCACCTGCTCTGCAAACGCCGCTGTTTCACCATCTGAAGCCTGCTCTTCCAAAGCCTCAAAATTATCGTTCTTTTCTTCCGTATCGCTCTCCGTCGGCGCCGTTTCCAGCCCTGCTTCATCTGTTCCGGTCTCCGTCTGCACAACGTCCACCGGCTTAATGTCCACCGCCCCGGTTTCCGCCTGCTTTTGCTCACCGCATCCCGCGCATCCAAGAACCACTGCCCCCACGATCAATAGCCGTTTCCATTTTTTCATCCTTTTTCCTCCCGTTTATACCAGATTTACCATATCTGCAGTATTCCTCATGAATCTGCATCTAATATACTATCTGTCCCGCTTTTTGTCGTCAATTTCACTTCTTCGCATTTGCCTGTTAATTTTTCGCAATCGGGCCAAAATTTCCCTGAAGAATCGGTTGATAAACCAGCCCCGGGCTCGATATAATTGATATTGACATTACAGCATTTCGACATGCTTCGCGAAATGCACGGAAATGGAAAGGAACCGATCCCATTATGACAATCACAATCTGCGACGACAGCATTAAGGATCTTCTGCACACGGAGAAGCTGTTGTTGAAATATAAATCGCTGCACCCGGACAGAAACTTTGAATTGGAAAAATTTTCTGATCCGTCCAGACTGTACCAGCAGATTTCTGCCGGAAAGCTGACAGATATTTATATCTTGGATATGCTGATGCCAAGACGTACCGGAATCGACATAGGCAACCTGATTCGGACATCCGGCTGTGAGAGCGTAATTATTTATATTACCTCCTCGGAAGATTATGCCCTGGATGCCTACGGCGTGCGCGCAGTGAGATATCTGTTAAAGCCTGTTGATGAAAACAGACTGTTTGAAGCGCTGGATTATTCCCTCTCATACACGAAGCTGCGGGTAGACTCCCTCTGTCTGATTAAAACAAAGGGGGGCCTTCTGCAAAGACCCTACTCCAAGATCGAATATGTAGAAAACGCCGGCAGAAAACTAGAAATGCATATGCTTGACGGCGAAGTCCTGAAAAGCCTGTTTATCAGAAAATCCTTTGAGGCGGAGACAAAGGAGATTGCGGCACAGAGAAATTTCCTGCAGATCCACAAATCTTTTCTTGTCAATCTGGATCATGTCAAGCAGTTGACTCCCGACAGCGTTATCATGGAGTCCGGCAAGCGCCTTCCTGTCAGCCGGGCGAAGGCGGCCAATGTGAAGCGCGAATATCTGCTCTATGTTTCCAAGAATATAGGTGGTGGAACACCATGACCGATGTGCTTTATGTGAAAAACATATCTTATACAATGAGCCATATTTTCTTTTTGGTCTTTGTCTATTTGTTTACAATACCCCGCTACTCCAAAAAGAGGACGCTGGTTATCTGCGCTCTTTCCTTTGCCTTTACAACGGCAATGAGCCAATTAAAGATGATTGTGCTTCCGGACAACGCATTATTTTACTTTATTATAACGATCATCCAGATCATAGCTGCGCAGCTTACCGGACTACTGATCTCCGAAAGACGGAATGCCAAAACGCTGTTTGTGGGCCTCAGCGCCTCCAACTATGTGCTGGTCGGAAGCATCATTGCTTCTATCCTTTACATTTTTACAGACAATATCATTGTGTCACTGACCGGAAATCTTCTGGCACACATTATCATTTTACTGATATTTTACAGGAAAATCAGAACCATTATTTTAAGGTTCTGCGAACGGGATATGGAAAAAAACGGCTGGGAAATCTGTCTGATTCCCATATTCTTTTACTGCGCGTTTTCCAGCATTGCCTTTTTCCCCTATACTCTTTACGACCATCCCGAAAATATTCTTGTCAGCATTTTTTTAATGATTACCATGCTGGTTTCCTATGTGGTAGTGATACACTATCTGGACAGCGAGACAAAATATGTGACGGAGCTTTGGAAAAACGCCGTGCTCAAATCCTACGCCAAGGGCCTGGAAAACCAGAATTATCTTGTAAAGCAGTCAGAGCAGAATTTAAAAGTGCTGCGGCATGACATGAGACACTACTCCATGATGATTGACTCCCTGTTAGACCAGGGGGAATACGATGAAATAAGAAATATAACCGGGCACATCGAGGAAGTGGTAAATGATAATAAGATTAAACATTATTGTGAAAACCTGATTATCAATATTGTTCTCATGAACATGGCGGAGTATGCGGCAGTATTTTCCATTGCACTGCATCTGGACGTACTGATCCCAACGCATATTCCCGTCAACGAATATGAATTTGCCCTGACCCTTGCGAATCTTTTTGAGAACGCGCTTATCAGCGCAAAGCAGGCGGAACCCGCCAAAAAGTATATTGATGCGAAAATACACTGCACAGAGGAATTTCTGCTGGTCGATATGGCAAATGAGTGCGCGGAGGAAATTCATTTTGACCCCATAACCGGACTGCCTAAAAGCAGACGCGGCAAAGGCCATGGCCTCGGTATGCAGAGTGTCCATGATTTCTGCAGCGAAATGGGCGGAACCATCGACTGCTACTGCGAAAACAATCGGTTCCGCATTATTTTGTATGTGAAATTTTAGCCGCATCCCGCGCAGGACAAAAACACCCTGTCACGGTCTCTGTATCACAAACGTATCTTCAAGCAAAAGCCAGTTCGGGCGGAAAAACCGCATGATCTGCCAGTAACCCATCCCCCGCAGGCTGTACTCCGGCAGAAGGGCGAATTTGGCCCGATAACTTCTCACATCCTCAAACCATACCTCATGAAGCTGCCCGTCTTTTTCGTATCTAAAATAAGGCGACTGCGCTACCTCGTCAAACTCGATGGGGACACCGGCCTCTAGCGCGATCTGCACGGCCCCCAGGTTGCTCACCGTGGTCGCTCTGGAAGATCCCTGCACAAAAGGCAGCGTCCAGTCATACCCATAGTTTGGTATCCCCAGATCAATTTTTGCCGGGTCAATGCGGGTGACGGCATACTCCACGACCCGCCGCACCTGATCGATGGGAGCCACAGCCATAGGCGGCCCATAGGTGTATCCCCACTCATAAGTCATAAGCAGCACACTGTCAGCCGCTTCCCCCAGAAGCCCGTAATCCTTTCCCTCGTACAGAAGACCCGGCTGCGTGTCGGAGGTTTTCGGCGCCAGTGCCACGGAGACATGATAGCCGTAGAGCGCGAGGTAATTTCTCACATCCGCCACAAAATCGGCAAAGGGAATCCGATCCTCCGGGCGGATATACTCGAAGTCGATATCCACGCCCTGAAAATTTTTTTCTTGGACAACCGTCAAAAGATTGGCCAGCAGGTTATCTTTGGCAGCTTCGTCGTTCACCACCGCAGTGATGAGAAAATTGTTGAAATTTCCGTCCGGCCCGAGCGGTGTCAGGGTGAGAACCGGACGCACGCCCTGCGCAAGCGCGGCATCAATCATAAAGGTATCGTCCACCGTCGGCGGAACCAGATCTCCCTCCGTCGTGAAGCCATAGGAAAAGACCGAGAGCGAGGACAGATAGGGAAGGGTCTCGTCTAAGACGCTGCGCTGAATAAAGGGGTACGCATAGCCGTTCACCCAAGCCGGGTAGGAGGGTTTTGCAGTCTCCCCGGAAGATAAAAGAAGCGCCTGCCCGACCGCCAGCGGATAAGGGTAGGCAAGTTGATTGTTATAAATGATGGAAGACGCGGAAATTCCATAGCTCTGTGCAATAGAATCTACCGTGTCTCCCGATTGTACCACATAAATTTCCATAGAATATTCCTGCTGTTTCTGTCGGCGTTTGGTTTATTCTATGCGGGAAACAGCGGGAAGGTCAATAATCGACCGCAAACGTATCTGCAATTACAGGCAGCTCCCTTCCCCATCCTACTTCCGCGTTAAAAAAATTCCGATGATTGCACCGATAAAAATAATCGGCGCCACCCTGACAAACAGCCATTCCAATGAGTGAACCGCCACGCCGAGAACGGCGGTTTCGGGATCGCTATAATTCCACTCCAAATAAGGGCTTTCTAAATGCAATAAGACTACAAAGGCTATTACTATAACCGCACATAAAGAAATGAGCAGCCAATGAATCATTTTTCTTCTCGCAATTTTCCTTTGCGACAGTTGCAGGTTTATCACTTCCAATTTTTCAGCAATCGCTTTTATGCTATCAGTCTCTGTCTCCGCAACAGTTTCCCCCAGCAATGTGCTTACGGGTGTTTCCAACACTTCCGATATGAGAACCAGCATATCCGAATCGGGAACAGACAATCCCTGCTCCCATTTAGAGATTGTCTGCCGCACTACGTTCAGTTTGACCGCCAATTCCTGTTGTGAAAGTCCTTTGGATTTTCTAATTGCTTTCATGTTTTCACTAAGCATCGTGGATACCCTCCTTCTTTTTAATCGTTACCACAATTATATGAAGGGGTGTCCATTGCTGCAAGCAACGTATTTTAACATGGTTAAAAATAAAGTCTTCTGTGCTTTGCCCGGGAAATAAACCGCCGTAGGATGTAAATTCCATCCTATCGCTAAAGATTTCAAATACCGGCGGAATCTCCCTCGAGAAATCATTGTAAATAAGAATATCAAATAATCCAAGCGTTGATATCAATCCCTATATAAAGAGTACCACCCTCACAATTATTTAAGGATGCCACAATTTCTTTTTCCAATTTATCACTGTCGACAAAGCCAAAGCGGAAAGCTGTCATACTCTCCGCCCCTATCCTTCACCTTACAATACACCACCGCCGTCAACGTACTGATAAACGTCGCCACAATCGCCGGCGCAATAATCCCTGCCGGGTTCACACTCCCGTACTGCTGCCGGTACGCAATCATATTGACAGGTATCAGCTGCAAAGAAGAAATATTCAAAATCAGAAACGTACACATCTCATTGCTGGCAGCCCTGCCATTTTTCCATTTGCCGCTATGGGCAGTTCCCCGCCACTCTTACCTGTCTTGTTCCCCTTTTTCTTTCCATCCGCAAAAATGCCTTCCCCTGCCGGAACATACCCCGGCGTCCCCCGCTCCGCCTCCAACTGCGCCAATGCCTCCATCGCCTTAAGCCCCGCCTTGTGTCAAGTTAGTGACACGAACTTTTTGAAAAATCCAACCATACGATCACAAAC
>VSNH01000120.1 GCA_009774215.1 Lachnospiraceae bacterium
TTTCTGGTGCTCTAGGCAACGCTACTGCTTATTCCATTCTCCCCATCTCAGATGGGGGATTAAAATACGTTTTCATTAACATAATTATCTTTACATTCTGGAAATCCGCCGTTGACATTTAACAGGAACTCCTTGTAATCTTTCGGAAAACGATAACCCGACTCTTCCTCATACCTGTCCAAGTCTTCCGTCTTTGCCTGCCCAAATCCATGTATCCCGACAACCTTCTGATTCTCAGATACCCCTTTTAATGCGCCCCCGTACCCTGACATGTCAAGACCTTTGACAACAAACGGCAGCCAGCAGTCCCATGTAAACTTAACTGCTTTGACTGGCGAAGCATAGCCGTCTTCAACCGCAGTTCCCTTGCACGTAATATGTGCCCTTTCTCCCTCAACAGCCAAAATTTTAACTTTTATTTTGATAAACGGTTCATGTTCAAACAAATATAGGGAATCTTCCCTCTGATCACTTTCCGCAACGTTTCCTGTCGAAAACTTTTCTCCGGCAAATTTTCTGATATCATATTTTTTCGTGTGGATGTTGTTTATGATAATTTGCGGACTGACCATCTCCCCATCATATGCGGATTTTAAGAAAACACAGTCTATATTCCACTCAGACCCATTTTCCCTGTCTCCGACAGATACTGTCAGACTGCTTTTCTCCAAATCTTCTTCAAATTCGTATTTTCCCAGTTTAAGCATTTCTTCTTCCGCTCCTGTGCACAGTGCGCAGCCCTTTCCGATTAACCCTTATGCATCTTTTCAAACAATAAATCGTGGAACTACCGATCATCCCAAGACCCTTAGAGACTCTGTTTCAACTTTTCTAATATAACCGTTACATTGGGTTGCGTTGGGGTAAATTTCACACCACGCTTCAGCATACCCATAACCTTTTTTGCTTTCTGCTCAATTTCTTTAACAGTATGTTCACTTGTCAACATCAGATGATTTCCAGCTATGGTATATTCCCGTTCTATGTACTTATCTGTTATCGGAAACATATCCTGTATCAGAAATGCGCTCTGCCTGCTATCATCTAATCTCACAATATGGATTATGTCACAAGGTCTTCCCACTTTTTCTTTCTTCTCCACAATTCGCCTATATTTATCAATCTGACTGGACAAAGGTATCATCCAGTAAATTCCTGTACTCATATCTTCAAAGCAATAATAATGCGGTCTATTCCCTGCCTTATTGCCTTTAAGGTACGGATCGGACATATCCTCAAAGAATCTGTCCTTTATTATATAAAACCCCGTTTTCTTCATTCGCTTATCCTCATTATGGAAAAAGTCCCCCACCTTGCGGTGAAGGACTATACTTTCGACCCAACCATTTATATACCGCATATTGGTCAGCGGTAAACTTTCAACCCGACCATTTATATACCACATATCGGTCAGTGGTAAACTTTCCTTGTATACCTATACTAGCAATCACAAGGAGGAAAGTCAATAGGGCTTCCCCTTAAAATTTTATGTTATTGCTGCATAATTTATGCAAATTGTCTGCACAGTCCTTTCCGATTAACCCTTGTGCAACCTTCCAAAATCTTCTATAATCATTATGACAAAAAAGGGCTTTCAAGTCCATAACAAAATCGGACAGGCTCGATTACGGTTTCGGAAAATGCGGAGGAATTATGATAACACAGGAAATATGCACCATTGACGAGCTTTTACAGTTCGTAAACGGTTTATATCAGAAACACGGCGTGCGGCTCTGGTACCGCGGGGAAGAAAACGCGTCGCTCACGCTGATCCCCTCCATCCAGCGCAGCAAAAAGCGATTGGAGGCGGAGCGGTATATCACCAACGACTTCTACACCCGCGCCAGACAGATCATCGACAATCCTCCCGCCAAACACAATTACGCGGGCTGGGTCTCCCTGATGCAGCACTACGGGCTTCCCACCAGAATGCTGGACTGGAGCCAGTCTCCCCTGATCGCGGTGTTTTTCGCCACGGAGACTTACAGAGAGCTGTCTCATACGGACGGCTGCGTCTGGGTGCTGGCGCCAGGGCTTTTGAACGAGCAGGAAGGTTTCGGCAACTGCATTTATCCCATCGACGCCGACACCACACAGGAAATGCTGCTGCCCGCCTTCAAGCACGCGCACCACAACCACGAGCTGACAAACCGCATTCTGGCATGCAGCTCCACGGAAAATAATCTGCGGATGTACTCCCAGCACTCCAACTTTACCGTACACAACTCCTTAAAGCATCTGGAGGATATCTGCGACGAAAATATGCTCTACAAAATCATCATCCCGCACGAACGGAAAAAGTATTTTATCGACAGCCTGCGGGTACTCGGCATCACGGAGAGTTTCGTCTATCCCGATTTGGATCACATATCCGCTGATTTGCGGGACGAGTACGGCATCTGACACGCTGTCACGCAGCGACTATTTTATTCACTGATGGAAGTAACCGCAGAATCCGTCTCGCGGATTTTGGAAAGGAATGTAACAAATATGAAAATAGTTCTCTCACATTTGACAAAGAAATTCCCCGGCAGGGGCAGGGGTAATAAAAAGAAAGAAGACGTAACCGCCGTAAACGATTTTACCTTTGAAATACCCGACGGCACACTGGTGGGACTCCTCGGTCCTTCCGGCTGCGGGAAAAGCACGACCCTCAATCTGATCTGCGGTCTGCAGAAACCGACGGAGGGGCAGATCTTTTTCGACGAGGAGGACGTCACGTCTCTCACCCCGCAGAAGCGGGGCGTGGGTATGGTATTCCAGAACTATGCGCTCTATCCACACCTAAATGTGGAGCAGAACATCCGCTTTCCTCTGGAAAACCTGAAAGGTGAAGAGAAACTTTCCAAAGAGGAGATGCGCGCCCGGGTGGAAGAAGCTGCCGGGCTTGTGCAGATCGTTGACCTTCTGGATCGGAAGCCGGCGGAACTGTCCGGCGGGCAGCAGCAGCGCGTCGCCATTGCGAGGGCACTGGTCAAACTGCCCCGTGTCCTTCTTCTGGACGAGCCCCTCTCCAATCTGGACGCCAGACTCAGGCTCCAGACCCGCGAGGAGATACGCCGCATCCAGAAAAAGACGGCAATCACAACGATCTTTGTGACCCACGATCAGGACGAAGCGATGAGCATCTCCGATCTGATCGTCGTGATGAGGGACGGGCTGGTACAGCAGATCGGAAAACCGCAGGAGGTGTACGACAATCCTGCCAATCTGTTTGTCGCGAAGTTCCTTGGAACGCCGCCCATCAATATCTTTGAGGGGAAGGTGGTAAACGGTTCCCTCCTGATCGGAGAAGAAACGGTTCTAACATTGAAAAACGTGCCCGACCAGCCGGTGTACGTGGGCATACGCCCGGAGGGCTTTATCCTGTCGGAAAACGGCGCACTTACCTGCCGCTTAAGCAGACCGGAAGTCATGGGACGGGATGTAAGTATCGTCTCCACCCACCCCGCCTCGCAAAATCCCGTGATCCGCTCCATCGTGGACGCGGAAAGCTGCGAGCATCTGTCGGGCGATACAGTGCGCTTTGCACTGAAACCGCGAAAGGTCTTTCTCTTCGCGAAGGACAACGAAGCGTGTATTCCTTTTGATACAGAGAAGTAAAAGATAAATGATACAGGAGCATCACAAATTCGTTGGATAGCAGCGCAAATATCATCACAGCCACTCTGCATTGATAAAAACTTGTCGCTGCCGCAGTTCCCTATAGAATAAAGTGATGCTTCGGAATGGAGATATCTATGGAAAACCGGAATTTGAAGGGCTGGCTCTACCTGCTGCCCGCGCTCCTGTTTCTGGGCGCGTTTATGATCTATCCGCTAATCGACGTATTTATCTATTCCTTTGAAGAAGGCTACAATTCCGCTTCCCAGACGTTTTACGGCATGGGCGGCTACAACTACTCCTACGTCCTGCATGACGCTTATTTTCTGCAGGCGGTAACGAACACCTTTATTCTGGTGATCATCACCGTGCCTCTCTCCACCGGGCTTGCGCTTCTGATCTCTGTGGCGCTCAGTTCGATCAAGCCCCTGCAGGAACTGTTTCAGACTATTTACTTTTTGCCCTACGTGACGAACACGCTGGCGGTCGGTCTGGTATTTATGATTCTCTTCAAAAAAACACCCTACTCCGACGGGCTGGTGAATTTGTTAATTCACTGCTTCGGCGGCAGCTCCGTGGACTTTATCGAAGGACCCTACTGGGCGAAAATGTTCGTGCTGTGCTTTTACACGATATGGGTTGTCATGCCCTTTAAAATTCTCATCCTGACAAGCGCGCTGGCAGGTGTCAACCCGGTTTATTACAATGCCGCACGCGTGGACGGCACGGGGCGGCTCCGCATGTTTTTCAAAATCACCCTGCCCATGATTTCCCCCATGCTCTTCTATCTGGTGATCACGGGCTTTATCGGCGCGTTCAAGGCATACAGCGACGCGGTGGCGCTGTTTGGCACAAATTTGAACGCGGCGGGCATGAACACCATCGTAGGCTATGTGTACGACATGCTTTACCGGGACAGCGGCGGCTACCCTTCCTATGCCTCGGCGGCGGCAATTATCCTGTTTGCCATCGTTTTGACCATCACCTGTATCAATCTGCTGGTGAGCCGGAAACATGTGCACTACCATTAACCGATGGGGAGCCTGCGCTCTCGATCCAGAGAATGCTCCGCATTCTTCTTCAATAGACTTATGTTAAATGGGCAATTTCAAAACTCCCTCTTCGTTATTGAGATTGCATCATTCATGTAACTCTAAAAAGAGTTTCACAGACGCTATTTATTGTATTCGTAAAAAGGAGTATAGAAGCAATGAAGAAATCCCGCTTACTCACTATCATCACCTACGCCTTTCTCACCTTCTGGGCGCTGATTGTATTGTTTCCCTTCTACTGGATGGTGCTGACTTCCGTGAAAGATTACGGCGCATACAATGCGGAATATATTCCGAAATTTTTCACCCTCTCCCCCACCTTGCAAAACTACGCGGACGCCTTCACCACCGTGCCGCTGGGCAGGTATCTGTTAAACACGCTTCTGTTTACGCTTGGCACCACGGCCCTTATGCTCGTTGTCATCACGCTGGCGGCTTTCGCCTTCGCGAGACTGCAGTTTGCGGGGCGCGATATCGTGTTTACCCTATTTCTTGCGCTGATGATGATTCCGAATGAACTGGTGGTGATTACCAACTTTACCACCATCACCAACTTGGAACTGCGAAACACCTTCACGGGACTGATCCTTCCATCAGTAACCTCGGTATTTTATATTTACCTGCTGCGTGAGAATTTCGCCCAGATTCCCGACGAACTTTACTACGCCGCCAAGGTGGACGGTACCTCAGATCTGCGATATCTGCGCAAGGTAATGATTCCGATCTGCAGACCCACGCTGGTCACCATCACTATCTTAAAAATCATTGAGTGCTGGAACTCTTACGTTTGGCCGAGGCTGATCACCGACGATGCCGACTACTATCTGGTCTCCAACGGCATACAGGAAATCCGCGAAAACGGGTTCGGACGTGCCAACATTCCCGCCATGATGGCGGCGGTGGTCGTGATTTCCCTGCCCCTCGTGATTCTGTTTCTCCTGTTTCGCAGGCAGATTATGTCCGGCGTGGCGAGAGGGGGTACCAAGGGTTGAATTAATTCTCTGAAGAGCAGTATCGTTCAACCGACTGAATATGCGCAGTCAGAATTTGTGCCGAAGCATCACAAATTCCCTTAATCACAGAGGAGAATCGGCGTATTCCTTCGAAAAACTCTTGGATTCTGCTCGCGGTTCCTGTGAGTATGCCTAACGGCAGACTCTGCATTGAATACTTCGGAATAGAGGAAGAAAAGTTGAAAAAGAATGATATCTTGAAAAAAAATCATATCCCATGGAAAAAGCTGCTGGCGGCATCCTTGATCGGCACAGGTCTCCTCACACTCACCGGCTGTCACGGCTCCAAAGCGCTGCCGACGTTTACCGTGCCCGCAGAATTTGACACCTCAAAGAATTATGAGATCACCTTCTGGGCAAAGAACGACACCAACAAAAACCAGACGGACGTCTACAAAAA
Source organism: Lachnospiraceae bacterium (assembly GCA_009774215.1). GTDB lineage: Bacteria > Bacillota > Clostridia > Lachnospirales > Lachnospiraceae > UBA3282. The sequence goes on from VSNH01000120.1 coordinate 6,069, forward strand.
AGCCATCGCGGACTTTGAGTCGCTCTACCCTAACATCAAAGTCAACATGAAGCTCTACACCGACTACGGCAGGATCTTCAACGACGTGATCACCAACATCGCCACGGGCACCACGCCCAATGTGTGCATCACCTACCCAGATCACATCGCCACCTACATGACCGGGAAAAACACCGTGGTTCCTCTGGATGCGCTTTTTGCCGATGAAAAATACGGGCTCGGCGGCAGCGCGCTCCTTTACGACGGACCTACACAGAAGGAGATCGTTCCCCAGTTTCTCTCGGAATGCGTACTGGAAGATCAGCACTACGCCGTCCCCTACATGCGCTCCACCGAGTGCTGCTACATCAACAAGGATTTTGTGGAAAAGCTGGGCTACACCCTCCCCGACGTGCTGACCTGGGATTTCATATGGGAAGTGTCGGAGGCCGCTACCGCGAAAAACCCGGACGGTACTTTTGCTTTAAACGGACAGAATGTGATGATTCCTTTCATCTACAAGTCCACGGACAATATGATGATCCAGTTTTTAAAGCAGCAGGGAGCGGATTATTCCACGCCCGAGGGTGATATCGGGCTTTTCAATGACACCACGGAGGCTTTTCTATACGAGATTGCGGATCATGTGGAAAGCGGCGCTTTTTCCACCTTTAAGATTTCCAGCTATCCCGCCAATTTCCTCAATGCGGGTCAGTGTGTGTTCGCCATCGACTCCACGGCGGGCGCCACATGGATGGGCGCAGATGCGCCTCTGTCCGACATCAGCGAGGACGCCTTCGTGGATTTCGAAACTGCGGTGCGGATGGTGCCCCAATATGACCCGGAACACCCACAGATGATTTCCCAAGGGCCATCCATCTGCGTGTTCAACAAAGCCGACCCGCAGGAGGTATTGGCATCATGGCTCTTTGCCCAATATCTTCTGACCGATGAAGTGCAGATCGGCTACGCACAGACAGAAGGGTATCTGCCCGTCACCACGAAAGCGCAGGAATCCCCCTCCTATCAGGATTACCTTGCAAGAAGCGGTGAGGACAACAACATTCACTATTCCATAAAGCTGGATGCTGCCGAACTTCTTCTCTCCCATACGGAGGACACCTTTGTGACGCCCGTATTTAACGGCTCCGCCTCCCTTCGGAATGCGGCGGGACAGCTCATCGAAAATGTGGCAAACTCGGTGCGGCGGGGACAGACGGTGGACGCTGCCTACATGAAACAGCTTACTGCGGATGTCACCACCCTCTACCGCTTAGACCAGAAAGACATCGCCACGGGCAGCAGACAGGAACTCGGTCCGCTGCCGCAGACTGCCGTGCTGCTCCTCGCAGCGCTGGCGCTTTCCTGGTGTCTGATTTTGCTCTATGTGCTGTCCGATTTTGTCAAAAAAAGAAAAAAGCATTGATTTATCCACTGAGTATGGTATAATCGTCGCTGTAGAAGCAAACCCAAAACGCTACTATTGAGGAGGAAAATCATGAAAAAGACAATCGCATTGACACTGACGCTTGCCCTCGTTTTGTCCCTTACCGCCTGCGGTAATGGCGGAAACGGCGGCGAAGACAAGAAATCCGAGGGTGTAATGACCCACGACGAGTACATGGCTGCCGCGCTTGACAGCGAAGTAGTAATCGAGACATATGTACAGGCGAAACAGTCCTGGTGGGAGGATAAGGCTACCCTCTACACACAGGATAAGGACGGCGCATATTTCGTGTACAACGCAGTCTGCTCCGAGGCGGATTACGAAAAGCTCACCCCCGGCACGAAGATCAAAGTGACCGGCTACAAGACCGAGTGGTCCGGCGAAGTGGAAATCGCCGAGGGCGCAGCCATCGAGATTCAGGACGGCAGCTTCACCGCTTCCGCGACGGATGTAACCGATCTGCTCGCCAAGGAAGACGAACTGATCAAACACCAGAATGAGCTGGTATCTTTCAAGGGCATGACCGTTGAGACCTATGAGAAGGACGGACAGTCCTACGACTGTGCCGTTGTTTACAACGACGACAACTCCGGTTCCGCTGCCGACAATAACGATCTGTACTTCAACGTATCCAAAGACGGACAGACCTACACCTTCTGCGTGGAGTCTTATCTCTGCGACAGCAGCACAGATGTCTACAAAGCTGTGGAAAATCTGAAGGTTGGCGATACCGTTGACATGGAAGGTTATCTGTACTGGTACAACGGTGCGAACCCGCACATCACATCTGTTTCCGTAAAATAAGGGCAGAAAAGCATATAAGAAAAAGCATTTACAGGGAGCCGTCGGTTCACATACCGCCCGGCTCTCTTTTTCTTTCCTACTCGATGGCACAGGCCCGCATATGGAAATAAGTTTGTTTAATGCCGCAAATATCATGCAGCGCCCGTTGTATCATATCCGGTTTTGTGCTATATTTTATCTATATGGGAGCTCTTATGCTTATTGACCGACCAGAAAATCCGCTTCCCTAAAAGGAGATATCAGATGCATAAAAGAATTGGAAGTCTTATCCTGACTGTCTGCTTATTGCTGGCACTGACACCGGAAACCGTGATGGCGGCTACCATGGAACGAGCGCCAATAAGATTCCAGGAAACATCCGCTCCGGCAGAACCGGTTGATCAGGCCGTTCCGGCAGAGCAGCCAAAAGCGCAAAAAAAACAACCGTCGGCAGCGGCTGTCTCTCCGGCTTTGGAAGGAAGTGGCACGACAGCGGATCCGTACCGCATCAAAGACGCGGGACAGCTTCGCCTGTTTGCCGACGCGGTAAACGGCGTGGGCGGCGCACCGATTACGGGATTCTGTGCGGTTCTGACGCAAAATATCAATTTGTCCGACGTCTGCGGCGCCGATTCCGGCTCTTGGACTCCCATCGGAACGAATACCAATCCCTACAAAGGAACCTTTGACGGCGGCTCCTTTTCCGTGAGCGGCTTATACTGCCACAAGCCAGGCGCTTCATATGTCGGACTCTTCGGCTCAAACGCAGGCATCATAAAAAATCTGGGCGTGGCAGGCGGCAGCGTGTCCGCAGGCAATTATGCCGGAGGTCTGTGCGGTATCAACAAAGGAACCATAACGGGTTGCTACAATACCGCGGCTGTCAGCGGAGACAAGTACACGGGCGGCATCTGCGGCTGCAATGACAGCGGCGCGACGATCAGCGTCTGCTATAACACCAGCGCAATAAACGGCAGCAAATATGTGGGCGGTGTCTGCGGCTACAACAAAAACGCAACGTCCGACTGCTATAATACAGGAACAATAACCGGCAGCGGCACGAGCATAGGCGGTATTTGCGGTTATAATAAAAAGCTGCTTTCCGGCTGCTATAATACCGGCGAGGTCGGCGGCGGAACCAATTATGTGGGAAGCATATGCGGCTATAACCATTCCGGAAGTACGCTTGTAAACTGCTACTATCTGATCACAGGCACAGAAAAAGGCAATTACGGCACCGGTATGACGCAGCAGCAGTTTGCGTCGGGCGAAGTCTGCTATGCTTTGAATGAAGGAAACGGCGGCAGCGTTGCCTGGAAGCAGACCTGCGGAACCGGCCTTCCGACGTTTGGCGGGAAAACCGTATATCGGGCACAGACATACAAAGGCGACGGCAGCACAGTCATCGCCTACACCAACGACAGCAATAAAAAGGTGGCGGCCTATACCGCTCCTGCACCATATACCGCTCCGTCGGCAGGCAGCTCCGGTGGAAGCACGGACGATAACGCCGGCGAACATACGCATGTATATCAGGAGCCGAAATGGGAGTGGAAAAAATACGAATCCGCCAAGGCTACACTTACCTGCCAGGACTGCGGGGAAGAATTTATACTGAAAGCATCCATCAAAAAGGAAGTGACAGAGCCTACCTGTACGGAGGATGGCGAGGCCGTTTATACAGCTTCCGTCGAGCGGGACGGTATTACCTTTAAGGATAAAAGAGTCGTTGAAAAGGAGCGGACAGGGCATACATTTCCGCTTGCACAAATTACGACGAATGCGACAGTGACATGTGAAAAACCGATTTATACAAGAGATTGCTACATGTGCTCGGCATGCAGGAAATATTTTGCGGATGAAAACGGTAAGAAAGAGCTTTCCAAGACAGATGTCGGGTACAAGCCGGCTTTGAAACATACTTATTCCAAAGATCCTGTATGGACGTGGCCCGCACATAATATTGCTACCGCGACTTTCACCTGCGATGTTTGTAAGACGCAAAAACCGATGGCCGCGACAGTGAAACTTACAAAAACTACGTCGGAGCCAACTTGTGAAGCAACCGGTACATGTATTTATACAGCGACCGTGAACTTTCAGAACAAAAGGTATACGGTCGAAAATCCGAACGGAGTGGTTCCCGCGAAGGGCCATATCCTTAAACTTGATCCTGACGGTCTCCAATATAAATGTACCAGACCCGGATGTACTTATACCGTTCCCCTGAATGGAGGATCCGTCAAACCGACAGACCCTGCTCCCCCGGTATCCCCTTCCACCACGGAAAACGCCCCTGACAACAGCGCCAATGACGAAACCCTTCCGGACGATGATGCCCCTTCTCTCCTGCCCGGCGCGGAAGAACCCCCGGAAACTCCCACCCCGTCTGAAGGAGAGGAC
>VSNH01000121.1 GCA_009774215.1 Lachnospiraceae bacterium
CCATACAGGAGTGTTTCGGGGATGGTATTCTGATGTTTTGTGACGCGCTGTTTCTGGGGCTGCTTGCTTTCTTTAAAATGTGGAACATGGACAGGAGACTGACGGGGCTTTCCATGATTCCCATGATACTGCTGTTTCTGTTTGGCACGGTTATGTTTAAGGCGATGAAGGCGAAATGGGAGGTCAGGCAGGAGGCGTTTTCCAGACTTTCCGATTTCTCACAGGAAAACTTTTCGGGCATCGCGGTAATCAAGGCTTTTGTGAAGGAGTATCTGGAGCTTAAGGAGTTTGAGAAACTGAACCGGGAAAATGAGGATATCAATGTGGCTTACACCCGGATCTCCATGTTGCTCGATTGTCTGACGTTCCTGCTTGTGGAGTCGGTAATCTGCGTGATCCTCGGTTACGGCGGCTATCTGGTTTACTGCGGCAAGTTCGACGCGGGGCAGCTTGTGGAATATATCGTTTACTTTGATTCGATCATCTGGCCGGTAATGGCGGTGTCCATGCTGATTGAGAAGACTTCACGCGGGAAGGCGTCCTTAAACCGTATCAGTGAGCTTCTGGAAGCGGAAATTACAGTAAAAGACAGGGAGAATGTGAAGCAGCTTCGTGACATGAAGGGGGAGATTGCGTTCAGGCATCTCACCTTCCGTTATCCCGATGGGGAGACAGACGCGCTTAAGGACGTATCTTTTACCATTCACGCGGGAGAGAGCGTGGGCGTGGTGGGCAGAACGGGTTCCGGGAAGACGATTCTCGTCGATCTGATCCTGCGCGCCTACAATGTGCCGGACGGGACGCTCTTTATCGACGGGCACGACGTGAACACGGTTTCCATCCGCTCTGTGCGGGAGGGGTGCTCTTATGTGCCGCAGGATAATTTTCTCTTTTCCGATACCATTGAAAACAATATTTCCTTCGCGGTGGACGAAGCCGAAGACGCACTGGTGGAGCGGGCGGCGAAGCTGTCCGACGTGCATGACGATATCATGGATTTTACAGCCGGATACCGGACGGTGCTGGGCGAGCGGGGCGTGACGGTTTCCGGCGGACAGAAACAACGGATTTCCATTGCCCGTGCGCTGATCAAGGAGTCGGCGGTTCTGATTCTGGACGATTCGGTTTCGGCGGTGGACATGAAGACCGAGAAAATCATTTTGAAAAACCTTCTGGAGAACAGAAGAGACAGGACAACGATATTGATTGCCCACAGAATCTCCACGGTGGAGCATATGGATAAAATCATCTTCATAGACGAAGGGTGTGTCCGTGCAGTTGGCAGCCATGAAACTCTTTATGAGAACTGTGCGGACTATCGGCATATGGTTGATTTACAGCGCATGGAGGAGGAAGAAGGAGGTGAGGCAGATGTATGAGTATTATACGCTGATTGTGGTAGGAGCGATTGCAGGGCTGTTCTCCCTCGTCCTTCTGGCAGCTTTCCTGACGGTAAAGGATAAAAAGCAGACGATGGAGTTTGAGAGACAGATCGGTGACCGGGAGATTATGGGGCGTCTTTTACATTATGCGAAGCCATATCTGCCGCAGTTTCTTTTGGTGGGCGCCGTGATGCTGTTTACCATCGCCTATGATGTGGTCTCTCCTTTCATCATTGGGCGGATTGAGGAGACGGTTGCGGGAGAGTTTCGGATGCCGCAGATTTACAGGGCGTTAGCGGTCTATGTGAGCATTCTGCTCGTTTCCATGGTGTGCGCATATATACAGGCGGTGGTACTGCAAAAGACGGGGCAGAGGATTATTTCCGTCATGAGGGAAGACCTGTTTGTAAAGATTGAGAGCCTTTCCCACGAGCAGTTAAACGCGATACCCGTCGGCAAGCTTGTTACCCGTGTGACCAACGATACAAACGCGATTTCCATGATGTTCACCAATCTACTGGTCAATTTCGTGAAAAATATATTCGTGATTGTGGGCGTGTTTGCGGCAATGCTTGTGTTGAGCTACGAGTTGACGCTGATGATCCTCTGCTTTGTGCCTTTTATCGTGCTGTTTACGGTGATTTTCAGAAAGTTTTCAAGGCGTGCCTATCGCAAGGTAAAAGACTGCACCACGGATATCAACACCTATCTGTCTGAGAATCTCTCCGGTATTAAAATTACGCAGATTTTCAACAGGGAGGAGGCGAAGATGCAGGAATTCCGGGAAAAGAGCAACGCCTTGGGACGGGCGAAGCGGGAGCAGATACTGGTGTTCGGCATTTTTCGCCCGCTGGTATATATGCTCTACGTCAGCTCCATTCTCTGCCTTTTGTATCTGGGCGGCAGAGGGTATCTGGAAAACCAGGTGTTTATGGGACAAGTGATCACGAGCGGTATGCTGGTATCCTTTTATATGTACATTTCCAAGTTTTATAACCCGATCCAGAATCTGGCAGAGCAGTTTAACTGGCTGCAGTCGGCGTTTGCTTCAGCTGAGAAGGTTTTCGCGATTCTGGATATGGAGCCTGTCATACAGGATGCGCCGGATGCGGCAGAGCTTGCTGTGGTGAGAGGAGAGATTGAATTTCGTGACGTGTGGTTTTCCTATGTGGAGGGAGAGTGGGTGTTAAAGGGCGTTTCTTTCCATGTGATGCCGAAGGAGACGGTTGCCTTCGTCGGCTCCACGGGCTCCGGCAAGACGACGATTCTGTCGCTTCTGTGCAGAAACTATGAGTTTCAGAAGGGAGAAATCCTCATAGACGGGATTGACATACGCAAAATCAAAATAGCCTCTCTGCGCAGACATTTCGGGCAGATGCTGCAGGATGTGTTTCTGTTTTCAGGGACGATACGCAGTAATATTGTACTGCGGGAAGAGGGGATTTCGGATGCCAATGTACAGGAGGCGTGTCGGTATGTGAATGCGGATCATTTCATAGATAAGCTGGAAGAGGGGCTGGATGAGGAAGTGAGGGAGCGGGGAAACAATTTTTCCGCAGGACAGCGGCAGCTGCTGTCTTTTGCGCGCACGATTGTGCATAAGCCTTCGGTTATGATTCTGGATGAAGCCACGGCAAATATTGACACAGAGACGGAGCTTCTCATCCAAAATTCATTGGAAAAAATGCAGAATATCGGAACCATGCTGATTGTGGCGCACAGGCTGTCCACGATTCAGAATGCGGATAAGATCATTGTGCTTTCGCACGGAAAGATCAGGGAGCAGGGCACCCATCAGGAGCTTCTTGCGCTGCATGGGAAATACTATCGGCTTTACCATCTGCAGTATCAGAAAGAGGAAATGGTGCGGCAAAAAACGGCACAGGTTGATTAACTGCGCCGTTCCGTTGTGAAGACGGTATTCTAAAGGACGAGCCTGTCTGCGGATTTCGAGATTCCAAAAAGCGAAACTTTGGAACTGTGCTAGGTTTGCGCAGGCTTGGATGTTTCCTCCCCGGAATCCTCCGCGGCGTATTCTTCCAGCAGACGCATACCCGCGGTCTCCGTTACGGGAAGTGAGAAAACCACGGATTTTGCTTTTGTGCTAAGTCCGGCTTCCTCCATGACGGCGCGCATGATGGCGTTTTTCTGCTCCTTCTTTACCACGATGAAGATGATTTCCTTCTCGGAAGCCAGAGTGACGCCTAAGAATTTGTCCGCGCTCTCCATGCCGGTGCCTTTGGCGTGGATGACCGTCCCGCCGCCGGCCTGCATTTTTCTGGCGGCGTCCATGATCGTTTCGGTGTAACCCTGATTGGCGATGATGACTAAAAGTTCGTATTTGGTGTCTTTCAAAACGGTTTCCTCCCCATTCTCAAAGGTTTCTTCCCCCGTCAGGAAGCGGAGCTGACGGAGACCGCCGATGCTTGCCAGCGGAATGATGAATGCTACGCCCGTGCCGGGAATGTCGATGCGCATTTCCCGCTCCAGCCCGTTTTTTAACGTTTTCCAGGTCTTGCGGGTGACGACGGAGAAGATCACGGCTTTTTCCGTGCCGTCCAGACCGAAATAGTCCATCAGTTCATTGGTGGCGGTGCCGTTTCCCAGCGTGATGAAATTGACAGGGACATGGTGCCTGTCGTAAAATGCCGCAAATTCTCTTGTGCGGTTTCTGGTGATGATGGCTGTCATCATATATAATTCGCTCATGGAAATCCTCCGTTTTTTTGCGCAGACCCACATACGGTAAGTTCACTGTTGAGGGCCGTGCGGCGAGCAGGGAGAAAATGCCCCTGTTCGATTGACTAGAGCTCTATAATAACATCTTCCGTCTCGGGTGCGGCTGTCGGAGCCAGTCCCGCAAGCTGCCCGGCAAGACGGTGTTTTCTCTTGCCGGCCCCTTTCTGACGCTGGGAGAGAAGGCCGAGAAGTTGTATGGTGATGAGCGGCGTCATGGCAACCATCGCCACGATGCCGAAGGCGTCCATTACAATGCTGCCGCCCACAGCGCCGCACGCACCCTGCGCGAGAGGGAGCAGAAAGGCGGCGGTCATAGGGCCGGAGGCCACGCCGCCGGAGTCGAAGGCGATGGCGGTGTAAATCTTCGGCACGAAGAAGGAGATACCGAGGGCGAAAGCATAACCGGGGATCAGAAACCACATGACGGAGATGCCTGTCAGCACGCGCAGCATGGCGATGCCGAGTGATATGGCGACGCCAGCGGAGAGACAGGTGCCCATGGAAGCTGCGGAGATGGCCCCGTCGGTGATCTCCTCCACCTGTTTGTTTAACACGTAGACGGCAGGTTCCGCCTTTACGATAAAGAAGCCCATAACCATAGCGATGGGAATGAGAATCCAGGGGTTGGCAGAGGCGCCGAGTATCTGCCCAAGATAGTTCCCGGCGGGCATAAACCCAACGTTCACGCCGGTCATAAACAGAACCAGACCGATGTATGTATAGGCGAGACCGATCAGCATTTTGGAGAGGGTGCGTCTGGAAAGTCTGAGCACCACGATCTGAAACAGCCCGAAAAAGAGCACGATAGGGAGGAGGGAGACCGCGATCTCCACTATGTAGGTAGGAAATCCGTGATGAAAAAGCGCCCACAGTTCCACGGAAGTCTCCACCGAGGGAATGACCGGTGGTATGTAGCTGCTCTCACCGGGGTGGTAGATCATACCGAGAATCAGGACGGACACGATGGGGCCGATGGAGCACAGCGCCACCAGACCGAAGCTGTCGTCGGCCGCATGGCGGTCATTACGGATGGAGGCGACACCCACGCCCATCGCCATGATAAAGGGAACGGTCATGGGGCCGGTGGTCACGCCGCCGGAGTCGAAGGCCACACTCAAAAAATCGTCCGGCACGAAGAGAGCCAGAACAAAGACCAGAATATAAAAGAAGACAAGCAGGGGCGGCAGGGGAATGCGGAACAGCATACGAAGCAGGGCGATCACCAGAAACAACGCCACGCCGCCGGCCACCGCGCCGATCAGGATGCCGTTTGGGATGGAGGGCACCTGTCCGGCAAGCACCTGCAGGTCCGGTTCGGAAACGGTGATGATAAAGCCGAGAAGGAACGAGAGGGAGACGATGACGCTGAGTTTTTTGCTCTTCGTCATGCAGGTGCCCACCTTCTCGCCCATGGGAGTCATGGCAAGCTCCGCTCCCAGGGTAAAAAGCATCATACCCAGAACCAGAAGGACGGCGCCGATCAGAAAGCACAGAAGAATGCTGGGTGAGATTGGAGCCACGGAAAAGCATAAAATGAGCACGATGACAATGATCGGCATAACAGCCACCAAGGCTTCCCGCAGCTTTTCCAACAATTTTCCGCGTAAAATGTTTTTCGCCTGCAAAAAGTCACCTCATTTCAACCATATTATTATTATCTTATAATGATTCGGGATACTTGGCAAGAGTGAAAAATCGGAGATCGGCGCAGTTGATGCAGAGAATACCCCAAAACGGCATTCTCCGTGCGAAAGCCCGGAGCGGCGTAAGCGTGTGGCTTGCGAAGCGGATGGGAAAATGCTATGCTTAGAGTGAAAAGTACTTCTAAAACTCAGCAACAGAGGCTGCTTCGTTAAGAAGTACTAGATTTGAGTCACAGTCAGGCTGTGACATGGGAGGTAAGGGATGCCGGGCAGAATGATCGAGACAAATCTGATAGAGGAAGATATTAAAATAGAAGGATCCCTGCGGCCACAGAGCCTTGTTGACTATATTGGTCAGGAGAAGGTGAAGGAAAATCTTAAGATTTATATAGAAGCGGCGAAGCAGAGGGGAGACGCACTGGATCACGTGCTGTTTTACGGACCGCCGGGACTTGGAAAAACCACGCTGGCGGGCATTATCGCCAATGAGATGGGCGTGCACATGAAGGTCACCAGCGGCCCGGCGATCGAGAAGCCGGGGGAGATGGCGGCGATCCTCAACAATCTGCAGGAGGGTGATCTGCTCTTCGTGGACGAGATCCACAGGCTCAACCGCCAGGTGGAGGAAGTTTTGTACCCGGCTATGGAGGACTATGCCATTGACATTATGATCGGCAAGGGTCCTACGGCGCGTTCCATTCGTCTGGATCTGCCCCATTTTACGCTGGTGGGAGCCACCACCAGGGCAGGGCTTCTGACCGCGCCGCTCAGAGACCGCTTCGGTATGATTCACAGATTGGAGTTTTACACGGTGAAAGAACTAACGGTGATTATCAGACAGTCGGCGAAAAAGCTGGGGGTTGAGATTGACGAGCAGGGTGCTGTGGAGCTGGCGAGAAGAAGCCGGGGAACGCCGCGTCTTGCCAACCGCATTCTAAAACGGGTGCGGGATTTCGCGCAGGTAAAGTACGACGGGGCGATCACGGAGGAGGTTGCCAGGGTGGCGCTTGACCTGATGGATGTGGATAGAATGGGATTGGATCATGTGGACAGGAACATTCTTATGACCATGATGGAAAAGTTTAAGGGCGGTCCGGTGGGGCTTGACACGCTGGCGGCGGCCATCGGGGAGGACGCAGGAACGATTGAAGACGTGTATGAGCCTTATCTCATTCAAAACGGTTTTTTAAACCGCACGCCGCGGGGAAGGATGGTCACCGATCTTGCCTATCGGCATTTTGGGCTTGAAATTCCGTCTTAAGGCGGCTATAATAAATGTGATACTTTATGTAAAAGCGTTGGAGGGGCGCTCCTATGTCAACAAAAACAGATACGGAAGTGATCATTGCCGGTAAAGTTTTCACTCTGAGCGGTTACGAGAGTGAGGAATACTTGCAGAAGGTGGCGTCCTACATAAACAATAAAATAGCCGAGTACAACAAGATTGACAGTTTCAGACGGCAGCCGATGGATACCCAGAATGTGCTGCTGCAGCTCAATATAGCGGACGACTATTTTAAGGCGAAGAAGCAGATCAGTATTCTGGAAGAAGATTTGAAAAGTAAGAATGATGAGGTGTATGCGCTGAAGCATGATTTGATTGCGGCGCAGATGAAGCTGGAAAGTACCGAGAAGAGTGTCAAGAGTCTGCAGAAAGAAGCGAACGAGAATGCGAAGCAGATCGTCCGCATGGAGACGGAGCTCAAGGAACGCAAAGGGAAATAACAGAATAACAATTGAGTAGGGAAGCGCTATCTTTCCCTACTCGCCGCGCGGCCCGCATGCTGTGAAACAGCAAACTTCCATATGCGGGCCTGCGCATAAAAAGTAAGGAGCAGATCCGAGGGTCTGCTCCTTTTGTAAGAGGAGCAGACAGTATGGGTGAGCGGGTTGAGCTGCTTGCCCCGGCGGGAAGTTATGAGGGCTTTCTGGGTGCGGTAAATGCCGGGGCGGATGCGGTATATCTGGGCGGACAACAGTTTGGCGCCAGAGCATATGCGGACAATTTCACGGCGGAGGAAATTGTCCGTGCGCTCCGTGTTGCCCATTTTTATGGAAAGAAAATTTATCTGACAGTAAATACGCTTCTGAAAGAGCGGGAGATGGCGTCCCTTGACGAGTATCTGACACCTTTTTATGAGGCTGGGCTTGACGGTGTCATCGTGCAGGATTTTGGGGTTTTCTGCCATATCAGAGAGCATTTTCCGGGACTGCCCCTGCATGTGAGCACCCAGATGACGGTGACAGGCGTGGGCGGGGCCGCACTTTTGAAGGAACAGGGAGCGGCTCGTATTGTGCCTGCCAGAGAGCTTTCTCTGGAGGAAGTGAAGAAAATCCGAAGGGAGACGGGCGTGGAGGTGGAATGCTTTATCCACGGCGCCATGTGCTATTCCTACTCGGGACAGTGCCTGTTCAGCAGTATTCTTGGGGGAAGGAGCGGCAACCGGGGCCGCTGCGCCCAGCCGTGCCGTCTGCCCTATGAGATTTATGATGGAAAAAGGCGGCTTTCCGGGAGCGGTTATCCTTTAAGCCTGAAAGATATGTGCACCTTGGAGTATCTGCCGGCGCTTCTGGAGGCGGGAATCGACTCCTTTAAGATTGAGGGGCGGATGAAGCGGCCGGAGTATGCGGCGGGCGTCACGGCGGTGTACCGCAAATATATGGATTTGTACAACCGGAAAGGGGTGGCGGGTTATCGGGTGGAACCGGAGGATATGGACAGGCTTAGACGGCTCTATATCCGCAGCGAGATTCAGACGGGCTACTACGAGCGGCATAACGGAAGAGAGATGGTTACGATAGAAAAGCCCGGCTACGAAGGCTGTGACGAGTCGCTGCTCTCGGAAATACGGGAGACATATATCAGGGAGCCTGAGAAACTGCCGGTGCGGATGCGTGCGGTGGTGAAAGGGGGCGAGCCGCTGCGGCTGTGCATGGAAGCAGACGGAAGATTATCGCAGCAGCAAAGCGGTAATGCGGGAGCGGCGTGTTTTGAGGCGGCCGAGCTTTCGGAGCGGCAGGACTGTGATACAGCGGCGGGAAGAAGACGTGCGGAGACGGCGAGCGCCATGGCGGAAGTCACAGGGGAGATCGTACAGCCCGCGAAAAATGCGCCTCTGTCCGCGGAGGAGGTCAGAAGGCGGCTCTGCAAGACGGGGGAAAGCCTTCTGACGGTGACTGACTGTGAGGTTTGCATGGAGGGTGCCTGCTTTGTACCTGTCAGAGCCTTGAATGAGCTGCGGCGGAATGGGGTGGAAGCTTTTGAGGCGGCTGTGGCCGATAGACGGGGGAGCGGCGGCAGGCGGCCGACAACGGCCGGTGTGGAGTTTTCCGTACATCAGCCGTTGTCGGAACATGAGAAAGTGCCTGAAATTGAGAAAAACAATAACCGACCGAGTCAGTCAATAAATAACGCGGCACATACCAAGTCTGTCATAAAAAACGAAAGGATAGAGTTGCAGACGGCAGAAACAACGGTAGAAAAGTCTGTGATAGAGAAGAACGCGAAAGGGAAAACTGCGACGGAAAACCCCGCAGTCGATGTGACAGTCAGCACCCGGGAACAGCTGCGGGCAGTTCTCACATGGGGCGGCTGCAGACGGATTTATATAGACAGTGATCTTTTTTCCGCGTCCTATGGGGACATTATGGCAATGGCGGAGAAGGCCGCGCAGCGGCCGGACGTTGGGGACATGCCCCGCTTCTATCTGGCGCTTCCCTATATTTTGCGGGAGCGGGATGAGGCATATCTGCGGCGGCTGACGGAGCTGCTGGAACAGAAGGGGGCTTTTGTGCACGGATTCCTCATCCGTAATCTGGAGGGGCTGGCATGTGCGCGGAAGGTTCGTAAGGTGCGGGAGCCGTCGGGTGAACCGACCGGCGGCAGGACGGCATATGAACTCGTGCCGGATGCGGGACTTTACTGCTTTAACGCGGATGCGCTGCATTTTTTTCGGGATTTTTCTGAGGAGATCACGCTTCCCTATGAGTTGAATGCGGGGGAGGCGGCTCATCTGGCCCGGGCAGCCGGGGAGCGGGGAATGCGTACAAGCCTGGTTGTCTACAGCCGGATTCCCATGATGCTTACAGCCAATTGTCTAAAAATGACGGCGGGAAACTGCAGTAAGGGAGAGGGCGTGAAACGGCAGCTTCTGCTGAAAGACCGCCGTGGCGAAACATTTCCTGTAGAGATAAACTGCGAACACTGCTATAATGTCATATATAACTGCGTTCCCTATTCCCTGCAAGGCGCGAAAAAGGAGCGGGAGCGAATCGGTGCGGATGCGCTGCGCTATGATTTTACTGCGGAGGACGGAGTGCAGTGTGCAAAGATTTTAGAGGGGGCTTATCCCTTTGCAGATTATACGACAGGGCATTGTAAACGAGGTATAGAGTGAAAAGTACTTCTAGCCGCTCATGCCAGAGGGCATTTCGCGGAGAAGTACTAAATTTCACTCAAGAGAATGCCAAAAATACGGCATTCTCCGTGCGGTACTGACATGGAATGATGGTGGTTATTATGGAGCTGTATATCACAGAGCTTTCTAAATATTTTATCACTTTATTTATCGCCTGCTATACGCTGGAGTGCTTTCTCGTGTTTCGGTTTCAGGAGGAGGAACGGTGCAAAGCAGGGTATTTCCGCCAGAACATCTGGATGTTTCTGGTGCATTTTTCATGCTTTCTTGTGATCTGCTTTGAGACGGGGAAGATCGAGTACCTGCTCTTTTATGTGTTGCAGCAGATTCTTCTTTTTTCTACGGTCATGCTTTTCCGCATGATCTATCCGAAGGGAAATCTTCTGATTATCAACAATATGTGTATGCTTTTGAGCATTGGTTTTGTGATTCTCACAAGGCTCTCCTAG
>VSNH01000122.1 GCA_009774215.1 Lachnospiraceae bacterium
TTTCTACTTTATTATATTCGTGGTAGCTTGTCATAGAAGTTCTGATCCCGAAATGGTTCAGAAGTTTAATGCTGTTGCGCGTGTCCTCCGCCGCAATCAGATCTACACTCTGCAGCGTCTCCACCACCCGCGGCGTCATATCCCCCAGATTCCCGATCGGGGTCGCACACAGATATAACATTCCCGGCATAGCCTGTTCCCCCAAATCCATGCAGAGAATGCCGCTTTCCAGGCATTCTCTTAAGTGAGATTTAGATATTCTAAGTCAGCTATGCTGACTTTGCGATGCAGCCTCTGCTGCTGAGCTTTAGAATATCTTTTCACTTTAGTAACCATACACTTCATAAATCTCCGGCATATACACCCCCGGCTCCCGATACACGATCAACGGCTTTTCCACCGTCATCCGCGGCCTGCCGCCCCGCACCGCCTCCATAAGAACCATATTTGGCTCCTTGTCAACAAAAGGGTACACCAGCCGCATCCGCTTCGGCTCCAGCTTATATTTCGCCAGCGTCACAATGATTTCCGCCAGCCGAAACGGTCTGTGCACAAGAAAAAACCTGCCGCCCGGCACAAGAAGTCCGGCGGCCTGCGATATCACATCCTCCAGCGTACAGAGAATCTCATGTCTGGCAATGGCCTTCGCACCGGTCGGATTTTGCAGCCCGTGCTGCCCGATCATATAAGGCGGATTACAGGTAATAACGTCAAAGGAAGCAGCGTCAAACAGCTGATCTGCCTCCTTAATATCTCCCGTAACAATATCTATTTTTTCTTCCAGCCCGTTTAATGCCACGCTCCGCCCTGCCATCTCCGCGCTGTCTTCCTGAATCTCCAGCCCGGTCAGGTGCGCCGCGCCGGTCTTTGCCTCCAGCAGAATGGGAATAATCCCCGTTCCCGTTCCCAGATCCAACACCCGCGCGCCATCCTTCACAACGGCAAAACCGGACAGCAACACCGCATCCATCCCGAAACAAAAACGATCCGGATCCTGTATGATACAGTACCCGTTCCTTTGCAGATCGTCTATTCTTTCATTCTCTTTCAACAATATTTCCCGCATTTATTTTTCTTCTATCCCGGCCTTGCCGCCGTCCTGCTTCTCCAGCTTCTCCAGCTCTTTTAATTCCGCCTCATTGGTGTCCGCCTTGCGGTTCTTTCCATGCCTTCTCTTAAAGCGAAGCTGATCCGCACGGTATTCCTGAATCTCCTTCTCGTCGCCAACATCCACTACAACCTTCACAAGCTGCCGCAGTACATTGACGCTGTGCACCTCGCCCTTAAGCCCGTCGTCGGTCGTCACAAAATCCCCTACATTCGGAAGTTTCCTGTTCAGCTCCTCGTAGGTCTCCTCCTCATTTTTCAGACAGCACATCAGTCTGCCGCACACACCCGAAATCTTCGTGGGGTTTAAGGACAGATTCTGCTCTTTCGCCATCTTAATAGACACCGGCGCAAACTCCGACAGATGGGTGTGACAGCAGAGAGGCCGCCCGCAGATACCAATGCCGCCCAAAATTTTCGTCTCATCCCGCACCCCGATCTGGCGAAGCTCGATTCTGGTCTTAAACACGGAAGCCAGATCCTTTACCAGCTCCCTGAAATCAATACGACCGTCCGCCGTGAAATAGAAAAGCACTTTATTGTTATCAAACGTGTACTCGGCGTCGATCAGCTTCATCTGCAGGCCGTGTTTTCTTATTTTTTCCAAACAAATTTTGAAGGCGTCCTTCTCCTTCTGCCTGTTTGCCGCCTCCTGCTCATCGTCCTTCTGATTCGCTATCCTCAAAACCGATTTCAGGGGCTGTACTACCTTATCGTCCTCCACCTCCCGGGGCGCTCCGATGACCGTGCCGTACTCGATGCCTCTGGCCGTTTCCACGATCACATGATCCCCCTGTTTGATCTCGAATTTTCCCGGATCAAAGAAATATACTTTACCGGCGGTACGAAACCGCACGCCAATTACCTTAATCATAATCTATCAACCTCCACATTTCACGCCGCCCGGTTTTCCCAAAACCGGCGCAGTATCACTTCCCGAAATGCAACATTCAGTTTTCCTTAATCGTAAGTAACAAAAGCTCCATCGTCAAGTCAAAGTTGACGTTGGCCTCCAGCCTCCTCTTCGCCTGCTGGAGCGCATTCACAATTGTCTCAATCCCCTCGTAAGTGCTTCTGTCCGCCACTTTCCTGATCTGCTGGATTTCATTGCGGAAAATCATATTGTTCATGTCCTTCGTCGCCTTATACAAAAGCACATCCCTGTACCAGACCGTCAAAATATCCAGATAATCATTGATATCCAGATTGTACTCGGTAATCTTTTTGATCGCCTTGACAATCTCGTTAATCTCCATATCGTTAATATATTTCACAAGCGAAATGGCTTCTTCCTTGACCTTCTCAAACTCCTCGCTGCCCGCCAGATGCTTCGCTTTTCCCACATTTCCCCTGGCGAAAGCAACGCAGATATTCGCCTTATAATCCGGCACCGCCAGTTCTTCCATCAAATATTTTTTCACAAGCGCATCCGACACCGGCTTCATATTTAATACCACGCAGCGGCTGATGATCGTGGGCAGAAGCTCTTCCACATTGGAAGTGAGAATCAAAATCACAGCATAAGCCGGCGGTTCTTCCAGCGTCTTCAAGAGCGCATTCTGCGCCTGCGGCGTCATCTTCTCGCCCTCATTCATTATATAAACCTTGCGCGGGCTGCTGTAAGGCTTGATTCCGATATCATTATTGATCTGTTCCCTGATATCCTCCACGCCGATCGTATTCGGCTTTTCATGGCTGACATAGATAATATCCGGCTGGTTACGGCTGATCGCCTGTTTGCAGGAATGACACTCCCCGCAGGGCTCCGAACCGCCCTTTTCGCACTGTAATGCCATTGCAAAAAGACGGGCGATAAACTCTTTGCCCGCATTACGCTCGCCGTTGATAATATAGGCATGAGAAATCTTGTCCGTCTCAAGCGCGTTCCGTATATGCTGTTTCAGCTCTTCCTGCCCGACAATATCCGAAAATTTTGCCATGTATTTATCCCCCCGTAAGTTCCCAGCCCTAGTGCTCCATTTTCCAATTGCATACACTTTTTGCGAAGTCCAGAATTTCCTTATACAAGGCGTTTGAGGGAGGCGATGCGGTGGCATCGTTGACCGAAAACAACGCAGTAGAAGGGAATGCTGGCAAGCAAAAAAGGATAGTTAATTGGTAAATGGAGCACTAGGTAAAGATATCCAGCAGCAATCCCCGTATCTCTCCGATTTTCTCCAAAATCGCCAGATTGTCCTGCTCATCCTTCACCAGCTCCTGTGCCAAGGCATCCAGATTCTGATCAATCAGGCGAATAATTCCGTAAACCCTGTGCCGCCCTCTTCTGTCCAGAAAATTTTCTCTCGAAAAGGCGTGGGAACGGTTGACAACTTCATTCAGGAAATCCTTTACCAACGCCCGATACCGCTTCATGTCCTTAATATCCCGATGCTTGGCAAGCTTATCTCCCTGTCTGGTAATCTCCTCCATCATACCGGTCAGGGCATTTTGCAGATCCTGCTCCTCAATCCTGCTGACCAGAGTGAACTTAAATGTGCCGTCCGTCTCCTGCGCCTGCTGCGGCTGCTCGATCTGCGGTGCCTGCTGTACCTGATTTACTTTAATGTCCACTCCCGTCACCTCCCTATAACAGTTCAGCCTTCGGCTTTCCTGTTACGGCATCAGCCGTTCCTGCAGATAATCCATAATCTCATTCAGACAGCTTTCCAACTGATCGTTATAAAAAGTTCTGTCTATTTTGGAAAGAGCCAGCTTTTCCTCGGAAAAATCCTGCGCATCCGCTAAATACCGCCTGCACAGTTCCTCGTACTTCGGATGATCCTGTGCCTTCTCCCGATCCAGCGCGCGCTGCAGACGCACGCCGTCATCCAGCTCAATCATAACCGGCAGCACCTTATCGGCGCCGTAAAACCCGCGGAGTTGATCGTAAGCCTCCAACGTACCAATCAACACATAAGAGTGCGCCGCAAGATCAATCTCCGCATCCGCCACGGTAAAATATCGCCAGACGCCGTAACAGGTATCGTAGGCTCTCGCCTCTATCACGCTGCCCTGCTTCAAAAATTTCTGAAAGCCGTCCTCATCCGTAAAATGGTACTCCACGCCGTCCTGTTCCCCCGCCCGGATCGGGCGTGTCGTATAGGGTACTATAGTCCGCAAAGGAACCTTTTTTTGCGCCAGCAATTTCTTATATATGGTGTCTTTCCCTGATGAGCTCTTCCCCATCAGGCATACTAGTTTCCCCATGTCATTATCTTACCTTAATATAATAAGAATTTCAACCGCTATAGCGCCACTACAACAATCTCGCCTCTCTCGGATACACCCTGTATGTTAAGCCCCGCTCTACGGCATTCTTCAATCCGCTTTATCACCGCTTCATCAAACAGTTCTCCCGGCGCCACAATCGGACTTCCGGGCGGATAAAGGTTAATAAACCCAGCCGCCAGCCGGCCCACAGCCTTATTTAGCGGAATTGTCTCCCATTCGCTGTGAAATGCCCGGGCAAGCGTCATACAGCTTTTAGGCGGTTTATGCAAATGCGATGCCCTTTTTGACGCAGCGCTCCCATCATCCGCGTTCTCCTCTATCCTACCATCTATTTCGCAGAGCGCATCAGCCAATCTCTGCCAGCCTGCCGCCTCGTCCATCAGCGTCATGATCGCCAGCACGTAAGTTTCCGCTGTCATCTCCATCTCCAGATGATAGGTTTCCCGCAGAATGCTGTTAAGCTCTATGCCCGTCATGTTCGTTCCCTTAACGGAAATCACCATTTTCCCGGGATCCCAGCCTCTCAGCTCATGCCTCTTTTGCGACACCTTTGCCGCTTTTCCAATACGGATATGTTCGAGACCTGCGGTTCTTTCACAAAAGCTTTCATAATGCCCTCTCATGGCGGCAAAACGCTCCTGTCCCTGCTCTTCCAGAAACTTCATGCAGGCATCCATGCTCGCCATAAGGACATAGGAGGGACTGCTGCTTTGCAGCATGGAAAGGTATCCCCGCAGTTTCTCCCTGTCTACTCTGTCGCCGTTCACATGCAGAAGCGCCGTCTGCGTCATGGCGGGCAGCGTTTTATGCAGACTGTGAATTACCAGATCCGCTCCTCCCGCTATGGCTCCCTTGGGCAAATGCGACGATAAGCCGAAGTGTGACCCGTGCGCCTCATCCACAATCAATATCTTCCCCCGCTCATGTACTACAGCAGCAATTCCGGAAATATCGGAGAGAACGCCCTCATACGTCGGGGAAGTAATGACAACCGCCTTCACCTCAGGATATGTGTCCAGGAGACTGCCGATCTCCTCCGCAGATATCCCATCGAAAATATCGTATTCCGAAATCATTCTCGGATAATAATACCGAACAATCAGTCCATGCAGAATTGCCGCATGGTATACCGACTTGTGACAATTTCTGGCAAATAAAATCTCGTCCATCGGCACGGTTGCCGCCATAATGGCAGCCAACGCTCCACTGGAACCGCCGTTTACCAGAAAAAACGTTTCGTCCGCTCCGTAAAGACGGTTCGCACGAAGCTGAGCCTCCTTCAGAAGCCCATCCGCCTGATACAGATTGTCAAAGCCATCTATCTCCGTTATGTCAATTTTATGATAATCCGCCATCTCGCCGCCCGCCGGGTTCCGCTTATGCCCCGGCATATGATAGGGATAAAAATCGCTCGCCGCATAGTCTGATAATGCCCGATACAGGCTTTTCCCCGCCGTCATGACGCCTTAGCCCCATGCCCGCGATGGACACCTACAGTCTCCAAAAGAGAGCAGTATTTATCCGCAGCCGTCACAACCCAGGCCTCTCTACAGGTGGGCGGCACCACCGATAACGGCCACATATGCTTCTTTATAATTTCCCGTTGGATGTCATTCAAATCATACTCCTTTTCCGCGTTGCAAAGCGCTGTCATCGGATGATGAAAACCATGCAGGCGCTTTCTCTGGGACAGATACGCCTTGTCATGCCAATCGTAAAGAAAATAGTCGTGCAGCAGCGCTCCCCGGATCAAGTCATGTTTATTGCAGCCAATCCCCAGCTTCTTGTTTAAAAGAAGACTGTAACGCGCCACATCCACACAATGATTGTGCACCGTCATCGTGCCGTGCTGGATATGCTCCCTCGTTTTTCTGAAATTTTCAGACTGCAGGATATCCCCACCGTGCTCCCGAAGCAGCTCATGGATTCTCTTATGGCGTTCGTAAAGCCTCTGAAGACGCTCCCTGCGTCTTTTTTGATGGTTCTTAAACAGTTCCATTCGTTCTTTTCCTCCATTTCCTGCGGGTAATGTTTACCAGTTGCTTTTCTATTCCTCTTCCACCAGATTATGCAATGTCTTCGCCCGGTGTGCCCAGGTATGTCCCGCCTGCGCCAACTCATAGCCGGCGTCTGCTACCGCCTGCATACGATCCGGATCTGCCAGCAATTCCTTCGCCATTTCTGGCAGTCTTTCCATCTCCGCCAGCGAATACAAAACACAGTCTTTCCCATCATGTAAAATTTCGTCCAGATAGATACTGCTGTCCGTCAGGCATACCGCGCCGTTCAACATGGAATTAAATATTCTGTCGTGAGCGCCATTCTTAAACCAAGGCATCACATTCAGGGACAGCTTTGTCTGGCACAGCTTTCTCAGGCATCCTTCGGAGTTCAGGTTATTCATAATCATCAGGTTCTCGGGATGTTTACACTCCAGAAGCTCCCAGCCGTCACCGAAAACATGCACCCTGATCCCCGCATCCACCAACTCCTGTACCGCCCGTCCCCTGAACGTATAGCGCACATACAGGTCAATAAAGGTGAGCGCCGCCATGGCTTTTTTCAACTCCTCCTCCGGTACCTCGGACAGCTCCGCGCGAAGATGCGCTTCCGCCACCTTCTCCACCGTCTGATCGGGGTGCGTTAAAAGATCCTCTATCATTCTATGATAAAAGGCTGTGTACTCGTCGTCAATCCTTGTAATATATTTATCAAAAGTAGATGGTTTGCAATAGTTTCCCACCATCGTCACATCATACTTCCTATTGGCAATCGGCACATTTGTTTTTCTCGGATGCAGCTTCGTGCCCGCCAGCGGCAGAAACGGCCCGTTATTAATCTCCGGAAAAAACCTGCGCATATAAGCCTCGTGGTTCCTGTCAATACTGATATGATGATAATTTGCGGGAACCTTCTCCAGAAAATGATGATAATACATGGGGTGATCCACCACAATATTATAGCTTGGAATCCGCAGCGCCTCCCACATCATCGTATCATTCTCATCAAGAAAATATTGTTCCCCGCTCATCCCGTGAAAATTAAAATTAATGAGCGCCGTATTCCCCTCTTCGAAGAACCGAAAAAACTTTTCCGTGCTCTCCCATGGTCTGCTCAGATCGTAAATAAAAGTCTCGTGCCCAAGCGCACTCATGGCTTCCGCAATCTGTAGGGAAAAATATCCCTGCGTCTCAATGTCACCTGTAAAAAACAACAACTTTTTCATCGCTGCACTCCCTTTTGTTGTGCCGTCAACTACTTTTTATATCGGCTGTATTTCACATTTCGTAACTGCTTTCCCCTTTCACGCGCCTGTTACCTCATAGGAGGACGTTTCTGAGAAGCGGTACCGAAAGAAAGCTACACAGCCAAGCGAAACAATTGCGATCACCGGAAGGACAATCCCCAGACCAAAAGTCAGCTGCTTAAGCACCTGATTGGTTCCGCTCTCAAGCAGTTTATCCCCCTTTTGCTCATATGCTGCGTCATAAGTCTGAAGCTCCTTCGCCAGTTTCAGGGCATGTTCATTCACTATACCACAGTAAGGACACCTCCGTTGGCCGCTGGCAAAATCAGCGTCGCAGTTTGTACATTTCATCCTCTAATCCTTCCTCTATCATTATTTCCGTTTCCCGCTCCGCTTCCCCGGCAAGCGTCTCTTCTATCTCCTCATCCGTCCCATAGACGGAGAAAAAATATCGTCTGTGCGCATATCATAGTCCTCTGCCATGATTTCATATATAAAAAGCACTTTCTCCGCGTCATGCGCCTGATACGCCTCATCAAAAAGGGGCGGATAGGTATGCAAAAACCATGCCGAGCGGTATAGGAAATAGTCGGACGACAACCAGCGCAGGCAGCAAAAACCGCACAATCAATTCCCTGCCGCTGTAAGGGCAGAAAACCGTTTCAGCGCCTGGCCCCCATGCACCGCAACCGGGACATATCCGCATTTTCTCTTTCAAAGTGACAAATTCCTCCCTCTAAGTATAACACATCCTCCGCAAAACCGCTCGTTCAACAGTCAAAAACACTGCTACAATATGTAACCGGGATTTAATCC
Organism: Lachnospiraceae bacterium; assembly: GCA_009774215.1. Lineage (GTDB taxonomy): Bacteria > Bacillota > Clostridia > Lachnospirales > Lachnospiraceae > UBA3282. The sequence continues at coordinate 8,402 of VSNH01000122.1, forward strand.
GCCGAATCCTTCTCCGTTTCACGGTACACAAGCGCGGTAATCATAAAACTGGCTGCAAAGGACACGACCGCTACCGCAGCCGCTTTCCATAAATTGACCGGGTCATCCACGCTGTAATACATCAGAATCGTCGGAATACACGGAAACGCAAAGGTATAACAATGCACTGTCAAAAGCCCCTGCACCGCTCCCGCAATCATACAGCCGAAAATATTGCCGATTAACGGTGTTTTCTCCTTAAAACACACGCCGAAAATAGACGGCTCCGCAATCCCGGAAGCAAATTCCGTAATCATCGCACTTATCGACATCGCCTTCTTATCCGCCGTTTTCGACTTGACAAACACCGCAAGGTCACATCCGGCAAGCGATATATTGGAAATCAGAAACGCCACCATAATGCCATAATCAACGCCCGCCACCCCGATCTGGGTAATCGCCAGCGTTATGAAAATCCAATGCATTCCTGTGGAAACCAGCAGCGTCGTCAGCGCCGCAAACAAGGCCCACGCTATCACAGGCGCTCGCATCTGCATCATTTCGAGCCCGTCCGCCAGCAGCCCGCTTAACAGACTGACAATCGGCTCGATCACCATAATACCGAGAAGCGACGTAATCAAAATAACACATACTGCCAGAAAATACGGCTGCAGACTCTCCTTAATCAGCTTTTTCAGCCACCTTACCACATGGGACATACAGTAAATCAGCAAAATAATCGGAATCACATTATAGGCATAGGTTGCCGCCACCACCGGTATACCCGCAAAGGTCACACGCTCCCCGCTCTCCATCAGAGCCGCAAAATCCGGAAGCAGCATAACGCACACACTGGCAAGCGCAAGCAACGGATCCGTGTCAAAGTGTTTCGCCGCGGAATAGGCGACAAATATCGGTAAAAAATAGAAGGGCGTCGTCGCCAGTGCCGACATAATCACCTCTGTCGTCCCTGATAAAATATGTACCACCGTCAAAAGCATCACAATAATTTTCAAAATACCGCCCGCCAAAAGAATCGGTATAATCGGCAGCATACATGCCGTAACATGATCAAACGCCGCCAGAACGCCTTTTTTTATCTTACTCATATCCTTCCACCACCCATTTTTTCATTAAATCAAAGTGCGCCTTTATTCCATATCCGCACTCAGGACACATTTCAGCACTATCAGATACATTTTCCTTACCACACTCAGGGCATTTAATAAGGGCCATAACACATCAATCCTCCACAAGCTTTTTTATCATTATACCTTAAAAATTTTCCGTTTCCCAGCGGCACATAAATCCTGTAAAAGCAGAAAACCTTGTAACCACCACAAATGCAGCAATTACAAGGCTTTCCATAAGTTAATGCCCAGAACCGGAATCGAACCAGTGACACGAGGATTTTCAGTCCTCTGCTCTACCAACTGAGCTATCTGGGCATTGAGTAGCGGGGACAGGATTTGAACCTATGACCTTCGGGTTATGAGCCCGACGAGCTTCCAGACTGCTCCACCCCGCGTTATTGTATTTTGCAGAAAATCACTTGTGATTCTCTTGGAGCAAATTTTCGAAGAAAATTTACTCGACGTTAATTCTATAAGAATTTACGTCAGTGGACGGAGGTGGATTCGAACCACCGAAGCAATTTGCAGCAGATTTACAGTCTGTCCCCTTTGGCCACTCGGGAATCCGTCCATATGATGTTTTACATCGAAAGCCGATAAACGGACTCGAACCGTTAACCTGCTGATTACAAATCAGCTGCTCTGCCAATTGAGCCATATCGGCGCGTAAATTCAAATTCGTCTAACTGGCTTTAAATGGGACCTATAGGGCTCGAACCTATGACCCTCTGCTTGTAAGGCAGATGCTCTCCCAGCTGAGCTAAGATCCCAAAACGACCCGGATGGGACTCGAACCCACGACCTCCGCCGTGACAGGGCGGCGCTCTAACCAGCTGAGCCACCGGGCCAATATCAGGTATTATACCCTCAAAACCGAATCTGAAGATCACTTTTCGTTTTGGTTAAGCCGTCGACCGATTAGTACATGTCAGCTACACACATTGCTGCGCTTCCACCTCATGCCTA
>VSNH01000123.1 GCA_009774215.1 Lachnospiraceae bacterium
GCGGCACATTCCTTTGCAAATCCGTGTGCATCCGCCGGAGGCTATAAGGAAGTGCTGATTTAATCAGCGCTTCCCTATATTCTTTCGGCGCATAGAATGCCGTCTTTTGGCATTCTCTCATGCGAAACATAGAATTTCCAAGTCAGCTTTGCTGACTTTGTTCCTGTCCAATGGCGGAACGTCTTTGGAAATTCTTTTCGCATTGTTATTCGATTCCGTTCTCCGCAATCAGTCCATCAATGGTGCCGTCGGATAACCACCCCGTCACCAGCTCATCCACATAGGCACTGAATCCGGAATCTTTCTTCGTTGCCACACCGTACTCCTGCGGCGCAAACTTCTCGTCGATGTAAGTACGGTCGTCCGTGTGATAAACCGCCAGAATGGATTTATCCACGCAGAAAGCATCCACCTCTCCCGCACTCAAAGCAGTGGAGATTGTCGGATAATCGTCGTACTGTGCAAAGCTGATTCCGCCCGTCCACGTCGCCGGATCGAAAGTCTTCGCATCAAAACCATCGCCGCTGATCACGCCATTCTCAACCATAGCCGCCACAAGACTTCTCGCCGAAGTAGAACCCGAGGATACGCCCACCTTTTTATCCTTCAGATCAGCAAGTCCGGCAATGCCCGAATCTTTCTGTACCAGAACCGTCACATAATCCGTATAATAAGGTGTGGAGAAATCCCAGCTCTGCTTCCGCTCATCCGTGATCGTAAAAGTCGCCAGCACACAGTCGATATCACCGGAATCCAGAAGCTCCGTTCTCGTCGCCGCCGTCACCGTCGTAAACTCCACGTCCACACCCAAGCTCTCCGCGATCTTCTCCGCCAGGGAAATCTCCATGCCGGAATACTCGCCCGTCAGCTCATCCTGAAAGCCGAAGCCGATCACCGCATTTTTTACGCCCACCCGGAGCACGCCCCTGTCGATAATCGCCTGCACGTCTGTGGACATGCCGTCAGCCGCTGCATCCGCCGCCGCGCCGCTCTCCGTCTCCTCCGCCGCCACTGATTCGGAAGATGCCGCCGGTTCCGCTGCCCCCGCCGTCTTTTCCGCACCACAGCCCGTCAGGGTCATCATTGCCATTGTCATACCTACTACTACAGCCAATACTTTCTTTTTCATAATCTCTCCTCTTTTCCGAAGCGTCTTTTGCCGAGGAACGCGGGCAAAATATTCAATTTTGCTCTGCGATCATAGGAATTTGCGACGCTCCTATAGCAAATTCCAGGTTGAAAAATAAGGTCATCAGACTTATTTTTCAATCGCTCCTCCTCTCACTTCCGGATGATTTTTCCCAAAAATGTTTTCAATCTCTCATTCTGGGGATTTTCGAAAAATTCATCCGGCGTTCCCTCCTCCAGAATCTGCCCGTCCGCCATAAAGACCACCCGGTCCGCCACCTGCCTGGCAAAGCCCATCTCATGGGTGACCACCACCATCGTAATATTCTCTTTCGCAAGTTTAATCATAACATCCAAAACTTCCTGAATCGTCTCCGGGTCTAACGCCGAAGTCGGCTCATCGAATAAAATAATTTTCGACTGCATACAGAGCGCCCTGGCAATGGCGATTCTCTGCTGCTGCCCGCCGGAGAGTGTGGTTGGATAGACATGCGCCTTCTCCCGCAGTCCCACCACATCCAGATAGTGGTATGCCAGCTCCTCCGCCTCCGCCCTGCTCTTGTGATGCAGCTTCATGGGAGCAAGCGTCAGATTCTTTATCACCGACATATGCGGATACAGATTAAACTGCTGAAACACCATGGACGTCGTCCTGCGAACAAGCTGTGTCTTATTCCTGTGTGTCAGTTCTTCCCCGTCTATGTACACATGCCCGCCGCTCGGCTCCTCCAGAAAATTCATGCACCGTACAGTGGTAGATTTGCCGGAGCCGGACGGGCCGATAATCACCAGCTTTTCCCCTTCCTTTACTTCCAGGTTCACATCCTTGAGCACATGCAGCTCCCCAAAATATTTGTTGATATTCTCCAGTTTAATCATATCCATTCCCTCTTTCGCCCCACTCGCCGCGGCCGCGCCAACCATAGACTTCCCTATGCCATCCTGCACATAATAGGGAAGGCGCTTCCTTCGAATCCCTCCGAAAGAAACGCCTTTGTCTCTTTTTGTATAATCGTATACATGTATAATTTTTATCTGTGTCCTAGTATACGGTGATAAACCACAAAAGTCAAGACCTAATTTTAGTAAATATAGATAACTCTTTTCCCAAAAAGAAAGAGACGCTCCCGCGTCCCTTTCCCATCGCATCATCGCATATACGTTTACTCACTATTCGGTTCTAAAAGCGCTTTCTCATAGCTTTCCAAGATAATTCTCTGAATCCTGTCCCGAGTCTCGGAATTAATCGGATGCGCAATATCACGGTACTCGCCGTCCGATGCCTTCTTACTCGGCATAGCTATGAACAACCCTTTTTCGCCTTCAATTACTTTAATGTCATGTACCACAAATTCATCGTCAATCGTGATCGAGACGATTGCCTTCATCTTGCTGTCTTGAGTCATTTTACGCACGCGGACATCAGTAATTCTCATGAAGCTCAGCCTCCTTATCATATGATACCGATATGATATCTACCGGTTTTCACAAGCTTTCTACACAAGTCATACTCATCAAGCCACGTAGCTTGTAATAAACATAACTGTTCAGTACCTTCACAGTTTCAGTGCAAAATTCATTCCAAATCGCCTTTGACGATGGAATTTTGCACATTTGTATCATGTGCTTACGGTCTCAGCAGTAAATGCTTCGACCTGTGCTGAATAGTTATAAATAACATTTACCTAGATTATGCCCCTCTTACAGACAACTTAATTCTTCTTAGCAATCACCCCTCATCCCTTTTAACTCATATCCTGCATATCATAACATAAATCAGCCGTTTGGTCAAAGTGAATATCTGTCGTTATGTTCCACCACAATTTCAATCCCCTCTTCCCCCTTATGGTAGGAATTTGCGCGGATCGTTCCCCTGCTCTCCACAATGCAGTTCTCGATATGCGTGTTATCGCCGATATACACATCATTCAAAATGATGGAATTTTTGATATAGCAGTTGCTTCCGATATAGGTTTCCTTAAAGATCACCGAATCCTCCACCGTGCCGTTGACAATACAGCCGCTGGAAATCAGGCTGTTTTTAATCTTGGCGCCCACATTATATTTCGCAGGCGGCAGATCATCCACCTTGGAATAAACATCCGGGTACTGCTTAAAAAAGTAATCCCTGATCTCCGGTTTGAGGAAATCCATGTTCGTCTTGAAGTAATCCTCCACGGTAGCAATATTGCTCCAGTAATCCTTCAGCTTATAACCGAAAATCCTCTTCTGGTTCTTGTAGCGGATCAGAATATCCTTTACGAAATCATAGCGGTCTTCTTCCCGGCATTTCTCGATCATCTCGATCAGCATTCTTCTTCTCACTACATAGATACCGCAGGAAATGGTGTTGGACTTAGCCACCACCGGCTTCTCCTCAAACTCCTCAATGCGGCTGTCCTCGTTCATCTTCAGTGTGCCGAAGCGCTCCACATTGGCATCCGGAGCCAAATCCTTACAGACCACGGTGATATCCGCCTTCTTCTCGATATGATACTCAAGAAGTTTATTATAATCCATCTTGTAGACGCAGTCACCGGAAACTATTACCACATAAGGCTCATGGCTGTTCTTTAAGAAAGACAGATTCTGCGCAATCGCATCCGCCGTACCTCTGTACCAGGCATTGCTCTCCGCCGTCACCGCAGGCGTTTCCACGAACAGACCACCCTGTTTCCGTCCGAAATCCCACCACTTGGACGAGCTCAAATGCTCGTTCAGGCTGCCCGCATTATACTGCGTAAGCACAGCCACTTTGTTGATATGGGAGTTGGACATATTACTGAGCGCAAAGTCGATACTTCTGTAGCTTCCCGCTATGGGCATCGCGCAGACCGCGCGCTTCTGGGTCAGCTGCCTGATCCTGTGATTATTACCACCTGCTAAGATAATTCCGATTGCTCTCACGATTTATCACCTGCCTTAATCAAAGTTTTGCCGCTGGGAAGATATCCATTCGGATAGTCGTCCGGCGTAGTCACGCCAAAGACCACCGAGTTCTTCCCGACACTCACCCCTTTCGGGATCACGCTCTTTTCGCCTACCGTCACCAGCTCGTGGTCGTAGATACCCGGGTCTGTCTCATTGGGAACGGCATCCCCGACGCCCAGCTTCACATTGTCCTGAATCTCTACGTTCTCCGCCACAACCGCTTTATAAAGCTCGCAGTTTTCTCCGATCCGGGTCTGGTTCATAACGATGGAATCCCGAATCACCGTGCCGGCCCCGATGGTAACGCCGCAGCCGATCACAGAATTGTAAACCTGTCCACAGATTTCGCAGCCTTCACCGATAATACTCTTCTCCACCACGCTGTCCGACGACAGATACTGCGGCGGCAGGATCTCGCTCTTGGTGTAAATCTTCCAATATTCCTCATAGAGATTAAACTCGGGCACAATGTCGATCAGCTCCATGTTCGCTTCCCAGAAGGAGTGAAGCGTTCCCACATCCTTCCAGTACCCGTTAAACTCATAGGCATAAAGAGGTGCGCCTTTCTTATGGCAGTAAGGAATCAGATGCTTACCGAAATCTAATCCCGGCTGCTCCGAATTGGCAAGAAGCGCCTCCTTTAGCGTCTTCCAGTTAAAGATATAAATACCCATGGACGCCAGATTACTGCGCGGATTGGCCGGCTTCTCCTCGAAGTCCGTGATCCTGCGGTTCTCATCGGTAATCATAATACCGAAGCGCTTCGCCTCTTCCATCGGAACCGGCATAACCGCAATGGTCACCTCCGCGCCGTTCTGCTTATGGAAATCGAGCATCACTTCATAATCCATCTTATAGATATGATCCCCGGAAAGGATCAGCACATAGTCCGGATTAAAGGTTTCCATGTAGTCGATATTTTGATATATCGCGTTCGCCGTGCCGGTATACCATTCACTGTTCGCACTCTTTTCATAGGGCGGCAAAACCGTGACGCCGCCTATGTTTCTGTCCAGATCCCAAGGTATGCCGATACCGATATGTGTATTCAGCCTGAGGGGCTGATACTGCGTCAGCACGCCTACCGTGTCAACGCCTGAATTAATACAGTTGCTGAGTGGGAAGTCGATAATCCGGTACTTACTTCCAAAGGACACCGCAGGCTTGGCCACCTTCGACGTAAGCACTCCCAATCTGCTTCCCTGACCGCCAGCTAAAAGCATGGCAATCATTTCTTTCTTTACCATCTTTATCACCTCTTATTTCTTAAAATATTATATTTTATAGCTGTATATATCTGTCACAAAAACATACCTATATGTAAAGTATACCACAGGCCGACTAAAAACTGAATACAATTTACAAGAATTCTCTGTTTTTAGTCCTTTTGATATATTAATAATATACAATATTTTATTTCTTTTTTCAATGTCTTTGTTAACTTTTACATATTATCCTGTTTCTTCTCATTTCCTAACTTTAGATTGGTTTTTTCCAGTGAAATGAGTATAATACTAGTAAAAACTGTAAAAGGGAGATACCCCATGTATCAGATTGATTTTCACAAGCCAATCCGCATTTATTTTATCGGAATCGGCGGTATCAGCATGAGCGGCCTTGCAGAGATTCTCCTGGCTGAAAACTTTACGGTATCAGGCTCCGACCGCGCTCCTTCTGAGCTGACCCGTATGCTGGAAGACCGCGGTGTTAAAGTTTTTTACGGGCAGAAGGAAGAAAATCTCACAGACGACATTGACCTTGTCGTATATACCGCCGCCATCAAAAGCGACAATCCCGAGCTGCTTGCCGCAAAGAAGTTAAACATTCCCACGCTGACCCGGGCGGAGCTTTTAGGGCAGATGATGAAAAATTACGAAACGCCCATCGCCGTAAGCGGCACCCACGGGAAAACGACTACAACCTCCATGATTTCCCAGATTCTTCTGAACGCAGATGCCGACCCTACCTTGTCCATCGGCGGCATCTATCGACCAATCGGCGGCAATATCAGAGTGGGCGCATCCGAGCTTTTTGTCACGGAGGCCTGCGAGTACACAAACAGCTTTCTGAGCTTCTTTCCGAAAATCGGCATTATACTTAATATAGAAGAGGATCATCTGGACTTCTTTAAGGATCTTGCGGATATCCGGGAGTCCTTCCACCGTTTCGCACTCCTTTGTCCGAAGGACGGCGCCCTCATTATCAACGGCGATATCGAACGGTATGAAGAACTCACGAAAGACCTATCCTGCCGCGTGATTACCTATGGCTTTTCTTCCGGCAAAGACTATACCGCCTCGCAGATTACTTATGATGACGCAGGCTTTCCCTCCTTCCTTTTGTGTGACAAAGAAGGCAGAGAGCGCAGGTTTTCTCTGCGGGTGCACGGGGATCACAATATCCTGAACGCTCTGGCTGCCATCGCCTTGGCGGATCTGCTCGGGCTTTCGGATGAGGTAATCCACGCGGGGCTCCTTGCATTCACCGGAACGGACAGACGTTTCGAATACAAAGGGCAGGTGAACGGCATCAACATTATTGACGACTACGCCCATCACCCCACGGAGATCCGTGCCACCTTAAACGCTGCCCTGCAGTACCCCCACAAGCGAATCTGGTGCGTGTTCCAGCCCCACACCTACACGAGAACCAAAGCTTTTCTGGCGGAATTCGCCTCCGCCCTCTCCCTGGCTGACGAGATCGTCCTGGCAGATATCTACGCCGCCAGAGAGAAGGATACGCTGGGCATCAGCTCCGAAACTCTGCAGGAAAAGATCCGCTCGCTCGGACATTCCTGCCATTACTTCCCTACCTTTGAGGCGATAGAAAATTATCTTCTGAAAAATTGCACAAAGGATGACTTGTTGATAACTATGGGCGCGGGCGACGTCGTAAAAATCGCTGAAAACCTGTTACAGAAATAATTATTCACAATATCCACAGAAAAGAACCGGGGACAATCCATTTTTTCTGTGGATATTTTTGTGGAAAAATCCATACGATTTCATACCGTTTTATCAGGTTGTCCACAATATCCACAAACAATGGCCCGGTTCGTCATTCATAAACGCATATCCGTTTGTTACAGATTGCCCATTTCTTTTCCCGAGGACAAATGATATACTCTGACATGAGCAAAAGGGAAACAGCGAAGCTGCGATTTTGCGAATGGCGCGTCTCCAATTTTTATAATATATAGGGGTGTAAAATGGGGTTTTTGACAATTTATCAGGATAATTACACGGATTCCACGGTTATTTCAAACCGTTTTATAGACGAGTACATGCAGGCTGCCAACGATGCCCAGTTAAAGATCTACCTTTATCTGATCCGCATGATGAGCGCCAGACTCGACACCAGCATAGGCGATATCGCCGATAAATTCAACTACACGGAAAAGGACGTAATCCGCGCCCTCAAATATTGGGAAAGAAATCGCCTTCTTGTTCTTGACTATGATAGTCAAAAGAATATTATCGGCATTCACCTGATGGACTCCAATACTTCCTCACCGGTTCCTGTCAGTCCTTCCATGGCCGCTTATCCGAGCGTAACGGCGCCCTTTTCGGCTGCAGCGCCCTCTGCCCGGGCAATCACTTATCCGACCGTGAATGCTGCAGTTCCCGTACCACCGCAGAGTCACCCGCGCTCTGTGGAAAAGCCAAATTACACGGCGGATGAGCTCCGGGATTTTAAGGCAAATGAAGATATTGCAAGACTTCTCTTTGTGGCGGAGCAGTACCTGAAAAAACCTTTGAGCGCAAACGATATGCGCACCATACTCTTTATCATGGATAAACTGGGATTCTCCGAAGATCTGACCGATTATCTGATCCAGTACTGCGTCGACCGCGGCAAGAGGGATTTCCGTTACATAGAAAAAGTGGCCATAAGCTGGGCCGAGCAAGGCATCACCACCCAGAAGCAGGCCGCTTCTCTGGCAGGAAAATACGACAAGGACGTTTACGAAATCATGCGCGCCCTCGGAAAAAACAATCTCCCCACGGAGACGGAGGTGGCGTATATTGACCGCTGGCGGAAACTCTACGGCTTTGAAAGCGATGTAATTCTTACCGCCTGCGAGCGCACGGTACTCGCCACGGACAGCCACCGCTTTGAATATGCGGACAGTATTCTGACAAGCTGGCATAAGGCGGGTGTTCACCACAAAAGCGATATTAAGTCTCTGGATGAGAACCATCGGCGCAGCAGAGCGAGCCGCCCCACTGCGTCAACAAATAAGTTTAATCAATTTACGCAAAACGAATATGATTTTGAAGCTCTTGAAAAAGAAATTCTAAGCAACTAAAAAGGAGGCGCCTGTGCCGTTAACAAATACGCAGTACGACCGGATTTTCCGGCAATATGAAGAAAAACAGCGTCAAAGCCGTCTGGAAACCGAGCGCAGGCGGGACTACGTGTATGAGCATTTCCCCCAATACCGGATGTTGGAGGATGAAACTGCCTCTCTCTCCGTCGCGCAGGGAAAAAAACTTCTCTTTGGGGATGAAACAGCCCTCGAAAAACTACGGGAAAATCTCGCCGCTTTAAAGGAACAGAAAAAAAAGCTTCTGCTGGATGCCGGCCTTCCCGCCGATTATTTAGAACCCATCTTTGTCTGTCCCGACTGCCGGGACACCGGCTATGTCGATCGTGAAAAGTGCCACTGTCTGAGACAGGCGGAAATCTCCCTGCTCTACGAGCAGTCAGGTCTTCAGGAAATGCTTGCAAAAAATAACTTTTCTCTTTTGTCGTACGAATATCACAGCGGAGAGGATCTCTCACATTTTGAGAAAGCTGTAGAAAACTGTAAGAATTTTATCAAAAATTTTGATTCCGACTACCACAATCTCTTTTTTTATGGTACAGTGGGAACGGGAAAATCATTTCTTTCCGGTTGTGTGGCAAAAGAGTTAATGGATCAGGGACATTCCGTAATCTATTTTGGAGCGACAGGTCTTTTTGATTTGTTGTCAAGTACCTCTTTTGACACAAAAAGCAGGGAGGAACGGCAAAACACTTACTCCGACCTCTATCAATGCGATCTGCTTATTATTGATGATCTGGGGACAGAACTGACAAACCAGTTCACGGCGTCCCAGCTCTTTTCGCTTCTAAACGAGAGAAATATAGGAAGAAAGGCCACCATCATTTCCACAAACCTTTCTCTCAGAGAATTGCAGGACAGATATTCTGACCGCATTTTCTCCCGTATTACAAGTAATTTTGAGGTCTGTAAACTCACAGGCCCGGACATTCGTATGTACCAAAAGCGACAGTTGAACAAAAAGTGAGGAACTTTTCTATGAACAGACGTGAGGAGAAACGAAATCTGGAAACAATACCCGTCGGCTCTCTGGGGATGATTCCCCTGAAAGGCTGCCACAAGCTCGGCGAAAAGGTTGACTATTATCTGGTAAAATGGCGCACCGAGCGCGAGAGCGAGCACAAGGACTCTCTCGCCTTCTCGGGTTATCAGCGCAATACCTACGTTCTGGACGCAGACGTGCCAAGGTTCGGTTCCGGTGAAGGAAAAGGCGTCATCAAAGAGTCTGTGCGCGGCACCGATCTCTATATTCTGGTGGATATAGCCAACTACAGTCTCACCTACTCTCTCTGCGGACACGAAAACCATATGTCCCCCGACGATCATTATCAGGATTTAAAACGAATCATCGCAGCGGTGGGCGGCAAGGCTAGACGCATCACCGTGATTATGCCTTACCTCTATGAGAGCAGACAGCACAAACGTTCCGCAAGGGAATCTCTGGACTGTGCCCTCGCGCTGCAGGAGATGGTAAATATGGGCGTAGATAACATCATCACCTTTGATGCCCACGATCCCCGCGTACAGAACGCCATCCCCCTGCACGGCTTTGAGACGGTACAGCCCGCCTATCAGTTTATCAAAGGGCTTTTGACCCATGTAAAGGGTCTGCAGATCGACAGCGATCACATGATGGTAATCAGTCCGGATGAGGGCGGCATGACCAGAGCGATCTATATCGCCAACGTGCTCGGTCTGGATATGGGTATGTTCTACAAGAGAAGGGACTACACACGGGTCGTAAACGGCAGAAACCCGATTATTGCCCATGAATTTCTCGGCAGTAACATAGAAAACAAAGATATGATTATTATCGACGACATGATTTCTTCCGGCGAAAGCGTGCTGGAAGTGGCTGCCGCGTTAAAAGAACGAAATGCAGGTAAGAGTTTCGTCTTCTCCACCTTTGGTCTTTT
>VSNH01000124.1 GCA_009774215.1 Lachnospiraceae bacterium
TATTCTAAGGTAAAAACCGGACAAACACCACAGTAAAAACGCCTAATTTATTTACCCCCCCCCCTAAAAATTCATGAATATTGCTATATAGCCTTCCCCCTTTTCCCCTTCATTGACTTTTCCCCCAAAAAAGCATAAGATAGATACAGGGTTTTTGTATTAATTTGTATAAGGGGGTATTCAAATGGCAGTAAAAGAATTTCCTGCGGGCGCCCAGTTAATCCAGAGTGAACAGAATCTGACCGCCCTGCATGTCATCGCGAAAGGAAGCGTGTGCGCCTCTTATCCGGGAGGTACTTTTTATCTGAAAAAAGGGGATGTGATCGGTGTCTGTGAGATCTTTTTCGGCTCTCACTTTATCACCTATGAGACGGAGGAGACCACAGGGATTGCCTCCTATCCGTGTACGGCCGCGCAGCTTTCCACGCTGATGCAGAAAAGCGTGGATCTTGCGAATATGATCGTCTCCTCGTTGTTCCGCCAGTTTCGTGAAATATATGACCAGTATGAACTGATGCGCTTCGACTGCGAAAATATTTATCATTTCCTGATGGATCGCTATGAAGAGTACAAGTCCGTTTGTGTCAAGCACGGAATTACCCCCAGAGCGCTGCCTGATATGGAAGATTTAGCGCCCCTTACGCTGGAAGAAGATCTGGAAAGCTGGCTGGACGTTTACTACGAGCAGTTGACCACTATGGTCACCGCAAAGTCCTCCAAATTTCACGAACCTGATTTTCTTGCGGGTGTCGTCCTGAAAACGGATCAGGATATTCACCACATCATTTCCATATGCCGCGTTTTTTATGACTACAAGGCGGACATCGCCAGCTTTTTGATGAATGAAAATCATCTGGACTTCTTTGATCTCTACGCGAGCCTTCTATATCGGATCGGGGCAAACGATCAGGACTCCACAACCGTGAGCGCAAAAATTTCCACAATGATGATCCAGATGGAAGATCTGCCCTCCATCGACAAGGAAATGTATCAACAGAGAGTTGCGGAATACCGGACCAAACTGGAAAATCTCGGGGAAGGCAGCGGGGAAGAGAGCCCTACTACGGTTGACGATGTACCCGATGTGGAAGACTCCATGAATAAGATTCTCACCTACGCAGAGGTAAGCAGCGAGACTGCTGCCGCTTTCCGCGAGGCTGTGAAGAAGTTTGCCCAGATGACGGATAAGAACGCTTCTGACGACGCAGCAAGAAAGCTGCGCATGACGATCACGAAGCATTTCTATGTCATATATGAAAAGGCCTTCTTAAAGAGCATGAAGGAGCCTTCTTCCGTGCCCAAAGTAGTAAAAATGTTCTTCAATTTCGGCTATGTGGATGAACATCTGGCAGGCCTTGAGAACGCCGCCTATCTGTACAAGATAGTCGACAAGCTTCCCACCGACCCGGAGCGCAAGGTTTATACGGCCTACGAATGGTTTACCGCCATCTATAAGGGCATAAAGGAGCCCAGCCGCAACGAGTTTGACGCAGACTTTCCCACTTTTCTGCGTGAGCAGAAAATGTCCGGCAATATCACGGCAGCGGACGAGGCACGGATGCAGAACGACGTGACGGAAAAGGTGCTTTTCGAGATACGCAATATGTTCCAGACCGTCAACAAAATTACCTTCGGCCGCGTGTTAAGCTTCTGCCCCGTCTTTTCAGAACACAATGTTCTGAAGGAGCTGGAAGGCACGCTGGTATCCGCAGACAAGGTGGAAGAAGCCTTCCAGAAAATCCGGGATATCGACTTCAGCGCCTACTACCGAGATGTCATTTATACGAACCCCGACATCGGTATCGGCAAGGAATCCGTCGGCGTGGAGGTGCTCCCCGACATTATCCTGATGCCAAACGTGGGAACCCGCGGCATTGCATGGCAGGAGATCGAGGGGCGCAAACGTACCACTCCGGCCCGCATGATGGTGTCCGTGTTCCAGATGGAAGACCTGACAAATATTCTCGTCCGTCTGACCGGAGACTTCCGCTGGGAAATGTGCAAACGCGTTCAGGGGGCCCGCTGGAACGATATTTCCGAGGCATCCCTTACGAGCGAATATTTCGACTACATCCAGTTCTACCGTAAGAACCGCGAACTGTCCGCCGACGCGAAGGATAAGATCAAGCTCAGTATGCAAAAGGCGAAAAACAGTTATAAAGAAATGTTCATCAGAGACTACGAAGCATGGATTCTCTATGAGGGCGTCGGTTCACCGAGACTCAACAAAGTGTCCCGAAACATCATTTTCACATATTGCCCTTTCTCCAAGGAGATTCGCACAAGACTGATGGCAAACCCGCTCTACAAGGAAACTATGGCACGCTACGATATTAAACAGGCGCAGAAGATCCATCATTATGACAATGTCTTCCAAAAGCTCAAAAATACAGGGATTCCGATTCCTCCCGAGCTTCAGAGGCAGCGTGATTATTTGGTTATGTAAGTCTCTTCTCGCTAATATAGTGTTATTCTTTTATAATATATTTATAGACTGCAAGGGGAAATTACGGTATATTGATTACAGACTTGATCACGGAAGTCAAGTCGGCAATAGCAATTCCGAAGAATTCCCCTTTTACACAAGCAAGAACCCCGAAGGTTAAACCTCCGGGGTTTTTGCTATGCGCAGGGACGCATATGGTATTTTGCCTTCGGCATGCGTCCCGCGCAGACGGGCAGGAAATTTCTTTCCTGCCCGATTCCATGCATTTCTTTATTCTTTATTTCTTGTCTGTACTCGCGGGCTTCACAAGGAACAGGCTGATTAACAGTGCGATAATATAGAGCACGATCGTGAAGTACAGCACGTTCTGGTAGCCGACGGGATTGACCATATTACCGTGGGAATCCTCGATAAAGCTTCCCGTATTGCTCACGATCAGGGTTGCGATCTGGTTGCCGGTAAGACCCGCAAACGCCCACGCGGAAAGGGTGATACCGTGAATCGCGCTGATGCTGCCCATGCCGTAGTGGTCGGAAAGCAGGGTCGGCACATTGGAGAAGCCGCCGCCGTATCCGGCATTTACCATAAATACCAGCGCCAGCACAAGAACAACCAACAGCATATTGCCTTCACCGTTCTTAATGCCGCCTGTGAGCATAACCGCGCCGGTAAATACAATCGAGAGCACAAAGATCAGCTTGTAGATCGTGTTTCTGTCCTTCAGATGATCCGCCCAAGCAGAGAAGCCGAGACGGCCGCCCGCATTGAAGATCGCGGAGATCGTGGAGATCACGCCAACCACGCCTGCAAGACCAATACACTTCACAATCATCTTCTCCTGCGAGATCAGCGCAAGGCCGCATGTGATGTTGATATAGAACATCAGCCAGATACCCACATAGTTGCTGATCGGGCGGGTTTTGATGGTAGCCATAATGCCCTGCCCCTTTTCCTTCTTCTGGGGCTCGTGCCAGCCCTCGGGCTTCGCCAGAAGGAGATGGCCCACAAACATCATCACGAAATAAACCGCAGCGAGAATCCAGAACATCTTATAAATGCCGCCCTCACCCAGATTGGACAGCAGCGCCTGCATGATGGGACTTGCAATCGCCTTCGCGCCGCCAAAGCCCGCTACCGCAAGACCTGTCGCAAGACCCTTCTTATCCTCGAACCAAAGCATCAGGGTCTTTACCGGAGATAAATACCCGGTTCCGAGACCGACACCCATGATAAAGCCGTAGCAGACATAAATACCTACCAGAGCCAGAGGACTGCCGGGATTGTTTCCTCCATAATATATGAAGAAACCCGTGCCAGCCATACCGAGGGCAAAGGTAATCGTAGCGATCAGGGACGACTTATGGATGTCCTTCTCCACCACGTTGCCCAAAAACGCCGCGGACATGCCGAGGAAGAAAATCGCGAAGCTGAACGCCCACTCCGTAGCTGCCTTGGAGAAGCCTATGTAGTCAGCGATCTCCTGACTGAAGATAGACCAGCAGTACACCGTTCCGATACTGAAGTGCAGGAGCAGTGCCGGGATCGCGGCACGCACCCATTTGTTTTGACTTTTCATGTTAAGTACCTGTTATCCTTTCGTTTATTTTGAGTCAGATGCCCGCCCGTGATAACAGGATCTAACCCTCTCACAAAAAACTGTGTGACTTCTATACATTTTAAAACATATTTGTCGGAATTTCAAGACGTTTTGCCTTATACTCTACTTCAAAACCAGCACCGAAAAGCCCGGCATCACCGCCTTCCCGTCCTCGAAGCCGATTTTCTCTTCCCCCGTCACAAGCACGCCCCGAATCTCCGTGTCCGCGCCGATCTTCTTCCCGTTCAGGGTAATCCCCGTCAGATCCAGCTCCTCCGTCTCTTCCCCCGTCACAAAGACGAGCAGAAGCTCAGAATCCCCGTAAGTCTTTTTGATGGCACAGACGCTTTCCTTCGTGTCCTCCGCCAAAAAATCCCCTACAAGAACATATTCCGCCTTTCCTCTGGCAATTTCCGGATTCTGGTTGCGGATTTTGATGACTTTCTTATAGTATTGATAAACGGAAGTCTCATCTTTCTCCTGCTCCTCCAGACTCTCAAACTTCATCTTCACCTCTTCCATATCCGCCGGACCGTCGCACATGCCTTCCGCATCTGGGTTCATGCTCCAGTACATAGGCGCCCGCTTGTTCTCATCCTTGCCGGAGCCTTTCATGCCGAGCTCCTCCCCATAATAGAGAAAAGCCGCCCCGCTCATAAACAGGTTCATAGCGCCCGCCATCTTCGTCTGCGCGGCGGAATTGTCCCCTGCATAGTAACCGGCGCTCCTGCCCATGTCATGATTGGTATAAAAGGGGGCGTCAATATAATTCTCGTTATAAGCCCCGAAGGTTTCGTCCAGAGAAGTGACTGCCGCGCCGTATTTTGCCGCAGAAGAGCCGTTCAACACCTTGGAGATAATGCCGTCCTTGTCCGCAAAGGCAAAATCGAAGACGCTGTCAATGCCGCTCTCATAGTAGGTTGCGTAGTCCGCCATATCGAGCCACGCTTCTCCCACAAGATAAGCGTCTGATTTCTGTGCTTTGACTGTTTCAGTCAGCCATTTTAAAAAGTCAATATTTGACTGGGGCGCCCCGGAATAATACTCCTTCACCGCATCCAGACGGAAACCGCCCACGCCCATATCCAGCCAGTATTTCGTGACCTCCGCAATCTCCTCCCGCAAAGCTTCGCAGTCTAAGTTCAAGTCAGGCATCTCCGACCAGAACTGCGCCTCGTAATACCAGTCCGTACCTTCCACCGGATAGTATCCGCCGCCCTGCTCCTTGGAGAAGTGATAGTAGTCAAAATAAGGGCAGTCCGCCGCGCTCGGCTCCGCGCCGCCTAATCCTTTCAGGTATTCGCACGCTTCCAGAAACCACGGATTCTGCGAAGAGCTGTGGTTCAGCACCAAGTCCATAATCACCTTAATGCCCCGCCTGTCGCACTCGGCGAGCAGCGTCTCAAAATCATCCAGCGTGCCGTATGTCTCGTCTATCCCGTAATAATCCGCCACGTCGTACTTGTGGTAAGTGGGCGACGGGTTCACGGGCATCAGCCAGATACCGCTGCATCCTAAATCCGTTTCCGTGGCGTCGTCTCCGTCGTTGATGTAATCGAGCTTGGAAATCAGCCCCTGCAGGTCTCCTATGCCGTCCCCGTCGCTGTCGCAGAAGGAGTAGACGAACACCTCATAATATGTCCTGTAATTATCGTCGATCATCTGCAGCGGGTTATCCTCCCACGGCTCTGAGGCGGACACTTCCGCCGCACCTCCCGCGCCGCCGTTGGAGACATCTGCTTCTTCCCCATCACCTTCCGATGTCTGCTCCGCCACCGCTGTCATCTCATTGCCAGCCGCGTCTCCCCCGTTTTCCGAAGAACCGTCCGCCTCTCCTTCCTGCCCCTGCACCGCCGCGTCAGACGAAGTCCCGCCGTTCCCTGTCCCGCCGCAGCCGCCAATCACCAAAGCCGCCGCCATGATCCCCGCCAGAGTTCTAATATATCTACTCCTCATTCTTCTACTCTCCGTTTCCTTTTTTATGTTATGTAAACCCATCCTCAATCGAGACAGGAATATCCTTCTTTCCCCACTCGCCGCGCGGCCCGCATACTGTGAAACAGCAAATTTTCATATGCGGACCTACGCATAGACACAAACAAGCTGCACCATTTATCAAGTGCAGCCTGCTCTATAGTTTTCCTTATTTAACCCTTGACAGAACCTCCCGTAATACCTTCCACATAGAACTTCTGCATAATCAGGAACAGAATCGAAATCGGCACGGATATCACCACGCCGCCTGCGCAGAATACGGAGAAGTACTTCGCGATCATGGACTTGCCCAGCATATTGAACAGGCCGATCGCCACCGTCCAGTCTGTCGCGATGCCGGAGTTTAACATCAGCTTCGCAAACACAAAATCGCCCCACGGCACCAAGAAAGAACTGATAACCGTATACACGATGATGGGCTTGGAAAGCGGAATGATAATCTTCCAGAAAATCTTCGCCTCAGAAGCGCCCTCCAGTCTTGCCGCCTCACTTAAGGAAACGGAAATCGTGTCCATGAAACCCTTACAGATCAGGAAACCCAGCCCCGCGCCGGCGGAGTAAACGATAATCATACCGATATGACTGTTCGTCAGGTTAAACGTCTTTAAAATAAAGTAGATCGCGATCATGGACAACACGCCCGGAAACATATTCAAAATGATGCTGAAACTCATCAGCGACTTTCTGCCCGGGAACCGCAGCTTACTCATGGTGTAGCTCACCATCAGCACAAGGATGGTAGAGATCAGGCATGTGAAAACCGCGATTACAAACGTGTTCACAAACCACCTGTTGTACTGCACGATGGAATCCGACCGCAGGAAAAGCTGCGCGTAATTGTCAAGTGTCCATGTCTCCGGGAAGAAGTGGGAAGTGTTGATTCCCTTATACCCGCTAAACGAGGTAACAAACAACCAGAGAATCGGTATCAGCCACACCACCGCCAGGAGAAGCAAAACAAGATGTCTTAAAATAGAATTGATCGTCTTTTTCATTATTGAAATTCCTCCTCCTTATCTCCCTTAATGGTTCTTGTAAAGGTAACCAGTGTAAACGCCGCACAGATGATAAATACGATGATACCGATCACGGATGCCATCTTATAGTTGTAATACTCGTTCGTCAGCCGGAACAGCCAGGTAACCAGCAGGTCGATCTCCTTCGCGTTGGAGTTTGCCAGAAGCTGGTCGCTCGTGACGTACACATCCTGCGTCAGCAGATAAATCACGTTAAAGTTGTTGATGTTCTTTACAAAGTCCGTAATCAGGCTCGGCCCGGTCACGAAAAGCATGTACGGCATTGTGATCTTAATGAATATCTGCAGCGGATTCGCACCGTCGATCCTCGCGCTCTCGATCTGATCCTCGGGAATGTTCATCAGAACGCCCGTTGCGATCAACATCTGATAGGGAATGCCGACCCAGATATTGATAATGACAATCATCACCTTCGCCCAGCCCGGATTGGTCAAAAACGGAATGTAACTCAGGTTGGAGGGAACAAGCCCCACATTCTTGAGAAAACCCGTCAGCCCGATATTGGTGCAGAAGGTATTGACGATACCGCTGTCTGCGAAGAAGTTACGCACCAGAAGCAGTGTTACGAACTGCGGCACTGCAATCGCGATGATAAAGAGCGTTCTCCACATCTTCGGCAGCTTTGTTTTCTTGTTATTGATAAACTTGGCGAGCAGGATACCGCCGATATAGGTCGTAAAGGTGGCAAGCACCGCCCACTCCAGCGTCCAAGTTAATACTTTCCTAAAAGAATATCCAAAAGTCACCGTCACGGAATCCGTAAACAAACTCTTGAAGTTTGACCATCCCACCCATGTAAACAGTGAATTGGGCGGCATATGCTGCTGGTCATAGTTGGTAAACGCAACAGCCACCAGCACCAGAATCGGCAGAATATTCATCAGAATAATACCGATCGTCGGCAGCGTCAGCAATGTAATATGAAATTTTTCGTTAAACAGCGCCTGCACATCTTCCTTAAAGGTATTGATGTGTTCTCCGTTTTCTTTCCGAATCTGCAGGCGGTAAACCGCTTTCATGTTTGCGATCCAGAACATGATAAATACAACAATGAGAAAAAGTGCAATAATGGAATTCAACAGAATCAGGAAAGAGTTGTCATAGTCGTTGACCGTGCTGGTCATAGTCAACGGGTCAAACACCTGCTCAAACTGCACCGTACCGAGCGTTCCAAACTTCACAAGGTTTGGCGCCGCATAGCCGACGCACAGCACGACAAACAACGCTTCCACCAGAAACATGATAATACCGTTAATCACCTGTTTCCTGGCAAAGTAACCCGCGCCCATCAGAACCGCTGACAGCTTAACCCACACATCTCCCTTGACAAAGGCAATTCCAATATTCTTAAAATAATTTCCTATCGCATTTAATGCCTTCTTCATATGAACCTCCATGCCAAAGTCGTTTTCTGCAATAAAACCCCTTATGAAATGAAAAACAACCGTTTTCTTTCAAAAAGAGGGCGAGTGAATGCCACTCACCCTCTTTTTACTCAACTTTTATTTCATGCCGAGGCTGCGAAGCAGTCCCGCGGAGTTAAAATCGAAGATTTTTACTCCGTTTGTTTATTCGACAGGTGCCGTGATACCCTCAACCGTGGTATCCAGAAGCTCCTGCAGATCCGTTCCGTCAGGATTGCCGGATGCGAGGATCTGTCCGAGCGTCTCCGCGGGAGACCAGAAGTTACCGCCTACACGCTGAGGCGTAGCGTAAGCTGCCTGCTCTGCCAGAGCGGCAATCGCCGGGTTTGCCTGTACCGCATCAGAACCTGCTGCATTCAGGTTAGAGGGGCCAAGGCCTCTCGCTTCAAATCTTGCCGTCTGCGCGGACTCATTGGTCAGGAACTCTGCCAGAAGCATCGCCCAGCCCACGTTAGCGGAATGAGGGTTAACACCAACCAGCTTGTAGCCGGAGTAAGAAGACATCTGGCAGTCCTTGCCGCCTGCCTTGAAGGTGGGAAGCTTGGTCGCCGCATAGTTGTCGCCCCATGCTTCTGCCGCCGTCTCAGCTCTCCACGTACCGTTTACACATGCAGCCACATTGCCCTCTGCGATCTGGGTAGCCATATCCTCATCGTTCATGTCTACGAGCACGCCTGACGCCGTCAGGTCAATGATTGCCTGCGCCACGTCCGTACCGCCTGCTGCATTCCATGTACAGGTGTTGGTAAGACCGTCGTCATTCAGCTTCAGCTCAAGACCCGCGCCCTGGAAGAACGCATAAATGTACCAGCCGTTGGAGATATCCATAGCAATCTTCTTGCCGGCCGCATCAGCCACCTCAATCATCTTCTCCAGAGACTGCACGTCGCTCTCGGAGAATACGGAAGAATCATAGAACATGAAGTAACCGTTATCAGCCGTCATCGGATAAGCGTATACCTTACCGTTTACGGCCGCCGCCTCTACAGCGCCGGTTGCATTCTCATTTACCACATCGAAGGTGTAGTTTGCCACTACCTCCTGCAGCGCACCTGCGTTTACCAGATCGTTGATCTGGTCGTCCGCAAAAGCGTACACATCAGCAGCCGCCTCTACGTCCGTAAGAACCGTATCCTTCGCGGTGGACTCACTCTCTGCACCAAGGGTAATGTCAAAGGTTACATCCGGGTAAGCCGCCTTGAAATCATCGAGCAGCTTCGTTGTCAGGTCCTGATCCTCCTCAGATGCCCATACTTTGAGGGTTACCGTACCTGTGGTTGCCGCAATCAGGGTCGCAACGGGGTCTGTGCCCTCCTCAGCAGTTGCGGGAGCCTCTACTGCAGGAGCCTCCTCTGCTGCCGCATCGTCCGCTGCAGGCTCCTCTGTCGCAGGCGCTTCCGCTGCCGGAGCTTCCGCCGCGGGCTGCTCTGCCGCACCGCCGCCACAGCCGGTCAGACAGCCGACAGTCATTGCAGTTGCCAGTAATGTTGCCAATACTTTCTTTTTCATAATGTTACTCTCTCCTTTCGACTTTGCAATAAAAGTCAATTTTTGGTTTCTATACAAAACACGGTGTCGCAGCCTGATTTGCCGCTATTCCGCATTTTATATCACGTTCCGCCACGCCTTCCCACTCGATTTTTTTATGAGCAGTCAGGGTTTTTATATCCTAATGTATTAGGATATAGAGAAAGGGCTAGCCCTTTCTGCGTCAATTAAGTTTCGCGTTTAAGTAAAATTTACCACCTTTATATA
>VSNH01000125.1 GCA_009774215.1 Lachnospiraceae bacterium
ATTTCTTTTACCAGCTCTATGGAAACAGCGCCAAGGTAAATTCCGCCCACCATCAGGCCGTAAACCGCATGGGCGGGGGACTGATCCCCGTCTGCCGCGCCGGGGATAACGTGGTCGAAGGACTGATTCACAGCTTCCTCCCCATTCTGGCCGTACAGTGGCACCCGGAACGCCTTCCCAACGGTGGGGGTGAGTCGCTGTTTTCTTACTTTTTCTCGCTTGGCTGACGCTTCAGACGGCTTTCTAACTGCGCCATACCCTCCTCAAACTTCTCCCGCTGGAGTTCCCATCTGTTTTTCCAATCCGGGCGTTTCGGTCTTCCGGCTCCACGCCTGCCCTGCGCCTGCTCCTTCGTATGGAGGAAAATCGTCTCAAACAGAGCGCGCATGATCTGCATCACAACCTTCGCCGTCTCCTCATCCACCTCGCTGATTGCCCTGCCGATCTTTTGTATGCTCTGAAACCCGTGCGCCGTGAAATCAATCAAATTGTCTGTCTCCGACGCCTGCACCACCCTGTACAATGTATCCACGAAAATGTGCATCTGCTCCTGATCCAGCGACAGAATCCACTCGTTGAGCGTCTGATCCATGCGTTTCCGCCCCGGCCGGATTTCATCCACCACGCGGAAATCCCCGTCCTTCACAAGCCATGTGTAAGGGTTGTGCTGGGCAAGCCCGAGGGTTTTACTCTCCACCACCCGGTAATTGCCGTCCGTATAGAGGAGCATTCCCACCAGCGAAGAGCGCGGCACGGTTTTGTGAATCCGCCCCTCAATCTCCCGGTACGCTTCCCGCTCTCTCACTTCCGGTCGGAATCCCGGCCCGTCGTGGTCATAAATTCTCTCTATCCGCGCTCTCATAGGCGCGCTGCAGTGCATAGCTGCATAGACCGCAAAGTTCCCCCCTTTGGAATGGCCGCCCACATAAAAACCGCCGTCGATCGTCCGCGCCGCCTGCTCCAGATAAGGCACGCTGTAAAGCTGTCCGGGCACCGGCTCTGAAAAGGCCAGATTTAAATCCTCCTTCCAGCCCACGATATTCTCATCCGTCCCCCGGAACACCACGTAGGAAAGTCCCCCGGTCATGCCGCACACCACGGCTGAAAACTGGCTCTCCTTCTCCGGTTCAATCAGGTTTACATAATTCCAAAGGCGCAATTCTCCGAAACGTCTGCTGTTTAAAATGCCCGTAAAGAGCGCCGTGTTGTCCTTGCGGTAGCGCTCATCCCCATAGATACGGTCATAATCCTCATGAGCTGCGATCTCCCTAATACTGATCGGAGCACGCTCTTCCTCCGGAGCCGGCACAATACCGTCAAATTTCAGATAGGAGAGCTGGCTGATCACCAGACTGTCCACATCGCCAAACGGCTTCTCCTCCAAGCTGTAATCCCCGTATTCTTTCAGATAGTCTAAAATTGTCCCCATTTTTGCCTCCATGACGCAAACGTGCACTCCGAACTATTTCGCATCTGCCGTCAAATGCTCCTGCTCTCCCGTCTCTATATCTTAGCCTCCAGATGCTCGATATTCTTAATCAATACGCTGACCGTTCCATCCGGATTCGTGATAAATTCCACACACTTCGGATTCTTATACTGGTCCATGGGAATTTTGATCTCGATGCCCGTGTCCGTAAAAAGGTGCTGGCTCTGGAATTTGCGCATCGTATTCTCGCTCTTAGGCTCTATGGTCTCCTTCACCATGTTGTACTTTTCCATTTTATCCTGAAACGCCGTCCTTAATTCCGGCTCGCCCTCGAAAATTTTCTCCGCAATCTCCTCCACCACGAAGCCGCCCTTCTCCTCCATCTCCTCCTGCATGATGCTCTTGGCCCGCATCTGTCTCTCAAACCGCTCACTCTCCGCAAAACCCTCCTTCTGCACGCTCTCCACGGCGCGGCCCACGATAGACAGCTTGGATTTATGGGAGAGATGGGCGCTGCACTTCAAGAAAAGGAAAGAAAAATAATCCGTCTTCTCCCCGTTCACCTCATACTTCCTCTCCACCACCTGCAGGGAGAGATCCGAAAGGCAGATCACCGCCGCCTCGGTCAGCCGCTGGGTCTGGGAAGGCAGGATCGACTTGTGCCGGATCAGCTCGTTGCTGTTCCCCTCCCCCTCCGTAAGCGGCATCGTCCTGTGGGTGTAGAGGGTCTTGTAATTCATTTTTAGGAGGGCCAGATACTCCTCCTCCCCCTCCCGAAACCGCACCACCATCAGATCCGCCGGCGGAATGTCAATATTGCCGCTCATAATCTCAAACAAAAGTCCCGCGATCTCCTGACTGACCGCCACAAAATTTTCGTCCTCATACCCGGTCAGCAGCTTGCAGACCTCCGACTCCCGCTCGTAGAAGCGGCATTCCTTCGCGTCGTCCCCGGCGCAGATTTTTCCGATGTGCTCCCGCACAAACTCCGCCACCTCCGAGCCGAACTCCAGCTCCGTATCGGAAAGCACCGGCATCCCGATGGTGGGATCCAGGATATGTACGATGACGTGTTTGATTCTGATGTCCTCTTTGTTCATTCTATATATATTCCTCCTATGTACCATTATCTATATATATTATTGCGAAACCCTTCACAACCTTTATGATAATTGTGCAACGAAGTGTTATCGAGTTTCGCCGTTGCACAATTAGTTATACTTCCCAACGTAGTCCGTCCCTGTCTCGGTCTGCATTAAGTTTACATAATACTGTGGGTCGCGTTCCATCAGCAGCATTGTGTGAAAAGCTTCCAAAAGCATTTTATCCCCATTGCTCTTCATCTGCGTGCGATCCCTGTCAAGCTGCGCCTTGAAGTGATCCATCTGCCACACCATGATATCGACCAGACTGTAACCGGCTACCTGATATTCACAGAGGAAATTCTCGTGTTCCAGATAGTACAGAAACTCCTTCGACACGCCCTCCGAGACAGTCAGCATCTCAAAAAACCGTTCCAGAAACGCCTCATCCTCCCCGGCATAGTAACATAACGCCCGCGCCCAGGCGTAAGCTTTTGTCTTCTCCTCCTTGGTCATCTGCCACCCCTCCTTCGGTTCTTTTTCCCAAACTTTACACATAAAATGTGCTAAATAACACTAGGACGTGTTTCTATGGCTCTCTTAGAACAGATCAATGATTTTTTATGGGGCCTCCCCCTGATTATCCTGCTTATGGGCACGCATATTTATTTCACTTTCAAACTGCGCTTTCCCCAGAGAAATCTTTTCCGGGCAATACGCCTCTCCCTGTATTCCGCAGAGGATAAGCCCTCTGACGCGGAATCTTTCCCCGTGGAAGATACATCCCTCGTCGGGAAACCTGCCTCCGCAAAGAAAGCTTCCACCGCGCACAAGGTCAAAACAGCCCGCAATCTCTCGCCCTTCTCGGCCCTCTCCACCACACTGGCCGCCACCCTGGGCACGGGAAACATCATCGGTGTCTCAACCGCCGTCGCTCTGGGCGGCCCCGGCGCCATTTTCTGGTGCTGGATCACCGGGATTCTGGGGATGGCCACCGCCTACGGCGAATGCTACTTAAGCGTTCTCCACCGCCAGAAAAGCGGGGACGGCCTCTACATCGGCGGCCCCATGTATGTGTTAAAAAACGGTTTACATAACAAAAAATTGGGCAGCCTGTATGCGCTGTGCACACTGGCCGCCGCTTTCGGCGTTGGCTGCACCACCCAAGCCAACTCTGTCACGCGGGCGACCACGTTAAGTTTCGGCGTCTCACCCCACCCGGTAGGCGTCATGCTGGCCGTGGTAACGGCGGCGGTGATCCTCGGCGGTATCCGAAGCATCGGCCGTCTCTGCGAGCGCACCGTGCCCGCCATCACCTTTCTCTATCTGTTCGGCTGTATGCTTCTCTTAATCCTATACCGCCACCAGCTTCTCACTGCCGTAGTCTGGATTCTAAAGGATGCCTTCTCCTTCGCAAGCCTTGCCGGAGGCGTAGCCGGAGCAGGGTTACGGCGGGCCCTGCGGTACGGCATCGCCAGAGGCCTTTTCACCAACGAGGCCGGTATCGGCACCTCCGCCATCGCCGCGGCTGCCTCCCACACCGAAGACCCGAAAGTACAGGCCTACGTTTCCATGACCGCCGTCTTCTGGGACACGGTTGTCATGTGCCTGCTGACCGGACTTGTGGTAGTCTGCAACATGCTCTACGATCCGGCCTCCACAGCCGGGGCCGCTGAAACGGATCTGACCGCGGCTGCCTTTGCCCATCTGCCCTATGTGGGAGACGCCTTCCTCACGATCTCCCTGTGCGCCTTCGCCGTGACCACCCTGATCGGCTGGTCTTACTTCGGGGAGAAAGCCGCCGAATATCTGGGCGGAAACCGCAGTGTGCCGTTCTACAAGCTTTTCTATGTCCTGATGATCTATCTGGGCGCCATCATTCCCATGCATCTGGTGTGGGAGTGCACCGATCTGATCAACGGCATTATGGCCCTCCCGAACCTGCTTGCGCTGTGGGCGCTGCGGAGGGAAATCAAATCTTGACACTTCGTGCGGAGAATGCCTCCTTTGGCGTTCTGTCCTATGGCAGAACGTCTTTAGAAGTGCTTTTCGCGTTCCGAAAATACAGATAAAACCCCACACAGATCAGCGCCGACAACAGCGACCCCAGCGGCGCCGCCCATCCCATAGGATACAGACTGTCCGGGAAGTACACACCCGCCAGATAAGCCCCCGGGATACGGATGAGAAGAATCGCCGTAATATTATGTAAGAAGGAAATCCCCGCCTTCTGGTCTCCGCAGAAATACCCGCTGAAGCAGAAATGAATCGCCGCAAAAAACGTATCGAAGGCGTAGGAGCGCAGATAAGCGCAGCCTGCCGCCAGCACAGCTGCATCCCTTGTAAACAGGCCCACCAGCGTCTGCGGCAGGAACTGGCTGTAAAGCGCACAGAGCGCACCCCAGGTCATGGTGATCAGCAGGCCATAGCCAAGGGAAGCCCTTGCACGCTCCGGCTTGTCCGCCCCCATATTCTGCGCCGTGATGGCGGAAATCGCGGAGAGGAACGCAGAAGGCACCAGAAACAGGAAGCCGATCAGCTTCTCCACAATCCCCACGGCCGCCGAAACCACCAGCCCCCTGCTGTTGGCAATCACCGTAATCACGATAAAAGCCACCTGAATCAGCCCGTCCTGACAGGCGATGGGCGCGCCCACCCTGAGAATTTGAGAGATCGTCTCCCGATCCGCCCGGATATCCCGCCCTGTCACCTGAAAGCCCAGATCACGCTGTTTTAGCATCACAAAGGCAAAGGCCACGCTCACCGCCTGCCCGAGAACCGTCCCCAGAGCGGCCCCCGCCGCCCCCATAGAGAGGCCGCCGATCAGCACAAAATCCAGCGCGATATTGACCACGCAGGCCACCCCCACAAAGTACATGGGCCTTTTGGAGTCGCCTGCCCCGCGGAAAATGCTGCTGATCACATTGTAGGCCGTGATAAAGGGCACGCCCGCAAAACAGATGCCAAGATACAGGCTTGTCTCCTCCAACGCCTCCGCGGGTGTCAACATAACACTTGTTATTAAATTGGTACAAAGCAAAAGCACCACCGTCAGCAGCACGGCAAAGGCCGCAAAAAAGACAACCGACGCGCCAACTGTCTTCGCTGCCGCCCGCTCGTCCTTCGCCCCCACATATCTGCCGATCCGCACGGTGGCACCCATGGCAAATCCCACGATAATCACCGTTAGCATATGCATCACCTGGCTGCCGATTGCCACCGCCGTAGTGGTCTTTGAGCCGTTGTACAGCCCCACTACAAACAGATCTGCCATGCCGTAAAAGGTCTGCATAAAGCAGGCCAAAAGATACGGGAGCGCAAACCGTATCAGGTTTTTCCACACGCTCCCCTCCGTCAGATTGTTTTCTCCCATCTTCCGTACCTTACTTTCCGAAATATCCCGCCACCGTCTTTAAATGCTCTATCACGGGCAGATGCTGGGGACAGACATTCTCGCACTGGCCACAGGCGATACAGTCCCCCGCCTTTCCGAAAGTGCCCGTCAGTCGGTCGTAGTATTCGCCTTGAGGCGTCCAGCCCTTTCCATCAACCTCCTGCATCTCCGCGTTATAGAGCGAAAAATACTTCGGGATCGCGATATTTTTGGGACATCCTTCCGTACAGTAAGAGCATCCCGTGCAGGGAATGGCGATGTTCCCGTTAATCATGGCCGCCGCCCGGTACACCATGCGCCTCTCCTCGTCCGTGAGAGGCTTGAATTCGCTCATATAACTGATGTTATCCAAAAGCTGCTCCATGTTGCTCATGCCGCTTAACACCATCTTTACATTGTCCAGACTGGCTGCGAAGCGGATCGCCCAGGAAGACACCGACATTTGCGGATCGCGGTTTTTGAACATCTCCTCCACATCCTTCGGCACCTTGGCCAGCGTACCGCCCTTGACAGGCTCCATCACCCACACCGGCACGCCGTGCTTCACCGCCACCTCATAGCAGAGCTTGGACTGGATCGCGCTGCTCTCCCAGTCCAGATAATTGAGCTGGAGCTGCACAAACTCCATCTCCGGGTGCTCCGTCAGCACCTGATCCAGAAATTCCGCATTGTCATGGTAGGAAAATCCCATATGCCTCACAAGTCCCTGCTTTTTCTTCTCCGCCAGCCAGTGGAAGCAGTCAAGCTCCGTGTAAATCTTATAGTGACTGAAACCGATATCGTGGAGCAGATAGTAGTCAAAAAACGTAACACCCGTTTTTTTAAGCTGCGCCTCAAAAATTTTATCCCGGTCTTCCTTCGTCCTGATAAAGCTCGCGTGCAGCTTTGTGGCCAATGTATAGCTGTCCCGCGGATGTCTGTCCACCAGACATTCCTTCGCCGCATCCTCACTCTTAAACCCGCAGTACATCCACGCCGTATCGAAGTAGGTAAAGCCCTTCTCGATAAAGGTATCCACCATCTTCTTCGTCGTTTCCAAATCAATGCTCGTCGCGTCGTTCGGATTATGTAACGGCAGCCGCATGAGCCCGAATCCCAGTTTTTTCGCTTCCATTTTTTATCTCCTTCCATTCTCCTGAGTGAAACATAGGGAAACGCTGATTAAAGCGTTTCCCGCACCGGATTTGCGCCGCGAAGCGGCACATTCCTTTGCAAATCCGTGTGCATCCGCCGGAGGCTCTAAGGAAGTGCTGATTTAATCAGCGCTTCCATAGAACTTCTTAGCGAAGCAGCCTCTGCTGCTGAGCTTTAGAAGTTCTTTTCACTCTACCCTAAAGCCACATCCAAAATCATCATAACCACAAACCCGATGGCCACACCCACGGTTCCGACATTGCTGTGATCCCCGGCCTGCGCTTCGGGAATCAGCTCCTCCACCACCACATAGATCATCGCCCCCGCCGCAAAAGCCAGAAATACCGGGAGCGCCGAGACGATCTGCTCCGCCAGCAGAATCGTAACAAAAGCGCCGATGGGTTCCACGATGCCGGACAGTGCCCCGTAGACAAAGGCCCTCCCCTTGGAAACACCCTCGCTGCGAAGTGGCATGGAAATGATCGCCCCTTCCGGAAAATTCTGGATGGCTATACCCACCGCCAGGGCAAAGGCCCCCGCCATGGTAATGCCCGCGTCACCGATCAGCGCTCCCGCAAAGGTCACGCCCACAGACATGCCCTCGGGAATGTTATGCAGCGTCACCGCAAGGACAAGCATGGTCGTTTTTTTTAACGAGCTCTCCACGCCCTCCGGCTCCGTGCTCTCCAGATGCAGATGCGGAATCAGACTGTCCAGCACGAGAAGAAAGGCCATGCCGCCCAGAAAACCTCCCGCAGCAGGAATCCAGGCAATCTGCCCCTGCTCTCCCGCCATATCAATGGCCGGAATCAAAAGCGACCAGACGGAGGCCGCAATCATAACCCCCGAGGCAAACCCCAGAAGAAGCTTTTCTATCTTCTTATGCATCCCCCGCATAAAAAATACCATGGCCGACCCAAGGGTCGTTCCCGCAAAGGGAATCAATAATCCCGCAAGCAACTGCATATGCCGTCTGTCCTTCCTTATTTCACCTTTACTTTACACCTGACGACAACAGGCTTCACATTATCCGCCTGCTCCGCAAAGGAAACCTTAAACTGCAGAGAATAGCTCTTCCCCTTGACGGCGCGTCCCGTGTCTTTCATGGTAAGCGTCCCCGTTCCCTCTTTATTATATACATAAGCAAAGGCATCCGTGTTCCCCACGAGAGTCACATTTTCAATCGCAGGCGTGTCAGCTCCCTTCATGACCGCGCTCACGTCAATCTTCACGGAATTGTAAGCGCCGCTGTACATGAGAGCCGTTTTCGGCGCCGCGCTCACTTTCACGCTTCCCTGTTTCACCTTAAACTTCACGGCAGGCGTGGAAATTTCCACCGTCTCTCCGTTCACATTCCGCAAAGTAAGGATCGGCGCAACCGTATACTGATATTTGATAACAAGTGTTTCGTTTCTCTTTGCCCGAAGCTCAATGGCCTTGCCATCCTCACGCCATCTCGCCTCAAACAAATGAGCGTCGCGGCCTGCCAGTCTCACTTCCCGATCCGCCGGGATTGCAAATTCGCCGCTCACCGCTTTGAGAGCGGGTGTCAACGTCATAAAGCTGCCTTCCCTGTTCAGCACGTCGATACTGCCCTTCGCCGTAAGCTTCACCGCCTTTGCCGGGGCGGTGTTTACCACCTTTAAGGTCAACGGTGTTTTCCAAATTTTTCCGTCCTTCGCCGCCTGTACGATATATTTGTAGGAGCCTGCGTCCACCGCCTTGTTATTCAGCCTTGCCGCCACATGATAGCTGCCGTTCTCTCTCGTCACGGAGAAAATCACCTTGCTGTTCTGCACCAGAGCCTTCGCCCTTGCGTCTTTCGGGTCGCAGTAGACACTCACCCGGATCCTTTCCTTTTTGTTCTCCCCGGCCCCATCGGATTCCCAGAGCATACCGCCGTCCTTCCACTTCACTGCGGTGGAAGCCGCATCATACCCCCTGTAAGCCGCATCCGCATTGAGCTGCAACGTCTTATTCTCCAGAGCGATAGCGGGCTGTCCCATCTTTACCCTGACCTGCAGCGTATAGGTAACCGTCTCGTTCTGCGCCCAGTTCTGTGCATCGCTTAAAAAAATCTGCATATTAAAACTGTCTGTCTGATTCAGATTTTTTCCGCTCAGAAGCAGGCCGCCCTTTTCACGGTCCACCTCCACATCATAATTTCCTTTGGCCTTCCCGCTGCTCTTCTTTACCGTTACCGAATCCCATGAAACGGCTTCCGGATTCTTTATCCCGATCCACAAGCTCTGAATGCCCGCCTGCGGATACAGCGTCACCTTTTTCGTATCCCAAGTAAGCTTAGGCGCCTTTTTCTCCACACCCACCGTAAAGGACGTAGTATAAGATCCCTGCCAGCCTGAAA
Source organism: Lachnospiraceae bacterium (assembly GCA_009774215.1). GTDB lineage: Bacteria > Bacillota > Clostridia > Lachnospirales > Lachnospiraceae > UBA3282. Next base: position 9,405 of record VSNH01000125.1, read on the forward strand.
AGTATAGCGTCAGCTTTCCCTTTTTGACGCTTTTTAAAGTCGCGCCGTTCTCCGCCTTGATATAATAACAGCCGTCTCTTTTTTCTATGGTATAATCCGCTAATCCGCTGTATTCCAGCCGTGTCAGTATCTCGTCCGTATCGATCTGCAGCAGACTTTCGTCATTTTTGCAGAAGAGATTCAGCTTTCGCGCCTGCTTCACTTTATAGACCGGATTCTTCGACACCACCTTGACCGTGAGGGGCAGCTCATAGGTCGTCCCGACCTCTTCCACCGCCACGCAGATTTTTATCCTGTAGGTTCCTGCCTTCGTGCCGCTCTTCGCTTTTATGTTGTAGCTGCCTCTCACTTCCTCCAGCTTAAACTTCGTGCTCTTCTCGTCAGTCCCAAGCTGAACCTTTTTTATTCTATATTCCCTCCCCTCCGGGCTTTTCGCCGGATACAGGGATATCCATTCACCGTCCGTCTGCATGAGGTTTAACGTAACGCTCTCATCGCTCAAGCCCGGCTCCGCATCCCCCACAACCAGCCAAATCGTCCGGGAAGTCTTCGCCGCATCGTTGCCGGTCAATGTGATCTGCGCCGTGCCCGCCGCCTTGACAATCAGGGAAACCGCAAACCCATCCCCCTCAGCGGCCGACGACTTAACC
>VSNH01000126.1 GCA_009774215.1 Lachnospiraceae bacterium
TGCATACACTTTTTGCGAAGTCCAGAATTTCCTTATACAAGGCGTTTGAGGGAGGCGATGCGGTGGCATCGTTGACTGAAAACAACGCAGTAGAAGGGAATGCTGGCAAGCAAAAAAGGATAGTTAATTGGTAAATGGAGCGCTAAAAATGCTTCGCAGTTCTCGTTTACGTTGCTCATCATAAGATTTCCAAAGCATGCCCTCATGCAAGCATGGCGCATACTTCGTAACCCTTCTGGCTCTGCTTATCCACGCAAAAAGGACACGATACTTTTCTTGTATCATGTCCTCTTTCGTGTCTTTTCTTTCCTTTTCTGCGTTACAAAATCATATCACTCGTCTTTCGGCATCGGGGGATTCTGATATAGTTTACGCATGATCTGTCCCCGTTTTTTTGCAATCATCGCCAAAGTCTTTGTTGCGTTTTCCTGCTCCGCAACCTCCTCAATATCATCCAGAATCGTAAGCTGGTCGAAAAGATTGCCGTTAAACTCCTTCTCATTTCCGGGCATTCTCTCACCTCCTCCACTGGAAACATAAATAACGAAATTTATTCCTCCGCGCCCTCTATCTGCGCCAGCGTAGCCTTCGACTTATCCGCCTTCTCCGTATTGGGGAACAGCTCGATCACCTGTCGGTAGATTTCCCCTGCTTTTGCCTCTTCACCGATACGGTAATAGGAGTTCGCCAGATCAAAGAGCGCCTGCCCGTTGGTGGCGTCATACTGGAACGCCTTCTCCAAATTCGGGATGGCATCCGCGTAATTGCCCGCCCAGAACGCAGCGTGGCCGTCCTCGTCATAAGACTCCGCAATCTGCGGCCCGATCAGCGCCAAAAGCGTATTGTAGAGCGTGTCAAAAGCCTCCGAACTTTCGTGTTCCTCCTCCTGCGCCCGCTCCTCCTCGATCTCCGTCAGATAATCCGCCACCGCCGTGACGTCCTCGGGATTCGTGAGATATGCGCCCGCCGCTTTCATCAGGCTTTCCACAGACTTAAGCGTACCGTCCTTCCCCATATACGCCGTCAGATCCTGCTGCAGCGTCTCATTCTGCTGCTGCAGTTCACTAAGCTGCTGCTGCAGCTCGTCAATGGTCGCCGTCTTTGCGTCGGACTGTTCGCTGACTTTGCGCAGATCCTCGTCAAGCCCCGCCCTTGCGGTCTGTATTCTGGCCGGAAGAATCAGGAAAAAGGCGATGGCGATGCCGATAGCCAATCCGATTCCCAAATTCAGAAGCGAGGTAACGCCTCTGCCTTCCTTCATATTGACAGGCTGGATAATCGTCTCATTGCCGCTCTGATATTTGACAATCTCCTCTTTCTTTTTCTTTGAAGAGTTCTTGACCCCTTCCTCGGGAAGCAGCATCTCGTCCACTTCCTTCAGATACCGGAGTGTCGCCGTATTGTTCGTGTCGATCTCCAGACACTTGGTCAGTTCCCTTTTCGCCCGCTCCCACTCCTCGCTGTTGATATATAAGAGCGCAAGAAGCTGGTGCGCACGGATAAATTTCGGATTTAAGGACAGCACCTTCTTCAACTGGATCACTGCCAGATCCAGACTGTCCTGATTGCAGTAAGTGAGCGCCTGATTATACTTCTTAATCGTCTGATTGATGGCGTCCAGACGGTTCTGGTTCGTCTGGATCATATTGATATAATCGTCCGCGATATTTTTCTTCGGACGCATATTCTTGCTGATCACCCACTCACTTAATGCCGCCACCACTTCACCGGTCTCAAAATAGACCAGCCCGAGAAGGTTTCTCGCTTCCACATTATTCTTGTCAAATTTAAGGCTCTGCCGCAAACTTGTAATCGCACCCGTCAGATCTCTGACGCTTGCCCGCTCCAGTCCGTCGTTATAGAAACGATTGGATATATATATGATCCTCTTATAAAGGGCTACATCGGCACCGCAGTTCGTGCAAAAATCATGTTCAGACAGCGTACAGCCACACTGATAACAAATCATCTATGCCAATCCCCTATTCTTCCGCTTTCTTCGATTCCTTCACGATCTTCACCATCAGATCCGCCATATCCGTCAGATCCTGATTGTAGATCGCCTCCTCCGCGTCCTCCACTTCCAGACTGGGGTGGAACTTTTTCAGTTCCTCTTCAAAATTAATCATTGCCAAATCTCCTCAAAAGGGCCTTTACTTCGCCCGCCAAATATAATGAACCGACAATATACACCTCGTCCCCGTCATTTTTCTGTGTAAACAGCTCCGAGAGCGCCCTATCAAGCGTCTCGTATGCTTTTATGTCAAATTCGGTATATTGTCTGAAAGTATCCGTAAGTTTAGCAAGCGGCAGCGCCCGTTCTCCCTGTAAGGGCACAAGACATATCCCGTCGAAAAGCCCCGCCTGCGCAAGAAGCGCCGCCGTCCGTTCATACTGTTTATCCCGCACCGTGGAGTAGAGCAGAACCCGTCTGCCGACACAGGGATGCCGTTTTACCGTCTCCAGAAAAGCGCGGATGCCATCCTCATTATGCGCACCGTCCAGATAAACCGACGGCAGGATTTCCTCCATTCTGCCTTCCCAAACCATCTCTCTGATCCCGTCCTGCAGCGCGGATACCGTGATTCGTTCATCCTCCAGGCGCGCTATGGCGTTTGCTGCAAGGGCCGCGTTCTCCACCTGATAAAGTGCAGAAGTGGACACAGTAAAACCAATATAATCATAATAGTGTAAATGAAGAGAAAAATCAATCGTTTTATGCCTGATATTTATTTCTTTTATCGCAGCTTTCTCTACGGGAAAGATTTTTGCCCCGATTTCTTTCGCGTATTCCTCTATGGCACGAACCGCCTCCTCCTGCCCTTCCGGGTATACCACCGGCACGCCGGGACGCAGGATCCCCGCCTTTTCCCGCGCGATCCGCGAAAGCGTCTCCCCCAGATACTCCATGTGGTCATAGCCGATCGACGTCAAAACGCACAGCCGTTTTTCCTCCACCACATTGGTGGCGTCAAGCCGGCCCCCAAGGCCCGTCTCTAAAACCACATACTCCACGCCACACTTTTCAAAGAGAATCATCCCCATAAAGAACAGCAATTCAAAAAAAGTAGGGTGATAAGGCGTCGCAAGACGCTTCACCTCCCTCATCACGGTGCGGAAGGCATCCAGAAAGTCCGCCTCCGACACGATATCCCCGTTTATGGCAAACCGTTCCCTCATGCTCACAAGATGGGGGGATGTGAACATGCCGCAGGAAATGCCCGCTTTTTGGAGAACAGAAGACAAATAAGCACAAACGGAGCCTTTCCCGTTTGTGCCTGCTATGTGTAAGATTTTACTGTTCTTCGCCGGATATCCCAGACGCTCCCAGAAGCGCGCGGTATCTTCCATGCTGTTTTTTGTGGTAAATTTAGGGGTGGCGTTGATATAATTCACCGCCGCCCCGTAAGTCTCAAAGATCTCTTCCATTTTTGTCTCCAGGATTTTCCGCCAGAATCAGTTGTGCACAATCACCGTGCCCTCAATGACGCCCTTATCCGCGGCATACCTCATAAAGCATGTGTTGCGGTCGAGGGTCATCTGCTCGGCATTGATGCTCACCACCACATTGCGGTAGATATTGCCGTCCACCTTGATGTAGGAATCCCGGCCCGCCTCCATGGTAGTCTCCAATTCCTCCCTCTCATGCCCTACCTTGTCGAGCTCCGCAAAATATTCATCCTTCAGATGGTTCCACTCCAAAAGACTGGCCTCTGTATTTTTGGAGGTACCTGCGCCCCTCATACGCTTCTCTCGCAGCGCCTCCGTCATGGTATCCACCAGCTTGGAAAGCTTCTCCTTGATCTCTGCCTCCCTGCGTCTTGCCTCCAGAAGTTTATCAAAAGACTCCGGCTGGTAGCCACAGTGCAGAACCGTCTTGAGCTCCACATCATTGCCGGCCGTCATCGCCTCAATGCTCTTAAGGGCGTGGGTGTAACCGCCGATAATCGCGCCCCTCTTGCCTATGGTAATTACTTTATCCTTTGCCGTGATCTTCGCATTCAGAATGACGTTTGCCTGTACCAGACCTCCGGCCTCCACTGTCGTATTCTCAATAAACTCAGCAAAAACATTTCCTCTTGCCGAAATTTTACCGCCGCCCTGAATCCCTCGCGAGAGCATCACGTCCCCGCCTGCAAACAGCGAAGCTGCACCCGTGGTACCGTGAACTTCTATATTTCGTCCGGCACGGATGACGATGCCGCCCTCCACATTGCCGTTGATAATGACATCCCCGAAAAACTCAATTTTACCGATGATCGCATCCACATCGCCCATGATCTCATGCACATTCTGGATATCGATCTTGCCGTCCTTAACCTCGATTTTTCCGTCGCTCTGCGCGTAGTATACGCCGTTTTCTCTGGTGATGCCTTTTCCTCTCATGGGCGGCAGGTCTCTTACCGGATCAGCCTTCATCTGCCCGCCCACAACCGTATAGCCGTCCACACCCTGCACCGCATAGTGGTAAACCGCCACTTTGTCGCCCTTATGCACATTCTGCAGGGCGCTCATGCTGGAATAATCCACAGAGCCGTCCTCGTTCACCTTGGGACCGACATGCTCCTCCGGTGCAAAAAGGTATTCGAAATAGCCGTCCGTTCCGGACTTTGTCTCCGCGCCCCTGGCTACCAGAATCTCCCTCTCATACACTTTTTTCTTGACCATAGCCGACAGATTAGAACTGTGATAGCCCTTGATCACACCGTTTAACTCCAGATAATTTTCCAGATCGCGCTTCGTGTAAGTCTGGCCCTCCGCCGGTGGTGTGAGGTAAAGCCACGCCGCCATCTCGTCCTCGTCTATCCGCAGATAAGTGCCTTCCGCCAGATTCGACTCTGTGGGAGGCTTTCTCGTCTCAACCGCCACGGCAGTTTCCGCCGCAGTTTCAGATTCAGCCTTTGTTTCTCCTGCCGCCGCTGCCTGCCGGGCTGCCGGCTGCTGTAACGCTGCCTGAGGATCCAGCCCCTTCGCTCTGGCCATTGCCGCTTTCAGTTTATTAAGCTGTTCCGATGACAGATTGACTTCAGCCACGTGACTCACCTCCTTCCTCTATACTTATACTATATCTTATGACACCTGTGCCCTATAGTCCTATCTTACTAACTCTTACCTATACCTTACACCATATCGGGCTACTTTTCCAGTGGTTATTGTATAAAATTTTTAGGGAAACGCTGATTAAAGCGTTTCCCGCACCGGATTTGCGCCGCGAAGCGGCACATTCCTTTGCAAATCCGTGTGCATCCGCCGGAGGCTCTAAGGAAGTGCTGATTTAATCAGCGCTTCCTTAGATAAGCTGCAACAGCCTTTCCTCCACCTGCGCTTTCATCTGCGTATACTTCTCAAGCTTCGCGCGCTCCTCGTCCACTTTCTGTTTCGGCGCTTTTGACAGGAACCTTTCGTTACCCAGCATCCCCTGCACTCTGGCGAGCTCGCCCTCCAGACGCTTCTGCTCTTTTTTCAGACGCTCGATCTCCTGCGCGATATCCACCAGCTCCTCAAACGGAATATAAACCGTCGCGTTCGGGATTACCACGGACACGGCGCTGTCGTCAATGCCGCTCTTATCCGTCTGCACGGTCAGTTCCGAAGCCGCCGCAAGCGAGGTGAAGAACTGTCTGCCCTCCTCAAAAATTTGACGCACGCCCTCATTGTCGCTGACCACATACACGGCCGCCTTCTTTCCGGGCGCCACGTTCATCTCTGTTCTCACGTTGCGGATGCCGCGCACTGCCTCCTTCATCAGTTCGATGGCGTTCTCTTCCTTTGCAAACTGCCTGTCTCCGCAAAATACCGGCCACTCGGACACCATGATGGATTCCTCTTTTGTCTGCAGCGTGCAGAAAATCTCCTCCGTGATGAAAGGCATGTAAGGATGCAGAAGCTTCAATGCGTCGATCAGCACATTCTGTAACGTCCACAATGCCGCCCGCTTTCCTTCCTCCTCGCCTGCCTCCGTGCTGTAAAGGCGGGGTTTCACCATCTCGATATACCAGTCGCAGAACTCGTCCCAGATAAAATCGTACACCTTCTGCACCGCAATACCGAGCTCAAAGCTGTCCATATTGTCCGTCACTTCTTTAACAAGCGTATTTAATTTGGAAAGAATCCACTTGTCCACCGGATAGAGGCTGTTCTTGATCTCCTCATAGGAAGTCTCCCAGCCGCGCTTCCCGGTTTTCTCCTCCTCCTGATCCATATTCATCATGATAAAGCGGGACGCGTTCCACACCTTGTTCGCAAAGTTGCGGCTGGCCTCCACTCTCTCATAGTAGAAACGCATATCGTTGCCGGGCGCATTTCCCGTAATCAGCGTAAGGCGGAGCGCGTCCGCACCGTACCGGTCGATGATCTCCAGCGGATCAATGCCGTTGCCAAGGGACTTACTCATCTTCCGCCCCTGGGAATCCCGCACAAGGCCGTGGAAGAGCACCGTCTTAAAGGGCTTCTCCCCCATCTGCTCATAGCCGGAGAAGATCATGCGGATGACCCAGAAGAAGATAATGTCATATCCTGTCACCAGCACATCCGTAGGATAGAAGTAGTCCAGATCCTCCGTCTTTTCAGGCCACCCCAGCGTGGAAAAAGGCCAAAGCGCAGAGGAGAACCATGTGTCCAGCGTATCGGGATCCTGCGTGAAATGGGTTTCGCCGCACTTCGGGCACACCGCCGGCGCCTCTTTCGCCACTACGATCTCCCCGCACTTGTCGCAGTAGTAAGCAGGAATCCTGTGGCCCCACCAGAGCTGGCGGCTGATGCACCAGTCGCGGATATTGTCCGTCCAGTTGTAGTAAATCTTATTCATGCGCTCCGGGATCAGCTTGATCTCGCCTTTCTTCACCGCCTCCACCGCAGGTTTAATCAGCTCGTCCATCTTCACGAACCACTGTTTCTTAATCATCGGCTCAATGGTCGTCTTACAGCGGTCATGGGTGCCTACGTTGTGGGAATAGTCCTCGATCCGCACGAGAAGCCCTTCTTTTTCCAGCTCCTCCACGATCTGCTTCCTCGCCTCGTAGCGGTCAAGCCCCTCATATTTTCCACCGTTTTCATTGATGGTGGCATCGTCGTTCATGATATTGACTTCCGGCAGATTGTGGCGTTTTCCGACTTCAAAGTCGTTCGGGTCATGAGCGGGCGTGATCTTCACAACGCCTGTCCCGAACTCCATGTCCACATACTCATCCTCCACCACGGGAATCGCCTTATTTACAATCGGCAGCCAGACTTGTCTCCCCTTTAAATAGGTGTATCTCTCGTCGTTCGGATTCACCGCCACAGCCGTATCGCCGAGCATCGTCTCCGGGCGGGTGGTCGCAAACTCCAAAAACTCCGTCTTGCTAGGCTGACCATTCTGGTCAACCAGCGGGTACTTGATGTGCCAGAAATGTCCCGCCTGCTCCTGATACTCCACCTCCGCGTCCGAGATGGAGGTGTTGCACACGGGGCACCAGTTGATGATGCGGCTGCCCTTGTAAATCCAGCCTTTCTCGTGCATCTTCACAAACACTTCCGTGACCGCCTTGTTGCAGCCCTCGTCCATGGTGAACCGCTCCCTGTCCCAGTCGCAGGAAGAGCCGAGTTTCTTAAGCTGGGAGACAATCCGTCCGCCGTACTCTTTTTTCCAGTCCCATGCGCGCTTGAGGAACCCTTCCCTGCCGAGATCGTTCTTGTCGATCCCCTCTTCCTTCAGCTTCTCGATGATCTTCACCTCGGTGGCGATGGAGGCGTGGTCCGTCCCCGGCTGCCAGAGCGCGTTATAGCCCTGCATCCTCTTGTAACGGATCAGAATGTCCTGCATGGTATTGTCAAGGGCATGTCCCATATGAAGCTGCCCCGTGATATTCGGGGGCGGGATTACGATGGTGAACGGTGTTTTCGTCCTGTCCACCTCGGCGTGGAAATATTTTTTGTCCAGCCACTTCTGGTATAATCTGTCCTCGATGCCTTTCGGATCGTAGGTTTTTGCGAGTTCTCTGCCCATAGTGTGTCCTCCTTGATTTTACTCTGCCGCTTTCTGACTCTGCTTATAAGCAGACTCGAAATGCTGCGCATTTCTCGTTCGCGTTGCCCAATGCTTCCATGCGCGCAAAAGAACGCCCTCTGCCAGTCTCCTGTACAAAGGGCGTAGTTACGCGGTACCACCTTCATTTATCACTCTGTGAAACCGAAATGCTGCCGGTCTCCGATCCGTTAACGGGGATCATGCGTGGACGCTTACTGCCGTTTCCGCCATGTCATCCGCGAAAACATTCTGCATCCCGGTTCCCGAGCCACGTTCCACAAGCCCTCTCCGAAGGAAACTCCCAGCTTCCGTTTCCTCTCTCTGGCGGCGGTCTTTGTGTACTCCTCTCTGTCATCACCTTTACAATTATTTAATACTATAGTCAATGAAAAAGCTTTTGTCAATTCCTATTTTCACACTTTAATAGTGGTAACTGCATGTATATACAATCAAATGATCGCCTTTCACTTCATATACAAGACGATGATCTTCCGTTATCCTTCTGCTCCATTTCCCAGCCAGATCATATATAAACGGTTCCGGCTTTCCGAGTCCGTCATAGGGATTTCTTTTGATATCCAAATTAGTCGCTATCATATTCTCACACAGTAAATAGCGACAAATTTCGCAGGGCTGTTTTGGCTAAATTAACCTTATCATAAGGATAAATTGCAAAACCTTCCCCCTTCCTTTACAATAAATGAAAAAGAGAAAAGAAAGCTGTTGTATTGGAAGGAGGCAATCTCTATGTATCATGCCAAAAAAATCGGCGTCTTTATCTCCCATATATTTGGCGCCTACCAGCAGGGCGTCTGCCAGGGAATCATCGACCGCGCCGTGGAATACGGATATACCGCGGAAATCTTTACCTCCCTTGACGGGGAAAATCTCGGCTCCTACGCGCGCGGCGAGGAGAGCATTCTGCATATCCCGAACTATTACAGCTTTGACGGCGTCATTTTTGCCTCCGACACTTATATCTCGCAGGAGCTTCGCCGGAAAATCCTGAAACAGTTACAGACGCTCTCCTGCCCGGTTGTGGAAATCGCCGTAAAGGACGCCCATTTTCCCGTGATTTCACTGGAAAACAACTCTATGACAGGCGGTCTGACTTCCCATTTCCTGACCGTACACCGCGCTTCCCGCATATGTTTTCTGGGCTGTTCCACGGAATCCTATATCTCGGACGTGAGGGAATCCTATTATCGGGACGCCCTGAAGAAACATGGGAAAACGCCCGCCGAAAACGATATTTACCACTGCAGCTATGACAGCGGTGATGTAAATCGGGCGCTGGATTTTTTCTGCCGTACCGGAACGCCAAAGGCCGTGGTCTGCTACAATGACAGGCTCGCCCTCATGTTCCTCGCTTCCGCCCTTGCGGCAGGATACCGCGTGCCGGAAGACATCGCTATAACAGGATGCGACGATACGCCGGACGGCAGAAACGCCTCCCCCATGCTCACGACCGTCTCTTTTCCTGTATATGAGCTGGGCGCCCGCTCTGTGGAAAACCTGCTTTCGCTGATCCGGCGCGGCAGTCCCGACGCTGCCGGTCCGGCTGCCGAGCTGCTTATTCGGAACTCCTGCGGCTGCAGTCATTTCGGAAACGCCAACGCCGTCTTTTTTTCTCAGACGCTTTCCAACCGCATCGCCTCTCTGGAAAATTCCATCCTCTGCTCCATGAACATGTCGTCCTCCCTGCAGCATGTGACGGATCTCGACGCGGGTATGGAACTGCTCACGGATTTTTTGCCGCAGCTGGAGCATTGCAGGGAATTTTATCTGTGCCTGTACGCCGACTGGGACTCCGTCTCCAGCCACATCCTCGCTCTCACAAACAGGGAGGAAACCGCTTCGGACACCGATACCATCCTTTTAAAGTTTGCGTACAAAAACGGAAAACGACTGCCGGAATGCAGCTTCCTAAAAAAGAACCTGCTGCCGGATTATCTTTACGCCGATTCCGACTGCGCGTATATTTATGTCCCGCTGTATTTTGA
>VSNH01000127.1 GCA_009774215.1 Lachnospiraceae bacterium
AGCTGCTGATATAAGAGGAATCGCCTCTTTCGGACAGCAGCAGCCGTTTCAGTTTCTTTTTCAATAGTTCACCTCCCAGATAATAGAAAACGCAGACGGGAAGCCGGGGTGGGACTTCTTGCCTGCGTTTCTCTGCGGCAGGGCTGCGTATGGGATACGGAGCGGCTGCCTGTGTATGATTTTTCACGATACTCATTTTAACATAGGGGATTTACCGTGTAAATCGCAAAGCCGTGCCAGTTTGTGAAAGTTCTGTGCCAATGTTGTGCCAGTGGGAAGAAATGAGTTAATCTTACTGGAATTTCAAATAAAAATATTTTTTAATGAAGCATATATTGTGCTTTTTTGATTGACAAGGTCGGAATCACATGATATATTGTTAGCAGTCAATGCGAATGAGTGCTAACAATATATTAAGGAGGAAAAGTATGGCAAATAATATGACTTTTTTCCCCGTGGGAAATGGGGATATGACACTTATAACAACAGATAAAGGTATTAACATCCTTATGGATTGCAATATGAGAAAAAGCGCAGAGGAAGAAACCAACAACGATTATGACTGTAATGAATATTTACATAATAATCTTAAAAGTGATGATGATGTGGTTTATGTCGATGCGCTATTTTTAACACATTCAGATCAAGACCATTGTAGAGGAATGAGAGAGTATTTTAATTTGTGTTCTCCAGAAAAAATGGATGATACAAAAATAAGAATCAATGAACTTTTCGTTCCGGCAAGGCTGCTGATTGATACAGAACATAAAAATGATGACGCGGATGCGATACGACAGGAAGCAAATAGGCGATTGAAGTTATTTGGGACGGATGACTTCAATAAGTCAGGTAATAGAGTAAAAATTGTTGGGTACAGTGAGGAATTAAAAAAATACAGTGATTTAATTATTGGGGCCGGAAAACGTGTTACCAGTATAAATAATATACAAGACTACGGTGCTGAAATATTTGTACTGCGTCCTGTTAAAAGAGACACAGATGATGAAAATGCTAGTGTAAATGATTGTACGGCGTCTTTTAAAATTTCGTTTACTATAAACGGAAATACCTATGTCGCAATATTGGGTGGAGACATTACTTGTGAAAATTGGAAAGAGGTTATTCAGTATAATAAGGATTTAGATTTTGATATTCTACTGGCTCCACATCACTGTTCGTGGCATTCCGTTAGTACAGAAGAGGGAGATGGAGCAAAGGCCGATAAAGATATTGAAGATTTCTTGGAAAAATCAAAGGATAAAGCATATATTATTGCATCTAGCAAACAGATTAAGAGAAATAATGATAATCCCCCTAGTTATAGGGCAAAAAATGTTTATACCAAGCATTTGGACGATGATGAGAGATTTATTTGTACTGCTGAATATCCGGATAGCGAGAATCCCAAACCGCTCGTGCTTAAAATCACAGGACAGGGAGTTTCTGTTAAATCAGTAACAACAAGTGCAGTCAAAAAAAGTAACTCATATACGCCAAAATCATATGGAATATGGAGTTAGGAATGAAGAATAAAGTCAGTGAGAGGTTAAAGCTGAAATATGTTGATTCGTGTAAATCACAATACAAGGAATTTCTACAAGCGTTAGAAGTAAACCCGACAATAAATATGTCGGGTTTATATGAAAGTGAAATAGAAAATGGACTATTTATTGAAGCTGAAGTAATAATTTCAATGCCTACTGGTGGAGTTTATAATAATTTGGATATTCGGAATAAGGAAAAAATACTAATTTTTCTAAATCCTGAATATCCATTAATTGCTCCGGCAGTTATTATAGCAAGAGATGATTTTCCGTTTTCGTTTGTACCACATTTGAATATGGGAGTTTCAAAATCTAAAATAAAGGAATTAAATTTATGTTTATATAGGGGCGATATTGATGAATGGTTTTACGAGCATGGGGACATGGCGTTTTGTGATTTGATAAATGAATGGTTTTCAGATCTTGTGAATGGTGAGCTGATAAAAGAGGATGGTTTTGAATGTGTAAGAATTAGTAATAGTATAGGAATAATGGTTGCGGATTATGAAATGCTTGAGCAAAGAATAGTCAATGATACAAGGGAAAAAGGACATTATATATTGCCTTTGTCAATAAGCCGTTGTTATGCGAAAGTGGAGAACGGAGATTATAGTGCTGGTGGTCAACATTGGCCATGCATACTGGTTTTTGATAAAAGAGTAAATGACGAATATATTAGTGACAATTTAGGCGTGGCATCAGACTTAAGAAAGTTTTATAGCTATCAAAGCTTAAATCATGCAATACAAAAGTACAGAAATATTTATTATGATCCAAATAGTGAAGATCCTTTGTTGAATAATAGCATTTTTATTATTCTTGCTGTAAAAAGACCGCAGCAAGTAATTGGTAACTTTGGACAATTTGAGTTTTTAGCTTTTTGTATGGAGTTTGATTTTTCACAGAATCCGCATATAGATAATTGTAAGATAAAGAATATGTCAGCTCTTCAGTCTCTAAATTGTAAAATCACAGAAAGGCTTTCAGGAACTCAATTTGAGAAGGAAGACATTATTGTATGGGGCTGTGGTGCATTAGGCTCAAAAGTTTCTATGGAATTGGCAAGAATGGGATATTTATCTCAAACATTGTATGATAATGACGTATTGATGCCGCATAATTTGGTAAGGCATGAAATTGCAAGTGAATATGCTATTGGACTAAATAAGGCGAAGGCATTAGAGATAGAGATCAAGTCCATGTATGGTGATGATATAAAAGTAAGTGGTGTTGATAATAACAGTTTTTCTTGTGAGAACATGCTGAATAACGGAATACTTATAGATTGTACAGCATCCGAGAGAAATTTGAACTGGAGCTGTATGAATAATGATATAAAAAACCGTTTTGTTCGCTGTGAGATTTTTATGGAAGGGAAATTGGGTGCTGTTTTTATAGAAGGGAAGAATCGTAATCCGGATGCTTATGATATGCGGGTTGATCTATGGCATAGAGCAGTAGATAATGAAGTAATAAAAAATTGGTTAAGTCAAGATACAGAAGAGAATATGGAGTTTCATATTGGTTTTGGATGCAGCTCTGATACAATGGTATTAGATGATGCAACAATCAGCAACCATGCAAGTATTATACCGCATTGCATAAACAAGTATTCACAACTTGATGGTGGGACATTGATAATAAATTATTTTAATAAGGATGCACTAGAAAATAACTTTATTAAAGTATTCACAATTGGAAAATATACGTCATGGAAATCAGAAGAAGGATGGACTATCCATTGTCCAAGCAAAATGATAGAGTGGCTTAATCGAATTTCTTACGAAAGAACAGAAAATATGGGTATTTGGTTCGGACATATCAATGAACGGTTGAAACGATTTACCATCGTGGATACATATATACCTGAAGACAATAAGAGAAGTGGTGGGAATGTTACAGGAGGAAAACAGGGAGTAGCTGAGAAAATCAAACAAATTAAAGGAAGTACAGGCGGTATGATTGACTATATTGGAGAGTGGCACACGCATCCTAACGGGAGTATCATGCCAAGTGAAACAGATTATAAAGCATTTGAAATGGTCGGTAAAGGAAACAGACCTTTCCTGATGAGTATAATAGCTCATAACAATATTGGAAATTGGGTTTTGCAATGATAAGGAGACAAAAGTGGGAGACATAAAAGATTATAGAGACAAAGAACTAAAACTGTATGCATTAGCGAATATATTTGTGATTATTTATGTAGAGAAGATAATAACGATTGAAGGATTGCTGAACCAGAATGATAAATTCACAACGTTATTGGTTACGATATTTAATTCTGCACTATTTTTGTCTATTTTGTATATTTTCGTTTTGTTATCAGATTCTTTATTCTCAGAAGGTATGAAAAACAAAATAATATATTTTTGGGGGCACTTGCCAGGGGAAACTGTATTTAGCAGAATGAAAGAAAAAGTAAAGGATATAAGGTTTACTCAAGAGCAAGTTCTGGAACGGTATAAAAGTATATATGATAACATGCCAAACCAAAGGGATCATAAATATAGATATGAAAATTCGGCTTGGTATAAAATATATAACAGATATAGAGATAATAAGATGGTATATGTAGCCAATAGAGATTATTTAGTTTGTAGGGATATGACTAGCTCGACAGTTGTTATTTTGGTGTTATATTTTATATTTTCGATAGTATTGCAATTAGTTCCTTTCAAAATAGAATGTGTTATATATTTGGTGATTATGTTTCTTGTTACTAATGTTGCCACTAGAACTAAAGGGGAGAGGATGGTTAACAATGTAATTATATGTGATCTTCAAGCCAGAAATGAAAATGAAGGGTAATTTATAAGCTGTAAATTAGCACGTTAATTTTCTTGCTATTTATCTGTGTATTGCATATAATAAATGCAAAGGAGATGATGACTATGCCAAATATTAAGCCAATATCAGATTTGCGAAATTATACAGAAGTATTAAAAGAAGTAAAAACAAACCAACCAGTGTATCTGACTCGGAATGGTCGGGGAGCATACGCTATTGTGGATGTTGACGAATTGGATCGATTAAAAGCAACTATTCAGCTTTTGACAAAACTGGAAGAAGGAGAGCAGTCTGCTAGAGAAAAGGGTTGGTTAACAGCGGATGAAGTAGAGGCTGCGTTGGGATTGTGAAATGCCGAAATTGATTTATACACCAAAAGCGTTGGATGATCTACAGGGGATAAAGGCTTATGTTGCCAAGCAGTTTGGCGAAAGCAAGGCAAAATCCTGTTCCAAGGAGATTACATCAACTGTCAAACAGTTAGAATTGTTTCCGGGAGAAGGTCCTTGCTTAGAGGATCTGATAGAATATCCAACAGATTACCATTATTTGGTTGTAAAGCCTAATTATATTTTTTACAGGGTTGAGGGTGATACCGTAAGGGTTATCCGTATTCTAAATGAAAAACAGGATTTTTTACAGTTGCTATTCGGAATTAGCAGTATATCTGAAGAAGGAGAAGATTACTGGGGTGATTAGGGGATTATGTAGATGAAGGAAGATTTAGTAAAGCTTATAGAAGATACAGAGCAGATAAAGACAAAATTTCACAGCACGGGTGGACAAGGACTGCCTGTTCACAACGTAATATATGATAATGCAGACTTTACTTTGTGGAAACGAGAAGTGCAATTAGAGTTGCAGGAAATATATGACAGGACAAGTGATCAGTTTATATGGGATATTTTGGTACTGATTAAACAAGGTTTTAATAGTTGGAAAGATGAAAAATCCTTTAATGAATTACAAGGGGGATTACGGGCGATTTATAAAAATATAGACAAATATTATCCAAATAGTATTCAGAATTCAGTATTATTGGAGGAAAGCCAAATGGTAGTTAAAAAGCCAAAGATATTCATTAGTCATGCAACAAAAGATAAGGACTATGTATCCATATTGGTTAATTTGTTGGAGGACATGGGATTAAGGGAGAGTCAAATATTCTGTTCTTCAACCTCTGGATATGGTATTCCGCTTGATGAGGACATTTATGAGTATTTGAAAAAGCAGTTTGATGAATTTGACTTACATATTATTCTTGTTTTATCCAATAACTATTATGAAAGCGTTGCCAGCATGAATGAAATGGGAGCAGCATGGGTATTGCAAAAGAAGTATACAACAATCTTACTTCCGGGTTTTGAATTTATGGAGATAAAAGGTGCTATCAATCCGCGAAAAATAGGTCTTAAATTAGACAATGACTTGAATGATGTCAAAGAAAAACTGGGTCAGCTTAAGGATATGGTTATTGAAGAATTTGGCTTGGAAAAGATAAGAGATGTACGCTGGGAGCAAAAAAGAGATCAGTTTATTATCGGAATAATGGAAATATGTAAAGGGCAGACTTTGAGCGAGGAAGCATTGCAGATGCTTCAGGCAGCATGTGATGCATTGGATGGGACAATTATTAAAACATCGGATCTCAGTGGTGAGTATATTCAAGTGAGAGATAAAGATTTTATAACATCACAGAATAGAAAAGAAATAGTAAAGTGGACGGATGGATTAAATGAATTGGTGAAAAGAGGATTCGTTGAAGCAAAAGGTGATAAAGGAGAGATTTTTACTGTTTCCCAAAATGGATATGATTATATTGAACAACTGAAATAGTTGTGCAGCAGGGACAAAGATGCCCCTGCTGTTTTGGCTTAGATATTCTGCTTAATAATCCTTGAGATCAACCCCACCGCCACATTCCGGTCCGAATCAATCCGCGTCACCACGAAGCTCACCTCATCCTTCTTTCCGGGAAGGCGGTTATCGTAGCAGCTATGGGCGACTGCGTTGACGCCGATATGGAGACGGACGAAAACAGTGCCTTTGTGGATGTCCGTGACCGTTCCGGCATATTTGCCCTGAATCTTGCACTTGCTTAAATTTTCCTTGCTGGTGTTGCCGTTTTCGCTCTTGACATCTGCTTTTACCGAGATGTCTTCAAGGGAGTGGAGCTTGACACTCAGGATGCGGACAAGGATCTGTTCGCCCACATGGAAGCGCTCGGTGGCATCGCCCATCCAGTCCCATGACAGGTCGCGGGCGAGGATGGAACATTCCGTACCGAAAATCTCCACGCGGACCACCTTTTCCGCGACGGCAATGACTCTCGCCTGCACGATACGGTCTTCGCATACGCGGGAAATTTCGTTGGCATCCGGCATATAGAAGATCTGCCGCTTTTTATACATGGCATCCTTCCGGCTTGCCACCACGCTGCGGCTGGCATTGTCAAGTCCCTTGATGATGAAGTCAATCTCACATCCAAGCATGTTCCCCAGTATCTTGTTCTGTCGCTGCACCAGTTCCCCATAGTCGTGCGCCGCATCTTCCACAAGGTTAATCATCATTTCAGCCAGGGGGATCACAATGCGCATCTCCTTGTAATAGACAACGGCAATGGTGCCGCCGCCCTCCATCTTCTCGATACCGCCTAAAGTTCCGGTCAGGATTTTCCGGGTACGGTAAGCGTTCTGTAGCTCATGCCAGATAGTATCTTCCCGGCTTTCGGGAGTTTCCACTTCCGCATCGGCGCTCAGGGTAAGGATGGAAGACGGAGCGGTTTTCTTTACGGGTGTATCCGGTGTTTCCGCCTTTGCTGTCGAGGCTTTTGTCCTCTTTCTGGCAGGCTTGGATGCGTTTTTGCCGGATGATGTTTCAGGTGAACCTGTGGTTTTCGCCGCAGGGCCTGTGTCCTCCCCATCGGGAATGGTCTCTTTGCTGACCGGCTCATCAGGAACGGCAGTTTCTTCCGGAAGGGCTTCCTCCATACCGGCGTCTTCCCCTGCGGATTCTTCATCCGTGGGAACAGGCTCTGCAGGTGTGGAAGTCTCTGCGCTTTCTTCAGCAGCGGAAAAGTCAGTACCCGCATCCACGCTCAGGGTATCGGGGCTTTCCTCATCCATTCCGGTTTTCTCCGGGACAGGTACATTTTCCATCTCCATGTCATCTTCATGGAGGATGTTTTCTTCAGTTACGACAGTTTCTTCAGTTTTTGCTTTTCTGGGCATAGTTTAATCTCCTTTATATTTGTTGCTGCCGGTAAAGCCGGCAGGTAGATCACTTCAGGACATGATGGATTTTTTGTCCGTCATTACAATTTTGCAGTCCTCGCTCTGGGGAGGAGGCGTGGGCGGGGTGTCAGGTGCTTCCGGATAAGGATTCCCTGAAGCGGGCTTTTCCGGGGCCGGTTTCTTTCTGGGTGCTTTCGGTTTTGCTTTCGGCGTCATCAGCCTTGAGAAGTCCGGTTCTTCTGTCTCGGGCAGTCTGCGCCACGCAGGAACATGGTCGCTGGCGCGGCATTCCCTTAACTTCCCGCTCTCAGGGTGGAGGGTGTAGTCATATTTCCCAACCTTCAGCACCTTCTGCCCCCGCAGGATAATCAATGCTTCATCCAGCGGGAGGCGCAGCACCTCATCAGCCGTCATCAGCTTCCGCTTCCCGACAGAGTGGGTTTCCCTGTACTCCGGCGTGTAGTCGGATACCCGCCATGTATTGAGCTGCTTTGCCTGGCTGGATACGGCCACGCTGACTTCCCCGGTGCGGTTGCTGATAAATTCGGCTGTCAGCTCGTCCGTGCATCCAAGGAATAGCTGCGTATCACAGTTGCCGATGATCTCCTGCCACTGGTTTAACGGATAGCGGTTCTGCATCTGGGGCAGGTTCTGGAAGATGCAGCTTATGGAGAGCTGTCTGGAGCGGATGGTGCTGATCTTCTTGGTCAGGTCGGCTATGGTACAGCCGCCGTTGGCAAGCTCGTCTGCAAGGATATGTACCGGGACGGGCAGCTTTCCGCCGTCTCCGTATTTGTCCGCATAGCGCACCAGCTTGATGAACACGAAGGACATGAACAGGGAGGAGAGGAAGTCAAAGGTGGAATCCTGGTCTGAGGTAATGCAGAAATAGGCGCATTTCTCGTAGCCCGGCTGCGTCAGGCTGATCTCGTTGTAACTGGTGATCTGCCGGATCAGTTTGTTCTGGAATACCTGCAGCCTTGTGCCAAGCCCGATGATGACGCCGCTGCGCACCGTGTCGGACGCCTGCTTGAAGATGTTGTAGGGCGCCTTTGCCGGGTGGGTGACCGGGAGCAGGTCAAAGAGGCTGTTCAGCTCCTTTTCGGAGTTCATGGTCAGCAGCTTGTAGACCTGCCCGATGTTCTTTCCCTCCGGCGGGAATCCCTGGTCCACATAAAGGACGAGGGCTTTCAGCAGGTTCATCTCCGAATTGTCCCAGAAATGGTCGCCTTTCGGGGATCCGGTGTTTCTGATGATGACATCGGAAAAAAGCTGCGCCATAATTTCCTGCCCCTCGATTTCCGCAAGGCAGTTCCAGCTGTCGGAGTTTTCAGGGTTGATGAGGTTGAACACCCGCACGGTGTATCCGTTTTCCTCAAGGTATAGGCACATATCCGCGTAAAGCTCCGATTTTGGATCGGTGATGATAAGGCTCTCCCCGCGTTTGACGCACTGGAACACCACATTTCTCGCATAGGCGCGGCTTTTCATGCTGCCGCTGGCTCCAAAGACGGCCACGTTGCGGTTCATCCGTGTTTTCTCCGGCAGGCAGACTGCCTTTCCATACAGCTTTCCCAAGATGACGCCCCGGTTCCCCGTGATGTCGGAAACCACCTCCAGCACCTCGTGCATCTCTGCATCCGTCATAAAACCGGAGGTGCCGTAGGTCCCCAGGTCAGAGTAGGTCAGGTTACGTTCCTTGTCGTAGGTGCCTTTTCTGCCAAAGCCCATCCGCATTACCATGAATATCAGTAACCCGAAGATGCCGGTGCACAGGGCAATCCCGTACAGGCTGTAAGGGAATACGGTAAGCGCCTTGAGGCAGGCAGCCAGTGAGCTGTCGGGAAATGCCGGCGAGGTGCCGTTCCCCGTCGTCCCTCCGGATGAAGTCCAGATCCGGTAGTTGATGATGAACTGGGATACATAGCCGCCTGCGTAGCCAAGCGCCAGAAGCAGCGCTGGCAGGGCAGTGAACAGAGTCAGTTGTTTCTTTCGGTTTTCTGTCAGTTTCAGTGCAGGAACCTCCCTTCAAATTTTTCTAAGTCTATGGTGTCAATGGCTACCGCCTCCCCGAAGTATTGCTGCAGCACCGGTTTCTGGAAGTCAAAGCAGATCAGGCTGCCCGTAAGCCCGTGGAAGGACAGGGCGGTGCGGAACCTTGAGAGCCGCAGCATGTCAAAGTCAAAGGCGAGCAGCAGCGGCAGCCCCTCCGATACGGCGTCATGTTCCAGCCCGTAATCGGGGCAGGGCGCCTGCAGGTCGGACAGGAGCAGGTTTTTAAGCGCCTTCATCATGGCGGGGGAGCAGAGCAGCCGGATCATGGTCATCCCTGCGTCGTCATCCGGTATGTAATGGAAATAGTCGAAGCTGGAATCCAGATAGAAGTAGCTTTTCTGG
>VSNH01000128.1 GCA_009774215.1 Lachnospiraceae bacterium
TCATGCTGTTTTATTGCCAGTTATGATTGAATTTTCAAGGTGCATAGGCACTTATTCAAGTGCGAAGTTTGAGTTATAGTATACCATCTTCCAAATGATGGCAATTCCCTTTTCCTGATTTTGCAGAAAAATTTCCCGAATCTCCACTCTGTCTTGTACGTCTTGCACGCCCCTTTCGTTTGTGATATGATACATTGTATCATTTGTAATTTCATATATATGATACAACCCCAGAGAAAGGTAGGGATTCACATGCCCATCAAAGTAGCTGATTTACTGCCGGCAACCGGCATTTTAGAGAGAGAAAATATATTTGTTATGACAGAATACCGGGCGATGCATCAGGATATCCGTCCGCTGGATGTTTTGATATTAAATTTGATGCCCACCAAGGAAGTAACCGAGACCCAGCTTCTCAGAAAGCTTTCAAACACGCCTTTGCAAGTGAACGTGGAATTTCTGCAGACCGCCAGCTATACGCCGCAGCATGCCGATTCCAACCACATGGAAGCTTTTTATACGACCTTTGACCAAATTAAAGAACGCAAGTTTGACGGCATGATTATCACCGGCGCGCCGCTTGACCATGTCCGTTTTGAAAAAGTGGCCTATTGGGACGAGATCTGCACCATCATGGAGTGGGGCCGCTCACACGTGCACTGTACCCTCCATCTGTGCTGGGGCGCTTATGCCGCCCTGTACTATTTCTACGGACTTGACCGGGAGGACTTAGACGAAAAGCTGTCCGGTGTGTACACGCATCGGATTTTAAAGCGAAAATCGCCTCTCTTCCGTGGTTTTGACGATATCTTCCACGCGCCGCAGTCCCGTTCCATGACGATCGACCCGGCTCAGATCGCCTCCGTACCGAATCTGGAACTGATGGCCGTCTCGGATGAGGCCGGTATGGCCATTGCCAAGACAGAGGACAGCAGACATTTCTTCATTACCTGCCATCTGGAGTACGACGCGGATACACTGGCGCTCGAATACGCCCGTGACATAGAAAAGGGCATGAACCCCAAAATCCCGGTAAACTACTTCCCCGGGGACGACCCCACAAAGGAACCGGTCGTGAACTGGCGTTCCGCAGGACAGCTTCTTTTCTCGAATTGGCTCAACTATTATGTGTACCAGACCACACCGTACAATGTGCGGGAAATTTAATTCCCCGCACAATCATGCAGAAAGCAAAAAAGAGTGCAGATGCACTCTTTTTTATCACCGTTTTTAATAATGCATGTTATTCATTTAGATATTCCTTCATAAAATCTTCCTCTGACAAAATCCGCACGCCCAGCTCCTTCGCCTTTTTATTCTTGGAGGACTGGGAAGCCGTATCGTTGTTAATCAGGCAGACGGTCTTCCCGGTCACGCTGCCGGTCACCTTTCCGCCCCTCTTTTCGATTTCCTCCTTCATGGCGTTTCTGTTCTCGAAATGCGAAAGACTTCCCGTGATGACAAAACTCATGCCAGACAGCGTCTGCTCCTCCTCCGCAGTCTCCCGCTTCTCAATCTCCACTTCGCCAAGCAGATGTTCCAGCTGCTCCATCGCCTCTTCTTTGTGAAAATAGTCGTAAATGCTCAGGGCAATCACTTCCCCGACACCGTCAATCTCCGCAAGCTCCTCCACCGTTGCGTTCCGCAGCGCCTGCAGCTCATACTGAAAATATCTGCACAGCATTTTGGCGTTAGCCACGCCCACATTCTCAATTCCCAGCCCGTAAAGCAGCCGCGGCAGCGTGGTTTTTCT
Organism: Lachnospiraceae bacterium; assembly: GCA_009774215.1. GTDB lineage: Bacteria > Bacillota > Clostridia > Lachnospirales > Lachnospiraceae > UBA3282. Next base: position 1,754 of record VSNH01000128.1, read on the forward strand.
CGCCCGTTCCAGACTTTCCGAAAGATTCTGATAGGACTTCTCCCCGAAGCCCTCCATCTGCGTGATCTCCTCCCGGAACCGCTCCAGCCGGAACAGATCCGCGAACTCATGCAGAAATCCTTTCGCCAGAAACTTTTCCAGCGTTGATTCCGACAGACCGTCCACATTCAGGGCATCCCGACTCACCAGCAGGGTAAACGCTTTGATTTTCTTCGCGTCGCAGTCGGGATTGTCGCAGAGAAGCGACTGCACATCGTTCACCCGGCTGATGCGGGTGGGCTGCCCGCAGACAGGACAGGCCGACGGAATCTCCAACGAATCGCTTTTCGTCAGATTCTCCGCAATCTGTGGAATAATCATATTCGCCTTATAGACCGTAATCCTGTCCCCTATGCCAAGCTTAAGCTCCCGCACAATACTGATGTTGTGCACGGACGCCCGGCTCACCGTGGTGCCCTCCAGCTCCACCGGCTCAAAAATTGCCACGGGATTAATCAATCCGGTGCGGCTGGCGCTCCATTCCATCTCCACAAGGGTCGTCTCACGCAGTTCATCCGCCCACTTAAAGGCGATGGAATCCCGCGGGAATTTCGCCGTCCTGCCGAGGGATGCACCGTATGCCATATCCTCATAGGTGAGCACCAGCCCGTCGGATGGCACATCATAGGTCTGTATCTTCTCCTCAAAATAACTTATGTTTCTCAATATGTCTTCCGGCGCTACGAGGCGGTGCTCCACCACGTCAAACCCCTGCTCTTTCAGAAAAGCAAACTGCTCCATACGGGAATTGTGGAAATCCACATCCGCCCGCACAAGGGAAAAAGCGTAAAAGCGCACACCTCTCTGCGCGGTAATCCGGCTGTCAAGCTGTCTGACACTGCCGCTGCAAAGATTTCTGGGATTTTTGTACTTGGCCTGCTCATCCTCAATCTCCCTGTTAATCCTCTCAAAGCCGCTGTACGTAATGACCGCCTCGCCCCGCAGGATCAGCTCACCCTTGTAAGGAATACCGAAGGGCAGATTTTTGAATGCCCTGGCATTGTTTGTGACCACCTCGCCCACTTCGCCGTTTCCTCTCGTCACCGCCTTTTGCAGCGCGCCGTCCCTGTATGTCAATACAATGGTCAGTCCGTCCAGCTTCCATGAGAGAAGCCCGTTTTTCCCATTCAGCCAGTCTGCAAGCTCCTCCCGGTTCTTTGTCTTCGCCAGGGAAAGCATGGGCGATTCATGCCGCTCTTTTGGCAGCTCATCCACCGCCTCATACCCCACCCGCACGGTGGGGCTGTCCGTCAGCGTCACGCCAAGCGTCTCTTCCAGTACCGTCAGCTCGTCGTAGAGCCTGTCGTACTCGAGGTTCGACATGATCTCCTCATTCTTGGCATAGTAGGCTTCGGAAGCCCTGTTTAAGAGGGAGACAAGCTCCCGCATTCGATCCATTTTATTTTCTGTCATGCAACCCGCAGAGCCGATACAGCTCTTCCCGCTCCTTTCCTGTCAGCTCCCGGTACTCGCCCGGCTTCAGCCTTTCCAATCTTATATTAATAACACGTGTCCTTTTTAAACTCTTTATCCGGTATCCCTGTGCCTCGCACATGCGCCTGATCTGCCTGTTCAGCCCTTGGGTAAGCACCATCCGCAGGGTTTTCTCACCGATCCTCTCAATCTCACAGGGGCGGGTCGTCTGCCCCAGCTCCTCCAGATACACGCCCTCCCGCATGTGCGCTATCGCGCTGTCCTCCCACTTACGGTCGGACTTGACAATATACTCTTTCTCATGCCCGTTCTTTCCGCGCATCATCGCGTCGATCAGATCCCCATCGTCGGTGAGAAGCAGAAGGCCCTCGGAATCTTTATCAAGCCTGCCCGCATAGGTCACGCGCTTACGATACTTGAGTTCCTTCGTCACAAGCCGTCCCGCATGGGCATCCCGCTCCGAGCAGACCACCCCCACAGGTTTATAGTAGGCCAGCACCACCTTTTCATCAGGCAGGGAAATACTTTTGCCCCGGACTTCCACCCGGTCATCCGGCCCGGCCTTCATGCCGGCAACAGCCCTCTCGCCGTTTACGAATACCTCCCCGCTCTCTATCAGCTTATCCGCATCCCTCCTGGAGCATACGCCGCAGGCGGCCAGATATTTATTTAATCTTATCTTCTCCATACATCCCGCCTCTCTGCGTGTGGTCCGCGCCGTCATATAAATCTCCCGATTCACTTGTCTCCTCCACTCCTTCAGGCCGACCGGCCGCATCGACATGCTGCACTGCTTCACACTCCACCCCGTGTTCAAAGAGAAAATCCCGCCATTTATCGTAATGCTGCGCGTAGAGATGCACGCCGTCAAAGGTAAGCTCCGCCTGCAGATAACCCTCCTCATCCGTAAACAGCGGATTGCAGTCCAGATAAAAGACGTCTTTCCCGTTGGCCAGTCTGGCTGATGCCACATTCTTGTCATTGATATTGATATTGTTAAACTCTGTCTCCATATTATTCTTCTCCAGACTCACATGGAGGTTCGCCATCACATAAATAATAACACCCGGCTGCCATTCCTGAATCTGTCGGATGACCTTCAGATACTGTTTCAGGTACATAGGCGTGTCGCCGTAACCCAGTTCGTTCATCCCCAGCATGATATAAATTTTGCCGTAACACTTTTCCTGCAGAATTTCTTTCAAGTCCACTTTCTCGCCCGTCTTCTGGTACGTTACGCCATCGTCCCCCAACAGCTTGTAGATGGTCATGCCATTGTCGCAGAAGAAGTCCGCGCCGTCCAGTCCGGCATAGTCCGATATGCCCAAAGTGCGGGAGTCTCCCAAAAAAGCGGCATCATTAAAATAACTCTCGTTCTCTTTTACATAGTCATAGGTAGTAGTCAATGCAACTTTTCCTGCATCCGAGTAATATCGGGAATCCGTCGCAATCGGTTCATATTCCACAAACTCCGTGGCCCGTTTCTCCATCTCCCCTGTTTTTTCTGCGTTCCCTCTTTTTTCAATATCTGTTTTTCGTTCTGAATTATCTTCTATTTTATCATCTTTTCCCTTGCGCATTCCTGCATTTTGAATGGTTTTCTCTTCCTGCCGTGCCTGATCCACGGTTTTTTCTCCACTTTCTCCGTGTTTATTACATATATTTTCCGACTCTATTTCGTCTTTTCCTGGCAGATCATCCGCTCTTTCCCCTTCAACAACCAGTTGTGAAAGCGCAGCCTCTTGCTCGTTTTTCCGTTTTCCTGTCTCGTCAAAAAACAAGGAAAATATAATGCCTGTAAAAATCACAAGCAGAATGAATGGACAGTTATATATAATTTCCAAAAAAGTTCTCATCCTTTTTTCGCTCATTTCACGCCTCATTTACACGCTAAAATCTAAAATACAAGAACGGATTGTTGCTCCCCTGAACAATCTCCCTGACTGACCACCAAAAAACTCCCAACAAAATCAACACGACAAACCAGCGATCCTTCCATTTCCAATACAGCTTTGCCGGGAGAGGCGTCGCAAAAATAACACAAGCTATTAAAAGCAATCCATACTCCTTAAGATATCGGACAAGCTGCGTGATTCCAACAAGAATTTCCTCCCTGTGGTATCCTGCCAGATTGCCCAGATACCCGAAAAGCTGCCCCATATCCGTAATCGCAAAGATCACCCATGTCACGGGAATCAGCAGTACCGTGTAGATATGTCCCAGCACGGTACTTCTCTCTAACCGCTTTCCGAAGGTTCTCTTCTCCAACGAAATCAGCAGGAAGAAAACGATGCCCCAAAGCACAAAATTCCACGCCGCACCGTGCCACAATCCGGTAAGCGCCCAGACCGCAAATAAGTTAAAGACAGTCCGTCCGTTTCCTTTCCGACTGCCCCCCAGCGGAATGTAGACATACTCTTTAAACCAGCTGCCCAGCGTCATATGCCATCTTCTCCAAAACTCGGACAGAGAGCGGGACGTATATGGATGATCGAAATTGCGCGGGATAGAAAATCCCAGCATTTTGCCAAGTCCCATAGCCATCACGGAGTAACCCCAGAAATCGAAATAGATCTGAAAGGAATAGGCGAATGCGCCCAGCCACGCCACAAGCACATGCAGCCTGCCTGCCCCCGCCGTCATAATCAGATTCCAGAGAGTGCCTATCTGATTCGCTAAAAGCACCTTGAGACCCAGCCCGAGCGTAAACAGCTTCAAACCATTTTCCAGATCCCGAATCCGCACCCGCCTGCTCTCCATACGCTCCGCCACCTCGCTGTAGCGGACGATTGGCCCGGCGATCAGCTGGGGAAACATACAGACATAGGTGGCAAAAGAAATCAATCCTGCTCGCTTGTCTAAGGTTCCCCGGTAGCAGTCAATTTGATAAGAAAGCATCTGAAACGTATAAAAGCTGATTCCCAAAGGCAGCGCCAGAGAAAGCAGCGGCAAAAAACCTTTCCCTGCAAACGCGTTGATGCTGCCCGCGGCGAAGTCCCAATATTTGAACACAAACAATACGCTCAAATCAAAAACGACAGCCAGCGCAAGTGCCCGTTTCCGCCTTCTCGCCGTCTTTGCCTTACGATCCGTCTGCGGCGAGCGCGGTTCCCAGAACATATAGCAGCTACAGCCATAGTTTATGATGACAGATAAAAGAAGCAGCAGAACGAAATACGGTTCTCCCACTCCATAGAAGATTAAGCTCCCAATCAGAAGCACATTATTGCGGTATTTAGGAAACGTTAAATAAATAATTATAAAAATCGGCAGAAACCGAAATAAAAATCCCACACTGGAAAATAACATCGAAAGAACTCCCTACGCTAGCATACACAATGAAGTAGTTTATCTCCTGTAAAAGTCTACATTTAGTATATTCCAGCCGCAATCATTTGGCAAGTCCATTATCTGGCATAAAGAAAATTTTAAGATATTATAGTTACTTTTCACACCCGCACCATGCACTTGCTGCATGGTGTCGGAGCCGGCGCCAAAATGCAAAGCTAATTCCGAAGGAATTTCCTTTTCTCTTAGTGCATTTTGTGTGCATCAATTGTTGCAATTCACACCAAATGATCGTAAGTGGGTGTGAAATCTGGCGTGGGTGTGAATTGTAACATATTATAAAGATTTCCGCAGCCCTTTCGGGTAGTGGTTCTTCATCTGCCCGCCCGAAGCTTTTCCAAACCCAAGCGCATATCCCGCATAAGAAAGAACCGTCCAGCCCCTCTGCTCCCCGCAGGCAAGGCTCTCCCCCCGCAGATAAGCCGCCGCCTCCTGCTCCGTAAGCCCATACATACGCTCACTGTCCCCCGAAAGCAGAGAATGCGCCAGCGCATGAGCGGGCTCAAGGCGATTCTTTTTCTCTGTCAAAATCTGCAGCCCCGGCCGCAAAATTTTTATCCCGTCAAGGGAAGCCATCTCTTCCGGCACAAGATAAATCTTCTCCCCGAAGCGAATGAGACGCCCGGGATGCCGCACCATCCACGCACCGCCGATCTCCAGCTCATCCCGCAGGAAGTCTTTAGTAAGTTTACATAACTTTTTCTCTCCTGTGACCTGCCACTCTGCATGTCCCGAAATCACACCGTTTCCCACAGACATCCACGTCCTGTTCTGCCGTGCGCTTTTTGACATATCCGCTTCCTGCTCGCTCTGTACGGGAAAAACTTCTGTGCGCTGTCCCCGTTTCCGCAGTCTGGCGATATAATGCCCTTCCCCTCTCAACAAATGAGGCCAGAGCCGCAGCGTATGCCCGATTCCCGCCGCAGGCTGTGAAATCCAGTCCGCCCGTCCCGGTGAGAGCACATCCTCCAACGCCGTCTCCTCTATATTGTATTCCTCATGTGCCCGCAAAAATGCACTGACCGTTCCCTCATTTTCCTCCGGTGAAAAAGTGCAGGTGGAATACACAAGCACGCCGCCCGGCTTTACCGTCTTAGCCGCCTCCTCCAAGATCCACGCCTGTCTTTCAGCACACATCCGTACTGTCTCCGGACTCCACTCCTCTACGGCCGCCTCCTCCTTGCGAAACATGCCCTCCCCGGAACAGGGCGCATCCACCAAAACGCGGTCAAAAAACGACGGAAAAAGCGCCGAGATGCGCTCCGGCTTCTCATTGCAGACAACGCACCCCGCCACGCCCATCCGCTCCACGTTCTGAGACAGGATGCGCGCCCGTTCCCCGACGATCTCATTGGAAACCAACAGGCCTTGTCCCTGCATCCGCCCGGCAATCTGCGTGCTCTTTCCTCCCGGCGCCGCGCAAAGATCCAGTATCTTCTCACCGGGCTGCGGATCGAGCGCCTCCACGACCGCCATAGCGGACGGCTCCTGAATATAGTAAGCCCCCGCTTCGTGGAGCACATGGCGCCCGGGCCGGACATCCGCACCATAATAATACCCTTCCCGCGTCCACAAAACTTTCTCCAGCGGAAAGGGCATCACCCTGACAAATTCTTCTTCCGTGCCTTTCAGCAGGTTACGTCTGAGCCCGTACTGCCGTTCCTGCCTGTAACCTGCCTCAAAGGCTTCATATTCCCCGCCAAGGAGCCTCTGCATCCTCTCTGCAAAGGCTCCCGGCAAAACCGTCTTATTATCACTCATAGCATTTCCTCACAACAGCCGCTATCCGCAAAGGCCTTCTATCAGCCGACACTTCCCCCGCTTTTGTCCGCACGCCGCGCATCACACCCGTAAACCTTACGCCATCAGCGCGCCCCCGAAAAACGCCTTCTGCTCTTCCGTTACCAAAACGCGCAGCGGTTTATCCTGCTCCTTGCTGTGCCCCAGCTTCGCCATAAACCTTCCGTAAGCCTTGAATCCGCCCCGCGGAATCATCTGGATCTTCACCCGGTCAAGCTCTGCAAGCTCCCTGTCTCTCTTGTAGCCAAAGCAGCTCTCCATCAGGCATTCGTCCAGAATTGCCTCCGCATTCTCCGGCAGTGTCCCTTCCGCCAGCTCCAAATAGAGCATATAGCGCGGTCTCTGCTTCGCGTAATCGCCGTCCACACAAAATCCCTCCGCAGCACACTCCGCCCTTCTCTGGAACTTACGCATCGCATTCTCCAACTGACGCACATTCATCTTTTCATCCGCGATATTGATGACCTGACTTTTTCGATAGCAGACCCGCACGATCGGCGCCTGTCCCTCAAAGCCGACTACCTCCACCACATCCCCGATCGCGTAGCGATAAGCACCCGAAAAAGTTGTAATCAAAAGCTCATACTTGGAGCCCACTTCCACGTCACGTATCGTATAAATCTTTTCTCCCTCTCCTGTTTCCGGAACAAATTCATAAAAACAGGTATCCGGCAGAAGCGTATAATAAGCATCCTCCTCGTTGACGCCTCTGGCAATGCCAAAACACCCTTCCGATGCCGCATATGTAAAATAATGAATCGGCATATCGCCCACGTAAGTCGAGAGCTTATCCATATAAGGCTTAAACATACTGCCGCCGATCAACTGCCCATATCTGATTTTCGGCCAAATTTTCTTTACCAGCCCGTTTTCCAGCCCCTCACGCGGGATGGCGCGAAGTTGTGCCGCCCTCTTCGGATCTGCCGGCAGATGCTCCTTCAGATAAACCTCCCATTCATGGCTCACCAGAAAGCAGTCGCTGATCTCTCCCGTTTCAATGTCATTCAAAAAGGCATCCCAATTTTCCACCACATATCTCAGCATACCCACAACGCGATTGACAAAAACACCATGTATCGCCGTCACATCCCCGCACGCAAGCGCAAAGCGCAGCTTCACATAGAGCAGATCCTCCAGCGTATTTTTCGGAAACAGCACCGCCTCCGGCGCCGTATAACAGTTTAAATCTAATTCGCCCTTCGATTCCAGATAACGATGCAGCGCTCCGGCTCTCACACCGCTCATGGTGCCGTCCGGCATAAAATCCCTGCGGAACTCGCCAATCTGAAAAATCTTTCCAAACAATGTTTCGTCCGACACGTCCAGCATCTGTCTGCGAATCGTCTCGCGGATCAGATCACACCAGTAAAACTTCTGTTTCAGAATATCCTTCTCGATAATCGGCACATATTTCGGCGAATCCGTGCTTCCTGAGCTGATGCAGTAATACACCGGGCTTTCCATGGTAAGCAGACCACCCTCTCCGTTTACCTGCCGTTCGATAATCGTAACATTTTCTGAGTGTTGGGGTTTTGGGGGGGGTGGGGGGGGGGGGGGGG
>VSNH01000129.1 GCA_009774215.1 Lachnospiraceae bacterium
TTGACCGAAAACAACGCAGTAGAAGGGAATGCTGGCAAGCAAAAAAGGATAGTTAATTGGTAAATGGAGCACTAGGCCCTCATGTCGAATGACGTCCTGCTGAGCACCGAAATATTTTTCTGCTGGCTCAGCAGCGTCTGCATAATGGAAGAATCCTCCTCTTCCCCGTCGTCCTCCTTCACGTGCATCTGCGCTTTCAGAGAATACCCCCTGCCTTCCAGCCTCTTGTTCAGAATCTCTATATTTTTTTCGATCAAATCCAGAACACTTTCATCCGCCACCGTAAAGTTTGTCGCCACCTGCTTATCCTTCATCGTCACATAGACGTCAAGGGGGCCCAAATGCTCCATATCCAGATGCAGCAGAGCGCTCACCTGCCCGTCCCTTGCCGCCAGATTCTTTTTGTTGGTATAGACATAGAGATCACCGTGGGCATTGTTTCCCAGCATCTTTAAGGGTAACTGCACATAGGTATATAGATGGTTCATCTGATTCATAAAATCCACATTGCTCTGCAGATTCTGCACGCTTCTCGCCACGGGCGCATCGCCCTTTCCCGCTGCCTCCAGAGCCTGGGAAAGCCGTGCCGTCTGCTCTCTGATCCGCTCGTAAAGCTGCTCCACCTGCTTTTTGTCCGCCACATCCTGCGGCTCTATCATCCATTGGCGGCCGATCTGTTCTTTCAATAACGCCTGAAATTCTTTTCCGCCAAGCAGTCTCTGCAAAGCCTGCTCCGGCACGTCCCCGCGAGGCGTCTTCGACAAAAGCTGTCTGACAAGCTGCAGCACATCCTTCGTCGGAAGCTGGCCGTTCTTTACCTGCGCCGCCGTCTCCTCATTCATGCCAAGCTCCTTAAGCACATCGCCCAGCCGCTGCCACTGTTCCTGACTCAGTGCCGGAGATCGGCCATCTTCTTTCGCCCCCGCCTGCGGCAGTTCCTCCACCGGCACGCCTGCGGACTGTTCCTTCGACGCCGCACCCTCCGGCAGCTCCATCTGTCCTGTCAGCACCGCAGCAGTCGTACTCTGTGCCGCGCCGCTGCCGCCCGCGCTCTCTGTCCCTGCCGCCTCACCGGAGACCGTCTGTGCCGCATCCGCTTCCCCCTGCCGCTGTACGGTGACCATGCCGTCCTCACCTGCTCCGTCCTCCGTAAAGATGTCGATCACCGCCTGATAAAAGGCGTAAGCCTTTTCTCCCTGGCCGCTGCTTATCAGCTCTGTAAACGCTTTTGGCAGCTCCTCCATAATCGTCTCCGCGCTGCCCAGAATCTGGTGGTGCGCCGCCTTATACTGCTCAAACTGCTCAATATTCGCCTCCGTCACCGGCAGCTCGAGCCTCGTCATCTGTATGATGGAGGTGGGATTTTTCCCGGGAAACTCGAGAATAAGCCTGCTCATATTGAGAATCGACTCCTTGTCGATGGGCATTCCCTCCTCCATCATCGTGGCCACCATCTCTATATTTTCCGCCGTTTCCGGCAATCCCGCAGCCGCCAGCGCACGCAGAATCGTCGCCGTGTTTGCCGTATTGGTATAGAGCGGCGCAAGGGACATAAAGGAACTGCTGTTTGCCTTGACCTCAAAGCTCATCATCTGCCCCAGAGCCAGATTCACACTCTTGTCAATCTTGGCGTTGATGGAGAAATCCTGTGCCAGCTCAATCTGCACGGAATTGCCGTCCCGGCTCACCACCGTACCCTGCAGCGTCTGTCCCGGCTTCAGAGCCCGCACCTCGTTCTGCAGATGTCTGAGCCGCTCGCCCTTACCCATGGAATCCGATACTTTTACGGTGTCGTTCGCACTTACCCGCTGATTTTCCTTTTTAAAGATACTTCCCAGATTCAATCTTACACCTCGCAAAAATTTTTGATAAAAGTTTTTCTGTGAATGGGGCACGGCCCGTATTTTTTCAGCGCGTCAATATGCGTCTGCGCGCCGTATCCCTTGTTGGAGGCAAAGCCGTACTCCGGATAAACCTCGTCATAGCGCACCATCAGCCGGTCCCTCGTCACCTTCGCCACAATACTTGCCGCGCCGATGGAAATGCTCTTGGCGTCCCCTTTTATAATCGGGATCTGACGTATTTTGACTTCCGGGATGGTCACCGCGTCGTTTAATAAAATATCAGGCGTTACCGATAATTTCCCGATGGCTTCCCGCATGGCCTCATAAGTAGCCTGCAGAATATTGATCTCGTCGATCCGCTCCGGCGTACTGTAACCAAGCCCCACAGCCGCCGCCTTCTCCATAATGACCTCATACAACTCTTCTCTCTTTTTTTCGGAGAGTTTCTTAGAATCATTGATATATAAAATATCACAATCTTTCGGCAAAATAACCGCCCCCGCCACCACCGGACCGGCGAGAGGGCCTCTGCCCACCTCGTCAATGCCGCAGATATGGGCATATGCGCTGTATTCTCTCTCATATCGCATCAGCTCCCGCGTTCTTTTTATCTCATTTTCATATGACAGAAGCCGTTTTTTCGCCCTGGTAATTTCCGCCTGCACCCCGGCTCTCTCGTCCGATTCATATGCCGAAAACAAAACAGGCAGCTCCTCCATAGACGCCGCCTGCAATTTTCCCCTGATGATACTGATCCTTTCCGCCATTTTTGCCTCCGTTTCGAAGCGTTTTACGCTGAGAATACGAACAGAATTTATTTTCATTGGTGTTTGACAAAACCAAACTTATCAAGAGGCCATATCCGCAGCCACGCCCGGCCGATGATGTTCTCCCTCCTGATGTTGCCCACGGAGGGATCCCTGCCGTCGGTGCTGTTGTTTCTGTTGTCCCCCAGCACAAAGTATTCGTCCTTTCCCAACGTGATGGGCTCATACGCCCGGCCGGGGTTGACGATCACTTCCTTGCCATAGGATTCCTCCAGCACCTTGCCGTCCACGTAGATGTTTCCCTCCTCGTCGATCTGCACCGTCTCGCCCGGCAGTCCGATGATCCGCTTGATGTAGAAGGTTTCCTCCTGCCGCAAAAAAGGAAAAACAATGATGTCATAGCGCTCCGGGTCATGGAAACGGTAGCTCAGTTTATCCACAATCAGATTGTCCTCCGTACTGAGCGTCGGCTCCATGGAGCTTCCCTGCACCTGTGTCCGCTGCCCCACAAAGTGAATCACCAGATAAACGAGACACAGCACCCCCAGCAGATACAGACTGGTATTTAAAATCTCACGCAGCACTTTCTTCACTTTTACTCTTCCTCCTGCTTTTCCTCACATATTTCCAGCGTAATTCTTCCGATCCTGCCGTTTCTGAAATCATCCACCAAGATGGCCGCCGCCTTCTCATAGTCCGGCTCCTGCCCTTTTTTATAGCACTTGCGCGTCTCGCAGATAAACGTCAGCGCATGTATAGGCGTAAGCGTATCTCCTGTTTCCTCTATCTGGTAGCGGCTAAGCAGCGGCTCTCTGTAATGCGCAAGCAGATAGACCAGCAGCTCCTGCGCCAGCTCCGTCATCTGCAAAATCTCGTCATTCATGGAGCCGATCATGGCAAGCCGCTTTCCCACTTCCTCGCTCTCAAATTTCGGCCAGAGAATGCCCGGCGTATCCAAAAGCTCCAGCTCCTTATTGAGCCTGATCCACTGCTTCCCCTTCGTCACGCCCGGCTTATTTCCCGTCTTCGTGCATGCCTTCCCCGCAAAGGAATTGATAAACGTGGACTTTCCCACATTTGGTATACCAACAACAATCGCTCTGACAGGACGGTTCTTGATGCCCCGCTTCCTATCCCGCTCGATCTTTTCACGACAGGCTTCCTGCACCATGGGCTGGATCGCCTTAAGCCCCTGTCCCGTCTTCGCGTTGACCTCCAGCACATAAAATCCGCGCTCCTTAAAATATGCCATCCAGCTTTTATTTGCTGCCGGATCCGCCAGATCCGATTTGTTTAAAAGAATCAGCCGGGCTTTGTTCTTTCCCAGCTCATCAATATCCGGGTTCCTGCTGGAAAGCGGTACTCTCGCATCCACCAGCTCGATCACCAGATCAATGAGACTGATATTTTCCTGCATCATGCGTTTTGCCTTCGTCATGTGCCCCGGATACCACTGATAATTCATACGTGCACCCCCATGTCACCTTTAACATAAATCCCCATGAAAAGTACAGTTTTTCATACTTTTATTTCTTGCCCTCTCTACTCGATCAGCCCCATGGGCTCATCCTCCGCCGCCATGTGGAACCACGCCTTGCCGACAATCGTATCTTTTTTGACAGCCCCGATATTGCCTGAGCGGCTGTCCTCGCTGCTGTTACGGTTATCTCCCAGCACAAAAAACTCATCCCCCGAAAGGAGCACCTCGTTTAGCGCAATGCCCGGGTCTATGATCTTGTCAAACTGCTCGTTCTCCGCAAGGATCACGCCGTCTATGTACACATTTCCCTCTCTGATCTGCACCGTCTCACCCGGCAGACCCACCACGCGTTTCACGTAATAATGGGAATTTTTGTTATTGTTTGGCAAAAAGACAACCACGTCACCGCGTTTTGGCGTAGAGATACGGTAAAGAATCCGATTCATCAGAATTTCCTGTCCGTTGTGCAGCGCGGGCTCCATGGAATCGCCGATCACACTGGTGCGCATCCCCACGGAAAAGATAAGGACAAAAGCAAGAAAAACGGCGACCGCGCCGCCCACAAGCAACTCCACCGCATCCTTTAAGAGTCTCGGATCAAGCCTTTTCTTTTTCTGATAAAAGGTTAAGCCTTTTCTTCTCGCCATTCTGTGCACTCCGCTATCTTCTGACTCTGCACGATAAGCAGACTCGAAATGCTTATCGCGGAAATAATAAGCAGATACCCCGAATCACTCTGAGGTATCTGCTCCATCATCACTTTCGCTTATTTAACCAGTTCTTTTACCTTAGCTTTCTTGCCGACGCGATCTCTCAGGTAATTCAGTTTAGCACGTCTCACCTTACCTCTTCTGACAACTTCAACTTTCTCCACATTCGGGGAATGCATGGGCCAGGTTTTCTCAACGCCTACGCCGTTAGATACCTTGCGCACCGTAAAAGTCGTTCTGTTGCCGCCGCCCTGAATCTTTAAAACGGTGCCCTCAAACACCTGGATTCTCTCGCGGTTACCCTCCTTGATCTTGCCGTACACCTTAACGGTGTCACCCACATGGAAGTCGCTCAAATTCTCTTTTAACTGTTCTGCTTCAATTTCTCTGATGATGTCGTTCATAATTCTCCTCCTGATATGCTCCGGATGTTCTTAATACGTCTGTAACAGAGGACCATCCTTCTTCACAACATTTATAATTTACCATACAACAAGCGCAAATGCAAGGGATTTTTTATCTTAACAGGTCTCCCCGGCCCAGCCCGTCACTTCCGCCGCTTCTTCTCCACCGGCGGATGCGCCTCCCTATATTTCTCATAGAGATCGGGCCGTCTCTCCTTTGTCCGGGCAAGCGCCTGCTCCATCCTCCATGCGTCCACCTTCGCGTGATCGCCCGAGAGCAGAATCTCCGGCACCCGCTTCCCGTGCCAGATCTCCGGTCTGGAATACTGCGGATATTCCAAAAGCCCGTCCCCGAAAGACTCCGTCTCCGCAGACTCCCCGTTGTGAAGGACGCCCGGCACCAGTCTGGCGATGGCATCCACCATCACCATAGCCGCCAGTTCTCCCCCCGTAAGTACATAGTCCCCCAGGGATATCTCGTCCGTGACAATCTCCTCCAGCACCCGCTCGTCGATCCCCTCATAGTGGCCGCAAAGAAAGATCAACTCCTCCTCTTCGGAAAGCGCCTTCGCCGTCGCCTGATGAAAAGGCTGACCCTGCGGCGTGACATAAATCACGCGCCGCGGTTTATTTGGATCAATTCGGTCAATCACGGACTGATACGCGTCATAGACCGGCTGGGCCTGCATCAGCATCCCCGCGCCGCCGCCGTAGGTGTAGTCATCTACCCTGCCATGCTTGTCGGTTGTAAAATCCCGGATGTTGACCGCTTCTATGGATATGTCACCCCGCGCCGCCGCCCTGCCGAGAATACTTGTATGCAGTCCCTGCATGACCATTTCGGGAAAAAGCGTCAGTATGTGGAAATTTATCATTGCATTCCTCCAAAGCGGCTGCCATGCGCCAGCGCCATTTCCAAAAACGCGCCTGCCGCTTTATCCACCCTTTATCAAATCAATGTTTACAGCAACCCGTCCATCACGTGAATTTCCATCACATGCCCGTCCATGTCCATGGTTTTAATACACTCTTTGATGGCAGGAAGCAGCACTTCTTTTCCGTCTTCCCGACTAACCACATAGACATCGTTTGCGCCGGTCGCGAGCACTTCCTTCAAAATCCCGAAATCCTCCCCTGTGTCCGTAACGACCCGCATACCGATCATGTCCGCTACAAAATACTCATCTTTCTGCAGTCTGACTGCCTTGTCGCGGGTGACCAGAAGCTTTCCCTGTTTATATTTCTCCACGTCGTTGATGGAATCATATCCCTTAAATTTCAGGATCACAAACTGCTTAAAGAACTTGACGCCCTCGATCTCCATCTCAAGGCGTTCCCTCCCTGTGTCCAGAATAACCTCTTTCAGCTTCTTAAAACGGTTCGCGTCGTCCGTGGTGGGAAATACCTTTACCTCCCCACGGATGCCGTGAGTCTGTGTGATCACGCCCACCTGCAGTTCGTCGTTTTTCTCTGTTCCCAAATCCATTTACTCCCTGTCTGTTTTTCTGATACAAAGACCCCACCGGGAAATCCGTGGGGTCCTTTTGTCAGATGATCTCTACATCCACTCTCTTATTATCCTTAGATGACGCCGCCTTGACAACGGAGCGGATCGCCTTAGCGATACGTCCCTGCTTGCCAATAACCTTTCCCATATCGGAGGGCGCCACATGGAGTTCCACGGTAATGTTCTTACCTTCCTCCTTCTGTGTCACCACCACTTCGTCCGGGTTTTCCACAAGAGCTTTTGCGATCACTTCAACCAATTCCTTCATAGCCCACCTCCAAAAGTGACCTGAAATTTCTGAATCATATTCTTACGGTCCCAGCGGCAAGCGCTTCGACCTGAGTTGAACAGTTACGCAAACGCTCCTACTTTGTCACACCCACCGTCTTGAAGATTCTGCTCACGATCTCCGTGGGCTGCGCGCCGCTTTCGAGCCACTTCTTCGCCTCCTCCTCATTTACCTTGTAGGTGCTGGGATCCGTGTTGGGATCGTAAGTGCCGATCTCCGCGATACATCTGCCGTCTCTGGGGGATCTGGAATCCGCTACCACAATCCTGTAGAAAGGATGCTTCTTCTGACCCATTCTTCTTAATCTGATTTTAACTGCCATTTCTTTTGCCTCCTGTAAAAATAATTGTTTTGTTTTATTTTGAAACCCTAAAATGGGAATTTCATACCGCCTAAACCGCCGAACATACCGCGTCCTTTCTTGCCGCCCATCATGCCGGGAATCTGCTTCATCATCTTCTGCGACTGCTCAAACTGTTTGATAAAACGGTTGACCACCGCAATATCCACCCCGGCTCCCTTGGCAATGCGTCCTTTTCTGCCGGGATTTAGGAGCTTGGGATTCTGCCGCTCCTCCGGCGTCATACTTAAGACAATCGCCTCCATACGGGCAAGTTGTTTTTCATCCACCGCTGATTCAATATCCGCCATCTGCTTTCCCATGCCGGGCATCATGCTCAAGATCCCGGAAAGCCCGCCCATGTTGCGCATCTGTTTCATGCTCTCCAGATAATCCTCAAAATCAAACTTGCCCTTCTTCATGCGGGCAGCCATTTCTTTTTCCTTGTCCTCGTCTATGTCAAGATTCTGCTGCGCCTTCTCGATCAGCGTGAGCACATCTCCCATGCCCAAAATCCGATTCGCCATACGATCCGGGTAAAACTGCTCCAGATCGGAAAGCTTCTCTCCCATACCGATAAAGAGAATCGGCTTACCCGTGACAGCCTTGATGGAAAGAGCCGCACCGCCTCTGGAATCGCCGTCCATCTTGGACAGGATCACACCGTCTACGCCAACCTTTTCGTCAAAGTCCTTCGCCACGTTGACAGCGTCCTGACCGGTCATGGCATCCACCACCAGAAGGGTCTGGTGTACATCCACATTTTCCTTAATCTCAATCAGCTCCGCCATCATCTCTTCGTCTATATGCAGACGGCCTGCCGTATCTAAAATCACCACGTTATGGCCATTTTTCTGCGCGTGCTCGATCGCCGCTTTCGCGATATTGACCGGCTTATGGTTTTCTCCCATGGAGAAGACGTCCACCTGCTGCTTCTCGCCGTTTACCTGTAACTGCTTGATGGCCGCGGGACGATACACGTCGCAGGCCACAAGGAGAGGCTTTTTCCCCTTTAGTTTCATCTTTCCCGCAATCTTGGCCGTGGTAGTGGTTTTACCCGCACCCTGCAGACCGCACATCATAATGACCGTGACCGCCTTTCCCGGCTGCATGGTGATCTCTGTCGTTTCGGAGCCCATCAGAGACACCATTTCCTCGTTCACGATCTTAATAACCATCTGTCCGGGATTTAAGCCGTTCAGCACATCCGCGCCCACAGCCCGCTCCTCCACGGATTTCACAAACTGTTTGACCACTTTGAAGTTGACGTCCGCCTCGAGAAGCGCCATCTTAACCTCTTTCAAGGCTGTTTTCACATCCTCTTCGGTCAGGCGTCCCTTGCTTCTCAGGTTTTTAAACACATTCTGCAGTTTATCTGTCAGACTCTCAAACGCCATCTGATCTTACGCCTTTCTGCCAAATACAGCGACTCGTCTGTTTTAAAAAGCCATTTTGGGGATACGGATCTGCCGCACCCAAAACTACAATTCCTGCATTATCCTTGCCGACAATTCCCTGATCTGTGAACCATAGGCGGCCGCATCTGTCAGCTCCCCGCTCTCGTACTGCTCGGAAAGACAGTTGATCTGCGATATCTTTTCCTTAATGCTCTCGAATCTGGCTACCAGCTTCAGCTTCGCCTCGTATCCGAGAAGCGTCTTATCGCATCGCTTCACGATATCGTGTACCGCCTGCCTGCTGATTCCTCTCGCCTCCGCGATCTCTCCCAGAGAAAGATTCTCATACACTACGCTCTCGTAAATCTCCCGCTGGTGCGCGTTTAACAGCTCCCCATAGAAATCATACAATAAACCTTGTTCTACGATCTTTTCCATGTTTCCACCACTTCTGCGCCGTTTCTGTACCGGCTTTGCCAGGGCTGCGCACCGATGAAATATATGGCAGACGACCGCCGACTTTTGCATTTTACAACACGGGAATCGGCGTGTCAAGTATTTTTTCTTGACACGCCGATTCCCTATCACTCCAAATATGAGCTTGTATATACCTGTCTCTTTTAAACATCTCCGCGCCCACGCG